>NZ_JBAMHQ010000001.1:608260-912391 GCF_037081775.1 Haladaptatus sp. ZSTT2
GGCGTCGGCGACAAAGTCGCAGACTGCATCCTCCTGTTCTCGCTTGGCTACCTCGAAGCCGTCCCGCTCGATACGTGGATTCAATCGGCCATCGCAGACCACTATCCCGACTGCGAGAAGGGGAACTACCGCGATACGTCACGGGCCATCCGCGCGCAGTTCGGCGGGAAATACGCAGGCTACGCCCAGACGTACGTGTTCCACTATCTCAGAACCGGCGGCGAGGCGTAGGGAGAACACTTATTGACGGTTTTGCAGAATGGTTCCTATGACCGAACGAGTGCGCGCACACGTCTTCGTGAGCGGGAAAGTACAGGGCGTCTACTACCGCGCGAACACCCGCGACAAGGCACAGGAACTCGGTGTCTCCGGGTGGGTGAAAAATCTGGCAGACGGCCGCGTCGAAGCCGTGTTCGAGGGCGACGAAAGCGAAGTAGACGCACTCATCGAGTGGTGTCACACGGGAAGTCCGGCCGCGGACGTAACCAGTGTCGAAGCGGAATACAAGTCTCCAGAGAACGTCTCTGGCTTCGAAATCAAGCGGTAAGCCGGTACTCTGCCAACCACGGCGGTTCGTCGGTGTAGTTCCACACAGCCCACTCCTTGTCGTTCGCGTAGTAGGTTCGGTAGGCGTCTACGAGGTCGTCCCGATAGTATTCTTCTGGCATGCACTGTGGCGGTTCGGTCGCACCGCGGGCGGGTATTGCAATCGCGTCGCGGTCGACTCGCTCGAGCATCTGCCAACTCGCGTGTGGCTCGTCATGGTCGAATCGCTCGACGAACTCCGCGTTCAGCGCGCCTGCAAACTCATAGAGGCGAAGCCAATTCTCCCGTGAGTGTGCCGCCCATTCGACGACGGGATGGCCGGTGTGGGTTGGCTGATAGAGAAATGCCTCGTCGTGACCGTGTTCACGGAGGGCAGTCGAGAGGATTTGGGCGGCTTCGAGCAGCATCTTGTTCACGTGCTGGTCACCGTGGTAGCGCGCCGCCCGTCGCGGATTTTCGTCTAGCCAGAAGACGTTCACAACTGGGTGAAAGGAGTGGAGGAAAATGACTGCACCGGCCCCCGCACGTTTAACCCACCCCGGAAACAACTCCCTGCCATGATTTCGAGCGACCGAATGGCCGCCGTAGACGAGAACGCGGCGGCCCTCGGAGTGCCTCAAAAACAGTTGATGGAGTCGAGTGGCAACGCCGTCGCTCGCGTCGTCCGCAACCTCGTCTCACCCGGTGCGACCGTCGCCATCGTCGCCGGGCGCGGGAACAACGGTGGTGACGCCTTCGTCGCCGCGCGATTCCTTGACGAATTTGACGTGACCGTTCACCTGCTCGGCCGCGAGGAGTCCATTTCGACCGACATCGCCCGCGAGAACTGGGACGCGCTCAAAGAGGCTGAATACGATACCCGAGAAGTCCGCGATTCGACGGCACTCGACCTCGGCACCCCCGACCTCATCGTAGACGGAATGCTCGGTACCGGCGTCACCGGCGAGTTGCGCGAACCCGAGAAAACCGCTGCCGAAGCCATCAACGCCTCGGGAGCGACGGTCGTTTCCGTGGACGTGCCGACGGGAATGGACGCAGACACGGGTTCCTCAGCCGGAATCGCCGTCGGTGCAGACCACGTCGTCACCTGCCACGACATGAAACCCGGCCTCGAAAACCTCCCGAACGTCACCGTCGCGGACATCGGGATTCCCGCCGCAGCAGAGCTGTTCGTCGGGCCGGGTGACCTCCGCACACTCACCCGGAAATCCGAGAGCCACAAGGGCGACCACGGCCGCGTGCTCATCGTCGGCGGCGGCCCGTACACCGGCGCACCGGCGCTTTCCGGGCAGGCCGCACTTCGCGCTGGCGCAGACCTCGTGCGCGTCGCTTGTCCGAAGTCGGTCGCCCGCGAGATACAGGGCTACAGCGAGAACTTGATTCTCCGACCGTTCGATGGCGACAGACTCGAACCGAGCCACGTAGAGTCCCTGCTCGACCTCGCCACAGGCCACGACACGGTGGTGTTCGGCCCCGGTCTCGGGAGCGCGGACGAGACGCTCGACGCGGTAGAAGAGTTCGTAAAAGCTTTCGACGGAACTGCGGTCGTGGACGCAGATGCGCTGCAGGTGGTTCCGACAATCGAAACGGAGGCGACGCTCATCTGCACGCCTCATCAGGGCGAACTCAAAAAGATGGGCGGGGAAACCGACACGGACTGGCACAGTCGGAAGGAGTTGGTTGAGGACTTCGCAAAAAGCCTCGGCCACACGTTGCTCGTGAAAGGAGCCTACGACGTGATTTCGGACGGTGAGACGACGCGCGTCAATCGGACTGGCAATCCCGGCATGACCGTCGGTGGAACGGGCGACGTGCTCGCGGGTGCGACCGGCGCGCTCGCGGCGACACAGGAACCGACACACGCAGCAGCCATCGCCGCCTACGCGACGGGACGCGCTGGTGATTTGGTGGTCGAGCAACGAGGGTACGGTATGATGGCAACCGATTTGCTTTCGACGCTGCCGGTCGCGCTCTGGGGTGAGCGCCGTGAGTGACGACCTGACGCACACGACGGAGTCGGGCGACGTGCAGATGGTCGACGTGGGCAAGAAACCAGACACCGCCCGCCGCGCCGTCGCACAGGGCGACATCCACCTCAAACCAACGACCATCAACGCCATCCGCGAGAGCGAGATAGGCAAAGGCGACGTGCTCGCAACCGCCCGCGTCGGCGCGATTCAGGCGGTCAAACACACGTGGGAGACCATCCCGATGTGCCACCAGATTCCGATTACGAACGTAGACACCGAGTTCGAGATTAGCGAGGAGAAAATCACCCTGACTGTGGCCGTCGAAACCACCGGCAAGACGGGCTGTGAGATGGAAGCCTTAGAGGGCGTAACGACCGGTTTGAACGTCGTCTGGGACATGGTGAAAGCCGTCGAGAAAGACGAAAACGGGCAGTATCCCGCGACGGAGATTTCGAACGTGCGCGTGCTCGATAAGGAAAAGCAGACGCTCGACTGACCGGAAAGCACTTCGAAAACTCGACTACTCAGGCTGATTCTGCGAGCGGCAACTCACCGGCTTTCGACCGCGATTTCTCCACGATGGCGGGTCGGGCTTCGAAGTCCACGATGACTTGCTCGCCGTAGTCCACGTCGTTGACGCGGGCGTTGTCGTGAATCCACGAGACGAGGCTCATCGTCTCGTCGGTCATCGGGAGGACGAGCCGTTCGTGTTCGAACGGCGGGAGCGCGCGCTCGATGCGGTCTCTGAGCGCGTCCATATTCAGATCCTCTTTTGCGCTGATGACCACGGGGTCGGGGGCGAGCGCGGAGAGTGCCTCGATTTTCTCGGCAATCTCGGCGTCGTCAACCGCGTCTGCCTTGTTCAAGACGGTCACGATGGGCGCTTCGTTGCGCTCATACAGCGTGTCGTGGCAGGTGACGAGTTTCTCGCGGATGTTCTCGACCGGCTCTGAAACGTCCACGACGAGGAGGACGAGGTCTGCGTGGTACACCGCATCCAGCGTGGATTTAAACGATTCGACCAGCCAGTGAGGCAGGTTGGTGATGAATCCAACCGTGTCCGTGACGAGGACGTTTCGCTCCATGTCGGCGCGGCGGGTCGTCGTCCCGAGCGTGGTGAACAGGCGGTCTTCTGACTCGGCGGTGGCCTCGATATCCGGGTGGAGATCTTCGTTTTCGTCTACGTCCACGTCGCGGGCGAGTTGGCGCAGGAGTGTGGACTTCCCGGCGTTCGTGTACCCGGCGAGCGCGACGAGGTCGAAGCCCGTCTCCCGGCGGTGTTCGCGGCGCTGTTCTTCGCGGCGTTCAATGCGCGTGAGTTCGTCCCGAAGGCGGGCAATCTGGGATTTGATGTCGCGTTCGCGGTTTTGGTCGTACTCACCAAGCCCCATGAACCCCGGGCGCTCATCGCGCTTTGCGAGGCTGGCTTTCGCCTCTGCACGCGGGAGTTCGTATCGGAGGTTTGCGAGTTCGACTTGGAGTTGTGCCTTGCGCGTGCGGGCACGCTGGCCGAAAATTTCGAGGACGAGTTTGAAGCGGTCTACGACCTCGACGCCCTCGGGCAGTCGTTTGCCGAGGTTGAACACCTGATACGGCCCGAGTCGGTTGTCGAAAATAACGATGCCTGCGCCCGTCTCTGCGACGAGCGCGGCGAGTTCGTCTGCTTTCCCTTCCCCGATGTGGAGGGCGGAGTCCGCTTCACGCGTTTGCGTGAGCGTCGCAGCGACGGTGTAGCCCGCCGCTGCTGCGAGATCGCAAATCTCTCCAACATCGGCACTCCCCCTGTCGACACGTTTGACGATAACGGCCTTCATAGCAATTCCTCGCCAGCAGTGGCGGGGAGTGAAACACCCATTTCGACACGGCACGCCACCGTGTCGCGGTCTGTCTTATTGACGGCAGCCCACCTCCGCGACGCTACTGACGTTCATGGCCGTCAGTATGCGCCCGCACATCTTCAATGTCACGGCGTGACACTCTGGTTGAGGGGTGAATTTAGGACAAAAGTCTTAACAGTTACGTGCGGAGTGTACGCTATGGTGGATATCAACCTCCAACAACTCGGCATCGAAGCCGGGGGTGGGGCACTCATCGGGGCGATTATTGGCTTTGCTGCGAAGAAAGTAGCAAAACTCATCGCCGTCATTATTGGTCTCGAACTCGCGCTGTTCAAGTTCTTAGAGTCGCGCCAGATTCTCACCGTCGATTGGGAGAAACTGACTGCTGGATTCATCAAAGCCGGCGAAGAAGCGACCTCTGCGACGCCCCCCTCGTGGATTACGACGATTTTAGAAACGCTCTCGGTGGGTGCAGGGTTCACCGCTGGCTTCTTGCTTGGCTTCCGCAGAGGATAGTTTCTGCATTCGATTTTTCGGTGGACAAGGGTTAGAGCGACTGCTCTACTCGAACCGCTCCCGAAAGTTCCTGCCCAGTCGGTGGTGAAAGCGTCAGTCCCGCCTCGACGAACCGGCGCTTTAACTGGCGTCTGAAATCAGAGCGCACCGTCGCAATGTTGCTCCCAGCGGGGTCGTCTACCCAGAACTCGGCTTGCACGGTGATCGCGTTCGGCCCGAGTTCCATGATGCGAGACGTGGGTGCCGGCTCTGCCAATGCGAGGTCTTGGCTCGCAGCGACCTGCCTGATTTCGAGGAGCGCGCGCTCTGTATCCTCGTCGTAGGGGAGATACGCCTGTTCGGTCACTCGAAACGTGTCGCGCCCGAACGGCCGAGTGAGCGCATTGGTCGTGAGTTCCGTGTTGGGGACGGTGATGGTCTCGTTGTTCGGGGAGCGAATTCGCGTCACTCGGAAGTCAACGGCTTCAACGGTTCCCTGCCCACCAGACCATGAAATCCAGTCGCCAACGTTGAAATCCGGGTCCGCAACGAGGAACATGCCACTGATGAGCGACCCGAACACTTCCTGCCCGGAGATACCAAGCAGAAACGTGAGCGCGGCGATGACGACCGCAGAGCCGGTGAGAACGCCCCCGTAGCCCGCGGCGACGATGCCCGCAAGCGTCGCCAACAACGCGAACGCGACACGAAGATACGTTTCTGCTGCCGTCTCAATCGTGGGATTGTTGCGGTTGCGCGCCCGAACCACCCGCAACACGAGCGGGATAAGCAGAAAACGGCCAACGAGGTACACCATAAATGCCCCGCTCAGAAACCAGAACACCTCGGTGAGAACCTCTTGATACGCAGAGAGCGACTCGGGGAGGTTCACCTGCAACAGGAATTGTCCGACCATGTCCGTGCATCGGGACGAACGGGGAAAAAGCGACCGCCGAGAATCGCTTATCGCGTTTTGATGTCGTCTTCGTCTTTGATGATTTGGGTCTCTGCTTCGCCGCTCGACAGCTCGTTTACGAGGCTATAAAACTCGTTTTGCAGTCCGGCGGGGAAGGTGATGACGCCGACCCACGACCCGTCGTTTTGCCACTCTTCTCGCTCTAAGTCGCCGAACTTGCGGATGCGCGCCTGTGCGCTGCCTGCGTACTGAGCCGGGATTCTCGCCGCGATGGTTACCGTGTCGAAGCGAATCGGGATGACGGGCCGAAGCGCATCGAGGGCGTCATCGACCTGTTCTTCGACCCGCTCCATCGGGTCTACCTTGAACCCCGCCTGTTCGAGCGCTGCCTCGATGCGGTCTGGCGGGTGGGGGGCGTTGTCCATCTGCGGGTTGATGGCGTTTCTCGCGATGGTCGCCACCAACTGCTTGCGCTTTTGTTCTTGCATCTCGCGGCGCTGGTCTGCGGTAATCTGAATCTCGCCGCGTTTGATGACCTCCGGGATAATTTCCATCGGGTCTGTCGTCCCGAACACCTTCTCTAAGTCCTCCTCTGCGGGGCGGTCACCGCGTGAGGCGTCTTCGAACACGTCGTCTGCGGCGATGACATCCTCTAAGTCGCCTTTGAACTCGTCTCGTTTGATGGCCAGTGCAGCGTCCGGGTCAACGAGAACCTCAAATCGCGCACCGTGTGATTCGAGTCGGGCCGTGACGGCCTCGTCAAGTGAAATCATGGTACAAGATAGTACAGCACGGGTAAAGGGTGTTGTCCTCGGTTGGGCGAAAACTGGCCGAGCGCAACGGCTCGCTGGTGGGGAAAACGAAAGAACGGCGCGATTATTCGTCGTCCGACTCGGTGTCGAGCAGGTCGAGTTCCGTGAGGTAGGATTCGACGGACTCGTCGTCTAATTCGGCAAAGTCCTCGTCTAAGGAGATGGTGGCGACACCGATTCCTTCTGGGCGGAGTTTGCCGTCGTTGACCTCTGCGAGTGCCCGGAGGGCGAGTCCGACACCGGCGTCGAGGTCGAGTTCCTCGGAGTAGTTCGCTTCGAGGTAGTCTTGAATCTCGCCGCGGTCTGCGCCGACGGCGAGCGCCTTCCACTCGTACGGCGTCCCGGATGGGTCCGTTTCGTAGAGGCGTGGGCGGCCGTTTTCGATGCCGCCGATGATGAGCGCGACACCGAATGGGCGCGCGCCACCGACCTGCGTGTACTGCTGGATGTGGTCGGTGACTTCCTTCGTGAGCGTCTCGACGCCGATTGGCTCGCCGTAGCGCAGTTGGTTTATCTGCGCCTGACGGCGGGCAAAGTCGATGAGCTGGCGCGCGTCTGCGACGTGCCCGGCGCTCGCGATGCCGATGTGGTCGTCGGCCTTGTGAATCTTTTCGACGCTAGTGCGCTCCATGAGCGGCGAGCGAATGCGCTTGTCAACTGCGAGCACGATGCCGTCCGTCGTCCGGACACCGATGCTCGCGGTTCCTCGCTTGACTGCCTCACGGGCGTACTCGACCTGGTAGAGGCGTCCGTCCGGGGAGAAAATCGTAATTCCGCGGTCGTAGGCCTGTTGTTGGGCTTGTCCCTGCATGTAGTATCACTCGAGATCGAGTTCTGCCGCCCCCACAAACGCGCCATCTTGCCGCACGTCGAACCGGGAACCCCGTTCGACGGCGGTTACATCTGCGCCTGCAAAGACGACTTTTCTCTGTGTCGGTTTTACCCTTCGGCGACCTATATACTTTTCTTCACAAGCACGCACCGTCCCGCTGATTCCGGCGACGGAAACGCCAATGGTGTCGCCGTCTATTTCGTGGACGCAGGCGAGGGCCGCACGCGCTCGGTCTTCCTCGCCGCGGCGGGTGCGGACGATGGCGTGTCCATCCCCGTCTGCGAACGAAAACCGGATGACCTTCATGTCGAGGGCCGCCGCCCCCGGGTCGCCGTGAAGGTTCTGGGTGGCGTACCAGACGTGCCGCTGGAAGCTTCGGCGATTGAAACTCGTCTCCGGCCACGCTTCGAGGTGGACCGCAAGATACCGCCACCGCGGGCGGATGTGCTTCGGGAGGTGCTTCATTCTGAGACCTCCTCGTAGCGCCCACGAGTCACGCCGGGTTCGATGAAGGACTCGTCCATCACCTCGCGGTTGTGCGCCGCGATGGTTCCCCACTCTTCGAGCCCGGCTTTCATCTGGGCTTTCGAGAAGCCAATCGTCTCACCGAGAGCAACGAGGTCGCGCGGGGCGCGCAGGGCTAAGTGACTCTGTGGGTCGCCGCTCACCACGTACGGCACGTCGTAGTACTCGACGAGTTCGCGGAGTTTACGCAGGTTCTGGAGCGCTTGGACTCGGGGGCCGCCGTGGCGACGGAGCACGTCTCCGAAGTTGAACTCGATGCGGACGTTGTTGCGCGCTGCGGCTTTTGCGAGGACGTGGTTCAGGTCGCCGCGCCCGGCCATCGGGTGGGCAAGCACGTCCACGCGCTCTTGCTCGCACGCAAAGCGGTTTACCTTCGTGTTCCCGCCGTGGACGACGAGCATCGTCTTTTTTGGGCGGTAGTTGCCGACGTGGCCGCTGGCCTGTGCGGGATTGTCGGCGCGAATCTCGATGGCGTCCACGACGTTGATGCCGGTTGCGTCGCTGAGCGACTCGCTGTCGAACTCGGCTGGGGCGTCCCCGTGATTCCGGACGACGATTCCGTCGTACCCATACGACTTCGCCGTCGCCGCGAATCTGGCCACGGTGCTGTCGCCGTCGGGGTGTGCGTGGACTGCTTCGTACATGAGCATCGAGCGGTGTCACTCTCGACTTTCCCGTCACCGAAAATAAAAGGCGCGACCCGGCCGCCGACTCAGTGTGTCGAAAAGCCGTCGATTACGCCGCCACAATCCGGACACGAAACCATCTCAGACCCGGTTGTTTTTCGCCCACCGCCGGTTCTCGTCGATACTCGGCTACCAGTCCCGTTCAATTCAGAGTTACAGTACGGACACGCTTGCATTCAATTGACGCCTCTTTCTCACACACACGGGGTGCCCCCATAAACATTGGCACTAGATAACACGGGACATGTTTTTCGGGCGTCAGATAGCGTCTCTGACGATTTCGACTGCTTTCGCTTTTTTTGCGGGATACGCTTCGACCTTCCCCCGTAGCGAGAGCCCCTCACCGAGCTGTGCGATGCCTTTGAACGCCGCCTGCTTGTCGAGGTGGATGAAAAACGAGCAGTTGTCGTCTACGCGCTGATCGATTTCTGCACGCACTTTGTCTATGTTTTCGAGTTCAGCGAGCTTGTCGAGCACCACCCGCACGTCGTCTGCCTTTTCGACGCGGGCAGAGAAGATGACGATGCGGTCGCCGTGGTGGCCTTTCGTCTCCATGCGTTCGAGTTCGAATTCCTCGGGGAGGAATGCCCGAATAGCCTCTATTACGCGCTTTTCGTCCTCGGTCGCGTAGCAAAATGTGCGGAGGTCGATATAGTGAAACGGAACCTTCGACATGGGCAGGCTTCGTGCCCGGTCGGTAAAAAGCGTCTTACTCGTCTTCGAGCCGTTCGAGTGAATCCTCGGAGAGACCCTGCTCTTGACCCTCGTCGAACATCACAGTGTACGTAGCGCCACCGAACATGTTTTCGATAACTTGGCTAATCGTACCGGATTGGCCGTCATACTCACTGTGCTTGTCGTGCAGGATAACTTGGTCTCCTTCGTCAAAGCTCATAGTCATCCTTGCAGCGACCCGGCTAAAAGTGTCGTGGTTCAGGTCTGTTTTGATGGCTCTCTGTGTGAGCCGCGCTCCAGGGCGACAGGGCACGGCAGTGAGTGGCTTCGCGGCCATTTCCGCCCCACGTAACGGACGCAGTACATGGTGAGAATCCCCACCGAACGGAGCGTGTGCCCGGGGTAGGCCAGTCAGATATGAAATATTAGTTGAGCGTAGAGGCAATGAAATATGTCAAGAATAACTACTAAAATATACGGCGACCAAGAGTATAAACGACTGTAGCACAAATTCGAAAACTGTGATGAGGAATACATTGTGAGCGACGACTGGGAGCACGTGCAATATGTCTCCAACTCAGCACACAGGACGGACGTTATGTATCATTTATTTGATAAGGGGCCTGCACAACCCTCCGAAATTGCGACAAGCGTGTCCCGACCGCTCCCACACATCTCTCGCAGTATCGCAGAGCTCAGAGAACGAGACCTCATCGATCTGCTCGTTCCTGAAGACACACTGAAAGGGCGCCTGTACGGGCTTACCCCAACTGGACGGGACGTCGTTTGGGATGTGTTCCGCAGAACCGAGGACATCAGCTTCACAACCGTCACCCGCGACGCATTTCCATACGACGACCTGCTCTCATTTCTCATCGACCACGCGGGCACTGCGCTCCGTGGCGTCGTCGCCTACACGCGCGAAGCCGTCACGATGTACGTCCACACCCCAGCAGCAGTGAGCCGGACAGAGTCGGCGGTGGCTGAGACGCTCAGCGACGTGGCGACGGACGTTCTCGCAGAGAACCCCAACCGGCTCAGCGAGAAACTCGGCTCGCTCACCTACGCCGTCCAAGGGTTCGACACGCAGACCATCTTGCAACTCCCCTTCACCGATAACCAACAAGTGCTCGTGTCGTTCGATTCGTCGGTCACGCTGTCGCTGCCGGCTATGGCACGCACCTGTCGCGCACAGCTCGCCTGAACTGGTCGAACATTTATTGCAGTGGCGACGCGAACAAACGGTAATGACTGCCACGATTTGCGCTCTCCCCTCTGCGTTTCATGCGATAACTACCCGGCCGACGTGGCGCAGATGACGCCCGTAGACGACCTCTGGTTTCTCGCCTCAGAAGCAGACCAAGCCGCAGCACAGGCCTACCATCGACTCGCGGAGGCCCACGACGAGTACACCGAACACACCCGAACTCACCACGTCTCGCGCAACCGGTTTCGGACGCTCGCCCGGCGAATCAACGAGACCGGTGCTCCCTACGGCGCACACACTATCGTCTACCAGCTGTGTGGGAAACTCTTGCTCTGTCGCCACGAAGGCGTCGACATGTGGGTGCTCCCCGGCGGCGGCGTAGACCCAGGTGAATCGTTCCACGAAGCCGCCCACCGCGAACTAGCAGAGGAAGCCGGTGTGGAAGCCACCTACGACGGGCTTGCGCTCCTCACGCGCATCCACCTTCGCTGTGGAAGCCACGAAACGTGGGGCATCCTGCCGGTGTTCGCCGCGAGTGCGGACACAACAGAGCCACAGATACGCGACCCGGATAACGAAATCTCGACCGCAGAATGGTTCGACCGCCTGCCCCCCGACACGCGCGACCGCGACGACCTTCTCACGTGGCGCGAACGCTCACTGTCCGTGTGACACGCCTTCTCTGTCTTCTGCTTTCATCCGCCTGAGCGCCGCCACCGCGTTCGAGGCGTCGTAGCCGAAGTAGACGTTGTTTGCGTAGGCATCTGCCACATCCGTCGCGTGGATGAGGTTGTCGATGTCCACGTCAACCGCGTAGAGTTCTACGCTAAAGGGCGTCGTGAGCAGGTCGAGGAAGCCGGTAACGATAATTTCGAGCCAATAGGTCGTCGTGTACGCCATGTCGTAGAGCGGGATGACGAACTCGTCTACGTGCTCCGCGAGTGCGTCGAGGTCGAGTCCCGCCCGTCGGTAGAGGTGACCGGGGTAGGGGTCTGGATACAGCGTCAGATACACCTTGCCCGGAATCCGGGCGGCGGCCTCGGCTACGAACTCGGTGATGACCGACGCGCGCCACTCGTTTCGGTCGTCGTACTCGCTCTCGTCGAACAGGCGGTTACACCGCTCACAGCGACAGTAGCCCTCGCGCGGGAAGCCCACGTCGTCTAAGCGCACGTCCTCGTTCTGCTCGACACAGTCGTCGATGATTTCGAGCAGTCCGGCGCGATACTGCTCGTTGGTCGGGCAGATGTACGCCCAGTCGAAATACGGTTGGTCGCGGGTGGCGAGGTCGCCGGCTTCGTTCACCGGAACGAGGTCGGGATTACCGTTTGCAGCCGCGTTGTCGCCGAAACACGAGACCATGTTGATGGCGTTCGGGAGCGGGGCAGCGGCCCGTCCGGTCACGTCTTTCACCTCATAGAACCCGCGGTCGAACTCGGTCAACTCGACCTCTGATGCGTTGCGTGTGACGACGCCGAACATACAAGCGGCTAGTCCGGTACAGGGGTAAGTGATTCGAAAACGGTGGGCGACTACTTCTTTGCGACGAGTTTGACGAGCAGTGCAACGGCGATGAGGGCGAACAGGAATTTGAATTTTCGGGCCATGACAGTACGTTCGTTCGCCCAGAGTAAAATTGTTCGGGCGACGGCCGCACTCGCCGCGTTAGTCGTCGCTGATGTGTTCTGCGATGTTGTCCCGGACGATGGTCTCACAGTAGTCACAGCGAACCGCGTCGTCGAGGACGGTAAAGCGCGTTTTCACCGGTTCGCGCTCGTTGGTGATACACGACGGGTTCGGGCATTCGAGAACGCCCTGTACGGAGTTCGGACGTTCGACGCGGTGTTTGCGTTGCACCTCGTAGTCGCGGATGATGTTGATGCTCGCCATCGGCGCAATGAGCGAGATAACATCCACTTCGTCTTGACTCAGCTCGCGACTTTCGACTTTCACGATGTCCTTGCGGCCGAGACGGTCTGACGGGACGTTCATCCCGACGCTCACGGCTTCGCCCGTCGAACCGTCGATGCCGAGGATGGCGAGCACGTTCAGCGCCTGCCCGCCGGGGATGTGGTCGATGACGGTGCCGCTTTTAATCTTGCTGACGCGAAGTTCGTGGTCACTCATTGTCTAACATCATGTCGAGCAGCGCCATGCGGACGGGAATCCCGTTGTGGGCCTGCTCGAAATAGTTTGCAAAGTCTGTTCCATCAACGTCGGCCGCAATCTCGTCAACACGGGGCAGCGGATGCATGACGATGAGGTCGTCGCTCGCCGCTTCGAGGAGTTCGGCGTCGATTTGGTACTGTCCGGCGACGGCGCGATACTCGCTCTCGTCGGGGAATCTTTCGCGCTGGATGCGCGTGACGTAGAGCACGTCCAAACTCGGGAGAATCTCGTCTAACTCGGTGTGCTCTTTGACGTTCGCTCCGGCTTCGTGGAGGTCGTAGCGCACCCGACGCGGGAGTTTCAGGCTGTCGGGGCTGATGAAGTGCTGGCTCGCATCGACCTGCGTGAGCGCGTTTGCGAGCGAGTGGACGGTCCGCCCGTATTTGAGGTCGCCCATGATGCCCACGGTCAAATCGTCGAAGCCGACGTTCTTGCGGATGGTGTAGAGGTCGAGCAGCGTCTGGGTGGGGTGCTGGCCCGCGCCGTCTCCGGCGTTTACGAGCGGCACGTCCACGTACTCTGCGGCCATGGTCGCAGAGCCCTGACTCGGGTGGCGAAGCACGATGCCATCTGCGTAGCCCTCGATGACGCGAACGGTGTCTGCGAGGGTTTCACCCTTCTTGACGCTTGAGGCTTCGACCGAGCCCATGTCGATAACGTCGCCTCCGAGGCGCTTCATCGCCGTCTCGAAACTGAGGCGCGTCCGGGTACTGGGTTCGTAAAAAAGCAGTGCGAGGAGTTTGTCGGTGTGTCGGTCGGCGAACGCCGCCGGATTTTCATCGATTTCGGCGGCATGGTCGAGGACGGCGTCGATGTCCGCCCGCGACAGTTGTTTCGCGCTGACGAGCTGGTCGGTCCACATCGTTTAGAGGGCAGACGCCAGCACTCTTGAAACTCCCGACACTTGCCGAAGGTTCATGTACCATGGCGGGACCACCGACGCCATGCTCGCCGTCGCCGGAGGCAAAGGAGGCTGTGGAAAGACAACGACAACGCTCGGGCTCGCGGGTGCGCTCGCTCGCGCCGAGCGCGAGGTGGTCGCCGTGGACGCAGACCGCGCGATGCCAAATCTCCACGAGCTGGCGGGCGTGCCCCGCGACCCCGGCCTTCCGGCGCTCGACACCGCGTCGCTCGAAGCGGTGGGTCACGTCTACCCCGATAATCCTCGTGTCAGAATCGTCCCCGCTGGCGAACCGACGGCTGACTGTTCGCTCACACAGGCACTCACGAACCTTCCCGACACGCACCAAACACTCATCGACTGCCCTGCAGGAGCCGGGACTGCCGCGGCCGCGCCGCTTCGCATCGCAGACCGAACGCTGCTCGTCTCAACGCCCAACCCGGCGAGCCTCTGCGATGCGGTGAAAACGGCGGCGATGGCGCGGGCGCTTTCGGCCCCGCCGATTGGTGTCGTACTCACGCGCTGTGAGACACCCCCCGCAGGCATCGGCCGGCTCTTTGACTGTACGTTACTCGGCTGTATCAGTCTCCAATCTGACAAGATATTCGAGAACCGCCAGACTGTAGTGGAGTTCGATACACTTCTTGGGCGAGGAGTCCTGGGGAACATTTAATTCGATAGGGTCGCTACACGAACGTATGTCGAAGCGTCTGCCAACAGGAATCGACGTGCTCGACCGGAAGCTCGGCGGGGGCATTCCGGCAGGGAGCATCGTCGCGCTGACCGCGCCACCGGCGAGTCAGGCAGAGCTGTTCCTGTACGAGCTAACCGCCGGACGGCGGACGCTGTATCTCACCCTCGACCGAACCGAGCAGTCGGTCGCAGACAGCATCGTGGCCAGTTCTGCGCGCACCGGCAAGCCCACCATTCGCTACGTCTCCGGCGACGCGCCGCTCGACCGCGCAGCCCAGATGGTGAAAAGCCTGCCAGAGGAATCGAACCTCATCATCGACCCCATCAACATCTTAGAAGAGCAGGAAGCCCCACGCTACCGAAACTTCCTGAACGAGTTGCAAAACCACATCTACAACACGGGTGGACTCGCCGTCGTCCACGGGCTTGAGGGGCGAAACGTGCCCGCGTTGCGAGACACGACCGAGCACATGGTGGACGTGATTTTCCAACTCGAAACGAAGGTTCAAGGCGACCAAATCGTGAACAAGCTCGCCGTACCGAAGTTTCGCGGTGGGGCCGCACTCCCCGAAACCATCAAGCTCCAGCTTTCAGAGCGCGTCGCTATCGACACCAGCCGCGACATCGCATAAGGCCGGGTTCTCTGTTTGATGCAAGATGCCACAGCCGCGGCTCACTGGCTGGAAAATGGAAAAACGCGAGTGACTTATTCTTCGTCTAAGTCTTCGACGAGCTCTTCTGCGTCGATGTCGGCGTCTTCGAGCGCAGCTTCTAAGTCAGCGTCGCCTGCGCCGCCCATACCGCCCATCATACCGCCCATGCCGCCCATCATGCCGCCGGAGCCGTCGATGGTCTCCTGGATGATGACGCGGTCTAAGTCGAGGCGGTCCATGATCTGCTGAGCAATCTGCTGTTTCTGGAACATCCACTGCTGGTTGAACGCGAGCTGTGGCGTGGACTCGATGTAGAGGGTTTCCTTTTCGACGGTTTCGAGTTCCGTCTCAGGCTCTGCGTCCTCGTCGTCCTCATCGGACTCAACGACGACTTCCTCTTCGACTTCGTCCGTCTGAATCCAGAGGTTCAGGTCGGCGTCGAGGTACATGCCGAGCAGCCCCTGTGCCTGCTCCTCGCGGTCTTCGACAACGTCGAGCACTTCGTACTCGTACTCGATGTCCTCGCCTGCGAGTGGGTGGTTGAAGTCGACGCGAGCGCGCCCGCCGATGATGGTCTCGACGTGACCGTGCTGGCCGTCGATGTCGACGTGCCCACCGGGGTAGCGGTCGTCTTCGGGGATTTTCGAGGCCGCGACGGTGCGGACTTCGGACTCGTCGTACTCGCCGAAGGCTTCTGCGGCGGGGACAGTCACTTTGCCGGAGTCACCGACTTCGCCACCGATGATTGCCTCTTCGACTGCGGCGAAGATGTGGCCCGCACCGAGGACGATGGTCCGTGGGGCGAACTCGCCCTGGTCTGCGACGCCCTCTTCCTCTGCGATTTCCTCATCGGTTGTGTCGACGAGCTGGCCGTTTTCGACGGTTCGGGCGGTGTAGGCGAGTTTGATGAAATCTCCGTCTTGGAGTCCGCCTTCCTCAGCCTCAGCCTCCTCCGCTTCGACTTCTTCTTCGACGTCTTCCGGTTGCTCGGCCTCCTCGGCCTGAGGTTCTTCACTCATACGTCAACGGACAGTCGTTGCACCCTTAAGAATCACGTTTCTCGCGCCCGACGGATACCCACGCTTTTTGGCGGGGAACCCCTGTCTCAGCCCATGTACGAGGTCGAAGTCAAAGTTCGGGCGGCCCACGACGCCGTCCGCGAGAAACTCGCCACACTCGACGCGACGCCACTCCGCACTGTCACCCAGACGGACACGTACTACAACGCACCCGACCGAGATTTTGCTGAGACCGACGAGGCCCTTCGCATCCGCCGAGAGCAGACTGACGACACCACTGTGGTGAAAGTGACCTACAAAGGCCCGCTCGTCGAAGCAGAGTCGAAGACGCGGGAGGAGGCAGAAACGGTGGTCGAAGACGGCGAGACGATGCATCGCATCCTCACCGGCCTCGGCTACGACGCGACCGCGACCGTCGAAAAGCGCCGCAAATTTTTCGCAATCGATGGCTACACCGTCACTCTCGATGACGTCACCGGCCTCGGCGAGTACGTCGAAGTCGAGACGGAAGTCGAGGAGGGCATCGAACCGGCCCGCAAAGGAGCCTACGAACTCCTGGAGAAACTCGGCCTCGACCCAGAAGTGCAGATTCGCACGTCGTATCTCGGTTTGTTGCTCGAAGACAATAACCCAGAGTAATTATTCACCGCGCTGAGGTTTTCGGAAGTTATAGAAACGCCCGAACAGAATGAAGGCCAATGACAGTACGCAATATTCGCGTCGAGCCGATTGACCGACGCGCAGTCGAAGACCAGGAGGTCGAGATTGTCGAGCGAAAGGGCATCGGCCACCCCGATTCTATCTGCGACGGCGTCGCTGAGGCGGTTTGCCAGGCGCTCGCCAACGAGTACTTAGAGCGTGTCGGGAAGGTGCTTCACTACAACACCGACGAGACGCAACTCGTGGCTGGTAACTCAGAGCCAAAATACGGGGGCGGCGAGGTCATGAACCCCATCTATCTGCTGATCGTGGGCCGTGCGACCAAGGAGTACACGTACGAGGATGAGGATGGCGAAGAACAGACAATCCACATCCCAACCGAGAAAATCGCCCTCGGTGCGGCCCGCGACTATCTGTCTGCGCACTTCCCGGAAATCGACGTTGGCACGGACATTATCGTGGACGTAAAACTCGGTGAAGGCTCCGGTGACCTCCAATCTGTGTTCGGTGAGGAGGATGCAACCATCCCGATGGCCAACGACACCTCCTTCGGCGTCGGCCACGCCCCCCTCTCTGAGACCGAGACCATCGTCTTAGAGACCGAACGTCACTTAAACGGCGTCTACGGCGCAGACCACCCCGAACTCGGCCAAGACATCAAGGTGATGGGAAAGCGCGAGGACGACCACATCGACATCACCGTCGCCGCCGCGATGGTGGACAAATATCTCTCCGGCTTAGACGACTACATCGAAGCGGTCGATAACGTCCGTGCGTACGTCACCGAACTCGCAAGCGAGTACACGGACCGCTCTGTCGAGGTGTACGTGAACACGGCTGACAACTACGAGAAGGAGTCAGTCTACCTCACCGTCACCGGCACGTCCGCCGAGATGGGCGACGACGGCTCTGTTGGCCGCGGCAATCGCGCCAACGGCCTCATCACGCCAAATCGCTCGATGTCGATGGAGGCAACCTCCGGGAAGAATCCGGTGAACCACATCGGGAAAATCTACAACCTCCTCAGCACGCAGATTGCAGAGGCCGTCGTCGCAGAGGTGCCCGGCATCCGCGACATGCGCATCCGCCTGCTGTCTCAGATTGGCCAGCCAATCGACCAACCACACGTCGCAGACGCCCGTCTGGTCACCGAGGAAGGCGTCGAACTCGAAACCATCGAAGACGACGTGAGTGAAATCATCGACCACCACCTCGCCAACGTGACCGACATCACGCGGCAGGTTATCGACGGCGAGCTGTCGACGTTCTGAGTTCTGAAGGCGATAGGCGTTTATTCGCCCACCAATCAATTTCTGCTATGAATCCACCGGGAGCGGACACGGTTCTCGTCAGGTACGGCGATATGGGGGTAAAAAGTCCGCAGGTGCTCGGTCGCATGGAGCAGATGCTCTGTGACAACATCCAAGCACTGCTCGATGACCGAGACATTGTGGGGACGGTACGAAAAGAGCACTCTCGGCTCTTCATCGACACCACCGAAGCCGCGGTGGACGACGCCACCGACGCCGCGTGCGATGCGTTCGGCGTCGTCTCCGCAAGCCCCGTCACCATCACCGAGCCAACGATGGACGCGATGGAAGCGGCCGTCGTGGAAGCCTCGCGTGAAGTCTACACCGGCGGTGCGTTCGCCGTGAGTGCCCGTCGCGCCGGTGAGAAACACGAACACCCCTTCTCCTCTGAAGATATCGAACGACAGATTGGGGCGGCGGTCTGGGAAGCCACCGAAGCCCGCTTCGAGCCGGAAGTTGACTTAGAACAGCCCGACTGCGAACTGTTCGTCGAGTGTCGCACAGACCACGCCTACGCCTACGTCGAAAAGCGCGCCGGGCCGGGTGGCCTCCCGCTTGGCACCCAAGACCCCGTCGTTGCGCTCATTTCTGGCGGGATTGACTCACCCGTCGCGGCGTGGGAACTCATGAAACGCGGCTGTCCCATCATCCCCGTCTACTTCGATTTCGAGGAGTTCGGCGGCGTTGACCACCAAGCGCGCGTCATCGAAGCCGTCGAAACGCTCGCGCGCTACGCGCCGAATTTCGACATGCGCCTGCGGATGGTTCCCGCCGGGAAGGTCGCCCGCATGCTCGTAGACGAACTCGACAACACGCGGATGCTCTCGCTTCGCCGGTTCATGTTCATGGTCGCAGAACACGTCGCTCGCGAGGAACACGCCGTGGGCATCGTCACGGGCGAGGCAATCGGCCAGAAGTCGAGTCAGACCGGCGCGAACCTCATGACCACGACGGCGGCTACGAGCCTTCCCGTCTATCGCCCGCTCGTCACCATGGACAAGCCAGAAATCGTCGAACGCGCGAAAGCACTCGGCACGTTCCACACCGCGAACATCCAAGCTGGGTGCAATCGCGTCGCGCCAAACCGACCAGAGACTCGTGCGAGCCTCGCACAGGTTGAGTCTGCAGAGCCTGCAAACCTTCCGGAACTGGCCGTCGAAGCCGCGAAGTCGGCAAAACGCGTCTATCCGCAAACAGCGTAATCGCTTTACGCCGCCGTCAATTCGTGTTCGGTATGACGCAGGTGTGTATCGTCGGGTCGCCGGAGGTCGAGCTTCGGTACGAACTGCTGTCGCGGGACACCGCCCGCGAGGCACTCTCGACGTACCGACTGCACAAACCCTACGCCAACTCGATTGCTATCGATACGATTTCTCTTGGCGCGGCCGTCTCGTTGATGAACGACTTGAACTGGTATCTCGTCCGCTTTGCCCAGTTGACGCTCGTAAACGAGCCGAGCGTCGCCGAGGACGAGTGGCTCTCGCGGAAACTCGCCCGCGCCATCCGCGACGGATCCGTCAGCCGCGAGCAGTCTGCCGCGTTCGTCCACATCTACGGCGTGAAAGACGGCCAACTCACCGAACCGCTCGCCGTCGAACGCGACGGCACGCTCCCGGACTACGACCTTGCTGAGGTAGAAGAAACCGTCATCGTGCGCGTCACCGAAGCCGAATTTTAACGCAGCCTCTCTCGAATCGCCGCCGACACCGTCTCGAATGCGTCGGCCGCCCGGTCTACGTCGTCTGCGAGGCTCAAAAAGCCGTGACACAGCGACGGTTCGTGATGGTGAGCGACATCAATATCTGCCTTGGTCAATTGGGCTGCATACGCAAAGCCGTCGTCGCGAAGCGGGTCGTGGCCGCCCGTGACGATGACAGCGGGCGCGAGGTTGTCAACTTCTGAGGTTGCGAGCGGCGCGACAAATGGGTGAAAGGCGTCGACTGGAGTCCTGAGATAGTGGTCGAAGTAGTGGCGCACGTCGGCGGTTTTGAGCAGCGGCCCGTCCGCGTTCTCGACGTATGAGCCACGGTCGAACTGGGCACTGAGAATCGGGTAGAGCAGGGCGTGGACGGCGATGTCGTGGCCGTCTTCTCGCGCCCAGCGCACGACGGCGGCAGCGAGGTTGCCGCCCGAACTGGAGCCAACGACGCCGACGCGTGTCGGGTCGCCGCCGAGCGTGTGGCCGAACGCGTTTGCCCACTCGAAGGCAGCGTAGGCGTCTTCTAACCCCGCGGGAAACGAGTGTTCGGGCGCGAGGCGATAGTCCACAGAAACGACGAGTGCGCCGACGCGGGCGGCGAGATTCCGACACAGGTCGTCGGCCGAATCGAGCGTTCCCATCGCCCAGAGCCCACCGTGGTAGAAGACGAGAATCGGTGGGGCTTCTGCGGCTGTGGTGGGGTGGTAGGCGCGAATCGGAATCGAACCACTCCCGTCTCGTCGGTCGATACCGAACGCCTCGATGCGCGCGACTTTGGGGCCGCCACCCGCAGAGAACAGGTCGTCTTCGAGTTGGCGAGCGGCGTCGACGGAGAGCGCGTGCCACGGCGGGATGCCCATCGCGTCGATATCTGCGAGCACCTCGACCAGTTGTGAATCGAGGGCGGTTCGTCTGGACATGCGCGAACCGACAAAGGGTGACAGTGTAAACGTGACGGCAGGTTAGTCAAACAGGCCCGTAGAGAGGTAGCGTTCGCCGCTGTCGGGGAACACGGTGATGACGAGCGGACAGTCTGCGTCCGGCGTTCCACCGTCGGTCGCGGCCTCGCAGTCCGTCTCAGGGGTTGCAAGGCGTGTTGCCACCTGCCGGGCGGCGATTGCTGCCGCGCCGGACGATTGGCCGACGAGAATTCCCTCCTCGCGGGCGAGTCTGCGACACTCGACTTCTGCGTCTTCGAGCGGGACGGTCACGACGTCGTCTAAGAGGTCTACGTCGAGCAGGTCGCTCACGAAGCCCGGCCCCATGCCCTGATAGTCGTCGCGGCCCGGTTTGCCCGTCGAGAGGACGGCGTTTTTCTCGGGTTCGACGGCGATGACTTCCATCTCCGGGAATTCCTCTCGGAGGCGAGATGCGGTGCCGGTGATGGTCCCGCCCGTGCCAACGGCGGCGACGAAGGCGTCTACGGTGCGGTCGCCAATGTCCTCCAAGATTTCTGCTGCGGTCGTCCGGTAGTGGGCGTCCGGGTTGGCTTCGTTCTCGAACTGGCCGAGTTGGACGTAGCCGTCCTGCTCGGTGAGTTGGTCTGCCCGGTCGCGGGCGTCGGTCATCTCGCCTTCGACGAGTTCGAGGCTCGCGCCGTAAGCTTTCATGAGTTGGCGGCGCTCTTTCGACTTCGAGGCGGGCATGACGATGGTGAGGTCGTAACCGAGCGCAGCACACGCGAGGGCGATACCGATGCCGGTGTTGCCGCTCGTCGGTTCGACGATGTGCGAGTCGGCGTCGAGCACACCGGCCGCTTCTGCGGCGCGTATCATCGAGATGGCCGGTCGGTCTTTCGCGGAGCCACCGGGATTGAACGACTCCAGCTTGGCCGCGATAATCGAGCCCGGGGGAGAGCGAATGCGAACGAGCGGCGTCCCGACAGTATCGAGAATACTGTCCTTCATTGCTCCCACCTACGGAACGGGCGCTTATACCGGTGATGGACTCGGCCAACATGACTGTCCGTTCGTGACGGCGTGTGACCGTTCATGCGCAGAAGCTCACCGTTTTTACCACCCTTAATGCATTTGTAATGAGATTTTACCGACGTATTATCCCCCAGATAATAATGCGGGGCTACCGAATAGGCATAGCTGTCCACGTTAGTTGACGGCATCCGCTCACCGGTCGACTAACGGGACGTAGCAGACGGCACAGAGACAAATCGGCTTCGCCACAGGGAGTTCCCTGTCGCGTAGCAAGGGACGGTAGCACACCAACATCGTCATCACATCCGTGCCACCACCCTTCCTGCAGATGGTGTCGCTCCCGGAGAGCCGAGTCTCACCCGTCTCTTTTCGCGCCAGGTACGCTTGGGGCATCCACGCCGTGCTCAATCGAGCGACACCGCCGCTGGCGCTTCCGACTGGGGCACCGCCCGGCGAAGCTGCGAGAGGAGGAACGCGAGATACACGCGCTCTGCATCTGCCACGCCAGCGAGGCTGACGACGGGATTCACGTCAACGACCACCGGGAGTGGCCCGTCGAGTACGTCTACTTCGAACAGCGAAAGGCCGGTGAGCGCCGCGATGCGGTCAGTTAACGCGACGAGTTGCGGCGTTGGGTCGAGTTCGCGGTGAACCACGCCGCGTCCGGCTCCGAGTTCGACCACCCGTATCGCCGCACCGAGGCGATACACCTTCAGGTGGCGCGTCTCCGGAAGGTACTGTTGGACGAGCCGCGCGCCTGCGAACGCAGGTGCTTCCTCGAAGAACACGTCGTGGTCATGGGCGGCCACATCCGTCTCATGGCGGGTTTTGACGATGACCGGCGGCGTGAGCGACACGTCGCTTGCGCGACCGTACTCGTAGGCGGGAACCGGGATTCCGCCCTGACTGAGCACGTCGAGGGTCGCGACCCGGTCGCTCGTGAGTGCGACGCCGACCGGCGGGTTCAACGTTGGAATGCCCGCGAGTGCCGCGCGGTGTAAGTCACGCAGCGAGGCGGCTCGGCGCTTTGCGAGGTGATAGAGGTCGAAACCGCGTGCGTCGAGGTCAGTGTGCTCGGTCGTTGGGTCGAGAAGCGTGACCGTGACGTGATCTGCGAGCGCCCGGAACACCCGCTGTTTCATCTGGTTTCCACCTGCCTCCCAGTACGAAATCCCAACGTGCGTCACAACGCTCTCTGTAATACGGTGAGCGGCTTAGCGTTTTTTGAGCGCGCACTGACTGTCCAAAATCGAGATACATACAGCTATTGTGTCAGCAATAGATTTTGGCGAGCTATCGGAGAATATCGACCGGATCCGGCTTGTGAGCGGCGAAAAACCACGTGAAGGCTCCACGGGTCTCATCAGCTAGGGGAGAGGGTTGTGCTATCAAGTAACACGATAGGAACGCTTATTCTCCCCGCATCTAACTCACGGGCAAGCCGCATGACCAGCCGGGAACTCCCCCAGCAATCCAGTCGGCAGCCGTCCGCCCACACCCACGACGACGCAGGTCCGTTGTTCGCCCGCTTCGCCCGCCCACGTACCGACACCCAGACCACGCTCGCGATTATCTCTGACGTCCACCTCTCAACTCGTGAGTCCGGCAGTTGGAAGGTGTATCACCGCACCGAACAACGCCTGCAAACCGCCATTTCCGATATCAACGCCCGCGAGGTAGACGGCGTCGTGTTCACCGGCGACCTGACCGAAAACGGTGAACAAGGGGATTTCGAGCGCGTCGCAGCGCTGTTCGCCGACATCGACGCGCCCGCCGTCGCCGTCCCCGGCAATCACGACGTGCCAAAGGACTTCGACCAGCACGACGTTGCCACCCTCGACTGGTTTGCAGAAACGTTCACGCCCGGTGGCCTGCCCTTCCGAACGCGCATCGGTGGTGTAGACGTGATTGGCCTCGACTCTGCGACTGGCCCGAACGAGTCGCTTTCTGCTACCCACAAGGGCCAGATTTCGGCCGCGCAGATTGCGTGGCTCGACGAGGTGCTCGACGAAGCGATTTGCCCGCTCGTCGTCATGCATCACAATCTCCCAGGCATGCTCGAGTTGACCGGCGGCGTCTCGTGGCGGTCGTCGTTCCCGATGCTCGACTACGACCCGCTCGTCGAAGTGCTCGAAGCCCACGACGTGTCGCTCACGCTCTCTGGGCACCTGCACATCCCGGCAGTCGCCCAAACCGAGCGCATCAACGAACTCATCTGCCCCGCACTTTCCTCGTATCCACAGGGCTACCTGTTGCTCACCGTCGATGAGCTGGGCACGACCGTCCGATACGTGCCCGTCGCGGACGGCGCTGGGGCGGCGGAGGCGTACATGCTCGCCCAGGACTACTCAGACCGGAGTAAGGCGGTCGCAGAGCTCACCCAGTTCCACTTAGAATCGCTGCCCCTACACGACGAGTTCGTTTGAAGTTGCACTGAGCGCGTTTGTTAAGTGAATCCACTTCGTAGCCGGGGCCATGGAAACGATGTCACCGAACCCCGTCTGGGACGCAGAATCCTATCCCTCGACCGTCGAGACGTTCGCTGCGCTCGGCGACGAACTCACGATTCGCGTCTGGGGCGGCGATTGGTGTGGCGACTGTCGCAACCAGCTCCCTGACTTCGCCGCCGCGATGGCCGCCGCAGGCGTCCCCGAGGAGAACATCCACGAGTACCCGGTGGACAACGACAAAAACGGCGAACTCACCGAAGAGTACGGTATCGAGTACATCCCGACTATCGTCGTCGAGCGGGACGGCGAAGAAGTCGCCCGCTACGTCGAACAGGAACCACAGCCAGCCGCCGTCTACCTCGCAGACCGCTTGCAGGAGACGCTTTAGTCCACCTGATAAAAGTCCGATTTCTCGCGCAGCCGCTCGATTTTCGTCGGCCCGTGGGATCGTACGATGACGACATCGTACAGTTGGTCTGCAGAGACCATGCTTCCGACGCTCGACAGACTTGAGACGAGCCGCCCGGCGTTCTCACTCCCGATGAACACCATCGACGCCTTCTCGTTTTTCGCGATACGGCGCAGGGCAAGCGAAATCGTTCCCGACGTGGCGAACCGCCCAACGGTCTCGTGTCGGAAATCCGCACTCGGCGCAATCTTGGTGACCTGTTTGTGAAGGTTAGAGACGATGGTCTCTACGTCGAACTCGTCGCCTGACTCGACCCACCCGTGGTCTTTGGCGTACGAGAAATCATCCTGCGGAATGATGCTCACCGCGACCACGCGCTCGTTCAAATCGTTGCCAAACTCCGTTGCTCGAATCAGGGCGGCCGCTGCAAGCTTCGAGCCATCAAACGGGACGACAAACGTCATTACTGACACGTTTGGTCGAATCAACAAAACTCCATGGGAGAATTAGGCGTTCGGTTGAAGCTGTTCGGCCCACGACAGCGCCTCGTCGATGTCCGTCTGCGGCGGCGAGCAGGTGAACGACCGACAGACGTAGACGGTCGGTTCGCCGTCCTGTTGGGTGCGCGCTGCCCAGATTGGTGGCACTTCTTCGACGCCCAATTCAGCCAGCCACGCCTCCAGTGCTGCGTCCGCGGCCGGCCGCCGAGAGAGCACGAGACTCGGAACGTACGTCCGAGCAAGGCGCTTGCGCCACGTTCCCGGGAGCGAATCGGCCACGACGGTCACTTCGAGGTCACCCGTGGCGAGGCGGTCTGCGGCGAGTGCGAGCGTGCCGTACTGGAGCGGATTCGCCTGAATCTTCGCCGCGTGGGTTTCGACGACGCGCTCTGCCTTCTCGGCGAACTCTTCGTCCGGTGCGAAGTGGGCGAGCGACTGGAACAAGTCGAGGGCGACGCCCACGCTTGACGGCGTGGACTGGTCACCGAGTTCCTGTGGGCGGGTGACGAGCGCTTCGCCCGATTCGGGGGTGAAATAGAGCGTCCCGCGCTCGTCGTCCCAGAACTCGCGGTCGATGGCGCGAGCCAGCTTGAGGGCGAAGGCGAGGTGTGCCACATCGCCCGTCGTCTGATAGAGGTCGAACGCGCCGCGTCCGAGGAAGGCGTAGTCCTCAAGGTAGCCATCACCTTTCACGTCGCCGTCTTTTAATCGGCGCGAGAGCGTCTGGGTTTCCTCATCCCAGAGATGGCGGCGGACGAACGCGAGCGCGCGTTCTGCGGTGTCTGCGTACTCGTCTTCCAGAACGAGGCCTCCCTGCGCGAACGCGGAAATCATCATCCCGTTCCAACTGGCAAGCACCTTCTCATCGCGGGCGGGGCGAACACGCTCGGTGCGCGCTTCGAACACCTGCTCGCGGGCGAGGTCGATTTTCTCCACGACTTCCTCCTCGCTCAGGTCGTACTTTTCTGCGATGTCTTCGATGCTCTTTGCGAGGCCGAGGACGGTGGTTCCCTCAAAGTTGCCGCGTTTCGTAACCCCGAAGCGGTCGATGAAGATGTTCGCCACCTGCTCGTCTGCGACGGCCTCGCGGATCTGCGCGCGCGTCCAGACGTAGAACTTGCCTTCCTCACCCTCGCTTTGGGCGTCTAAGGTGCTGAAGAAGCCGCCTTCGTCGTGGGTGAGTTCGCGCGAAACGAACGCGAACGTCTCGCGCACCACGTCGGCGTAGCGTTCGTTCCCAGTCACCTGATAGCCCGAGAGCAAGGCGCGAGAAATCTCTGCGTTGTCGTAGAGCATCTTTTCGAAGTGGGGAACCGTCCACGTTTGGTCGACGACGTACCGGTGGAAGCCGCCGCCTGCGTGGTCGTAGAGCCCACCCGAAATCATCGCGTCCAGATTCTCGAGGGCGACTTCGCGGTACGCGTCGCGGCCGGTTCGGTCGTAGGCGCGAAAGAGCAGGTCGAGGCGCGTGGTCTGGGGGAACTTCGGGCCACTGGACCCGAAGCCGCCGTATTCGCGGTCGGCGCTGCGGAGGGCGGCGTTCGCGGCTGAGTCCAGAAGCTCTGAGCCGGGGGCTTCGCTGGGCTGGTCTGGCACGTCTTCGAGTTCGTCGGTGAGCGCCGCCGTCCACTGCGTCGCCCGGTTCTCGATTTCCTCGCGGTCGTGTTCCCACGAGTGGGCGATGTTGTCGAGCAAGTCGAGAAAGCCCGGCATCTGGCCGCGCGGCTCTTTCGGGAAGTACGTCCCGACGTAGAACGGTTTGCCCTGCGGAGTGAGCCAGACGGAGAGCGGCCACCCGCCGTGGGCGGTCACGAGCTGGCCGATGGTCTGGTAGATGCGGTCTAAGTCCGGTCGCTCCTCGCGGTCAACTTTGATGGGCACGAACTTTTCGTTCATGAGTTCGGCCACGGCCTCGTCCTCGAAGCTCTCTTCTTCCATGACGTGACACCAGTGACACGCCGAGTAGCCAATCGAGAGGAAGATGGGCACGTCTCGCTCGCGGGCGGCGTCTAAGGCGTCGTCGTCCCACGGCTGCCAGTTCACGGGGTTGTCCGCGTGCTGTCGAAGGTAAGGACTTTCCTCCGCAGAGAGGCGGTTGCGTCCGGTGGGGTCGTCCATAGTTGACGTACTGACTCCGGACACGTAAAAGGTCGAAGTTGGATGGGAATTATCGAGAGTACTCAGTCGGGGATGAGTGTCTCAGAAACTGATAGAATTATCGTGCTGACCCGTCACAATCACGTATGCACAGAAACGCACAGCCAAACGTCAGTTGGCTTCTCGGACACGCCAAATACATCGCCGCCATCATCTTCGTGGGCTACTTCGCCGCGCTCCTCGTCGGGGAGGTTTTCTCATTCATCCCACTGCTTCGCGGCTTCGGTTCCACGATCGCGGGCACGCTCCAGTATACGGGTATCGTCACGGCCGTCCTGTACGTCCTCGGTGTGAATCGAACCGGAAGATGATACACGTTCGTGGATAGTTTTCGTGTCCTGAAGAGCAACCTTTACACTCCTATGCGCAGGGTATTCGGATATGACCGAGACCATCCTGCTGGTCGGTGGCGGCGGCCGCGAGCACGCCATCGCCCGCGCCCTTGCGCCCGACGTGAACCTGTACGCCTGTGCGAGCAACCGCAATCCCGGCATAGCGCGACTCGCAGACGGGTTCGAATCACTCTCCGAGACCGACCCGGAGGCAATCGTCGCCTACGCTGAGGAGGTTGGCGCGACCATCGCCGTTGTCGGCCCCGAGGCTCCCCTCGCGGCGGGTGTCGCAGACGCACTCGACGAGGGGGGCATCTACGCCTTTGGCCCGCACGCAGAAGAAGCACGCATCGAGACGGACAAGGCGTTCCAGCGCCGGTTCATGCGCGATGCGGGGATTCCTGGCTGTCCCGACTTCGAGACGTTCGACGACGACGAGGAAGCCTGCGCGTACATCGACGACTACGACGGCGACCTCGTGGTCAAGCCCGCGGGTCTCACCGGCGGCAAGGGCGTCGTCGTCATGGGCGACCAAGTCGACGCCGAGGGTGCAAAGCAGTACATCCGAGAAAACGACTACGACCGAATCGTCTTAGAGGAACGCCTCATCGGCGAGGAGTTCACGGTACAAGCGTTCGTCGCAAACGGCGAGTTCCGCGCCACGCCCGCCGTCCAAGACCACAAGCGCGCCTACGAGGGCGACGAGGGGCCGAATACCGGCGGCATGGGAAGCTACTCCGACGCGACGTGGGCGCTCCCGTTCATGACCGAAGCCGACTACGACGCGGCGCTCGACATTCTCGACGCGACGGTGTCTGCCTTAGACGGGTACAAGGGCATCCTCTACGGCCAGTTCATGCTCACGACCGAAGGGCCGAAGGTCATCGAGTTCAACGCGCGCTTTGGCGACCCCGAAGCGATGAACACCCTGCCTGTCCTCGAAACCCGATTCTCTGAAATTCTCACCGCCGCCCGCGAGGGCGATGAATTGCCGGAACTTGCGTTCGCCGCACAGGCGACGGTGTGCAAATACGCGGTTCCAGACGGCTACCCTGAGAACCCGACGGCGGGAGCCAAAGTCGAGGTTGACGAAGAGAGCGCCGGAGACGCGCTGCTCTACTACGCGAGCGTCGACGAGCGCGACGACGGCATCTACACGACTACCTCGCGTTCGTTCGCCCTCGTCGGCGTCGCGGACACGATTGCCGAAGCCGAGAAAATCGCAGAGGACGCGCTTGCCGTCGCGGGTGAAGACGGCCTGCACATCCGCCACGACATCGGGAAGGCAGACCTCGTCCAACGCCGCATCGACCACATGCAGGAACTGCGCGGCCAGTAGGCCGGACACACCCCCACTCACTCATTTCTGCGGATGAGCGCGTCTGTGGCGAGTATCGAGAGTTCTGAAAAGAGCACCAGCGCCACTGCGGCAATCCAGAGGTCGTCTACCGTCCCCACGTTGAGGACGACGATTTCCGGCCCCGAAAGGGTGACGCTGACGCCATCCAGCGCGACGGAGCCGTCGAATTTCCGGCGGAGGCCGTCGGCACGGAGTGACACCACCCGAGAGTCCTTAGAGAAAATACGCGTGCGGCGGCGAAAAGCATTGAGGAGCTGAACAGTTCACCGCCGGAGAAAACGCACGGGGCTTTTGGTCGTCCCCGCCCTTCTGCGTGGTAGTGACCGATTCAGCGGACTCTCTCGACGCCCTCGATATAGACGAGTTCTATGACGTACTCGAAGACCGGGGCCGCCCGGTCGTCACCGCGAGCGAAGTCGCCAGATGGCTCGATATCACGCAAGCGCAGGCGAGCGACGCCCTCGCCACGCTCACTGGAGACGGGCGCGTCGAATCACTCGACGTCGAAACCGACCCCATCGTCTGGTATCCCCGCGACTGGAAGGAGACGACCAACCGTGAGCGCGTCGTCCTGTTCCCGAAACGCCGCGAAGTCGTCGTTGACCACCCCTCGCAGTTCACCCGCGCTCAGCTCACGCAGTTCGCCCACCTCGTCGAAACCAATCGGACGGGCGGCTACGTCTACAAACTCCGCGAGGAGGACATCTGGCAGGCCCCCTACGACAGCTTAGACGACCTCTTGCGAACCATGCGCCAGGCGTTCGGCGAGCGCTCGCCGCACTTAGAGGAGTGGGTCGAAAGCCAGTGGGAGCGTGCCCGGAAGTTCCGCCTCTACACCCACGCAGACGGCTACGTCGTCCTCGAAGCAGGCAGTGCAGACTTACTCGGCAACGTCGCCCTCCCGAAGCTCACGAACGGCGAGATTCGCGCCCGCATCTCAGATGAGGAGGCGTGGGTCGCGAGCGATTCGACGGCTTCGGTCAAACGCACGCTCTACGAGGCGGGTTATCCGGTGCAGGACGAACGCACCTTAGAGGAGGGAGACGCGCTGCCCCACGACCTCCACTTGCAGTTGCGCGACTACCAGAAAACGTGGGTCACGCGCTTTCTCGAAGCTAAATCCGGCGTGCTCGTCGGGCCGCCGGGAAGTGGGAAGACCATCGCCGCGCTCGGCGTGATGGCCGCCGTGGAAGGTGAGACGCTGATTCTCGTGCCGGGGCGCGAACTCGCCGCCCAGTGGCGCGACGAAATCCTGCTCCACACGACGCTCGAACCCGACCAAGTCGGCGAGTATCACGGCGGGAAAAAGGAGATTCGCCCCGTCACCATCGCCACCTACCAGACGGCGGGGATGGACCGCCACCGGATGTTGTTCGACGAACGCCGCTGGGGGCTCATCGTCTACGACGAAGTCCACCACATCCCGAGTCCAATCCACCGCCGGAGTGCAGATTTGCAAACTCGCCACCGACTCGGTCTCTCTGCGACGCCCATCCGCGAAGACGACAAGCAACAGGAGATTTTCACGCTCATCGGACCGCCAATCGGCACCGACTGGGGGGCGCTGTTCGAGGCGGGCTACGTCGCAGAGCCGGAGGTGGAGATTCGCTACGTGCCGTTCGTGGACGAACTCGGCGTGAACGAGTATGGCAGCGCTGAGGGCCACGAAAAGCGCATGGTTGCCGCCTCGAATCCCGCGAAAGTCGCAGAGGTGCGGGCGATTCTTGGCGAGCATCCCGGCGAAAAGGCGCTCATCTTCGTCGAATACTTAGAACAGGGCCGCCAGTTGAGCGAGGAACTCAACATCCCGTTCGTGAGCGGCGAGACCCCGCACGCAGAGCGCAGGCGACTGTTTTCGCAGTTCAACACCGGCCCGCGCGATGCGCTCATCGTCTCGCGGATTGGCGACGAGGGCATCGACCTGCCGGAGGCGTCGGTGGCCATCGCCGCATCCGGCCTCGGTGGGTCTCGCAGGCAGGGTGCCCAGCGCGCCGGACGCACCATGCGCCCGATGGGCAACTCCCGGATGTACGTGCTCGCGACGCGGGGCACGGCAGAGGAGGATTTCGCCCGCCAGCGCATGCGCCATCTCGCGGCGAAAGGCGTCCGCATCGTCGAAGCCGAGTCGAGCGCGTGGGGGTAAGTTCAAATTCACCACGGCCGAACTGTTCTGCGTGACTGACGACGCGCCACCTTCGCGCCACGACCGCATCACGCGCCACCCGACGCCGGGCACACAAAACTCGCTTCGCCACTGGACGAGCGCCCGCAACCCGCTTCGCGTGTCGCTCAACTACGCCGTTATCGTCCTCGCGCGCATCTCGCCGAGCCTGCGGCTCAAAAACTGGCTCTTGGGCGCGATTGGTGTCACCATCGGGATTGGTGTTTCATGGGGCTTAGAATCGACGCCGGACGTGTTCTGGCCCGACCTGATTACGGTCGATGACCACGCCATCATCGGCTACAACGCCACGATTCTCTGCCACGAGTTTCTTCAACACGAGTACCGCACGGGCGAGGTACACATCGGCAAACGCGCGATGATTGGCGCGGGTGCAATCGTCCTCCCGGGCGTGACCATCGGCGATGGCGCGCAGGTGGCGGCGAACTCACTCGTGACGCGTGACGTGCCTGCCGGGGCGACGGTCGCAGGTGTCCCGGCAACAGAAATGTCCGCAGACGACAGTTAGGTTCGAATCCGAACGATGCCCGAGTCGAAGACGTGGGCGTTCGGGATGATGTACTCTTCTCCGTCGCTTTCGATGTGCGTGACGAACACGTCCACCTCTTGGACGATGCCGCGTCGGTCGCCAATCGCAATCTCGTCGCCAATGCCGTAGGGCTGGTTGAGCAGGAGGTAGATGCCCGCCGCACTCGACGTGAGCAGGTCGCGGAAGGCAAGCCCGCCGAGGAACACGACGCCGAACACGTACACGCCGAGCAAGATGAGCAGCGCGCCCGTTGCTACCCCAATCTGGCCGAGCGCAATGAGCACGGCGATGTAGATGATGCTGTAGCGGACGATTTTCGGGATGATGTTCACTTCGGGGAGTTTGATGCTCCGAAGGCGCTCGCTCACGATTAGTTCTGCCTTATCAGAGATGATGAGTCCGAGAATGATGGCGAGCGCGGCGATGAACAGCCGCGGCATGAACGCCGTGAGCTGCCCGAAGAAGAACTCCGTGCTCAGCCCCGCGATGCGAAGGGCGAGCAACGCGGCAAGCAGAGCGATAAACAGCCCAGTGAGTTGGGCGAGGAGCGATACCGTTGAGGTTCCGATGCCACGCGCGGTTCGCTCAAAGGGCGTCCCCTCGACTGCTTGGGGCACACCAGAGGAGATAAGCAGTCGCCGCAAGGCGCGGCTCACCACGTAGCCGAGCAAGAGCCCGCCAATCAAGACAAACAGCGCGACGAAGAACCGAAACTCCTGGGTGAGCAACTGTTCGAGTTGGGAGATGATCTCCACCATGGCTCAGTACTCCTCGGGGTCGAGTTCCAGGATGAGTTCGCCGCCTTTGAATGCCCGAACCAGCCCGTCGCTCTCGCTCAACACGATACAGATGGCGTTCGTGTCGCGGGTGGTCGCCGCCGCCGCCATGTGACGCGCCCCAAGCCCTTTGGGGATGTCCACACCCTCAGCAGACGGTTCGAGATAGCGGTAGGCAGAGACGATTTTGCCCGCATCGGAGATGACGAACGCGCCGTCGAGACGGGAGAACTCCTTGAGCATGACGTTCACGATGGGGTCGCCGACGTGGACGTGCGATTTCTCGAACGGGTTGTACGAAAGCGGCCGGGACTTGTTCATCACCTTGCCCGCGTCGCCAACGACGAACAGCGCGCCCACTGGCTTGCCCTTCTGTCCTTTCTTCCCGAGTTCGATGGCGACTTCAAGCACGTCGCGGATGACCGCTGGCTCCGCCCGCGAGTTCATAAAGAGGTCGTAGATGCCCGTGTGGGTGAACTCGCTCGCGCGAACCCGCGTGAGCGAGTCGATGTCCTCGTCGAACATCTTCGTCGCACAGAGCAGGTCGTCGCCGTCGTCGATGAGGTCGTTCTCGATGGCACCCTCGATGCCGTAGCGGATGCGCGCGGCAACGTCGTCAAACTCAAGCGGAAGTTCCACAAAATCGGCCGCAGAGACCGTGTTTTCGGGGGAGATAACCACGACTGAAACGTCATCAACATCTGCGAAACGCCCGTAGTACGACGCGCTTGGGGAGAACAACAAGATTGCATCGACATCGGACACAATCGGCCCAAGGAGGTCGTGGATTTCACTCATTAGTTCTATCCACTCGTGAAGCCGACAAAAAGGTTTGTGGCGCCCGGATGCGGTTTCGTGGCACGACCTGCATTACAGTTAGCACTCTCTCCCGTGAAACGAACGCACCACCCACTCGAACCGGAGACGGCCACGCCCACTTCGTGTCAGCACTCACACCCAACGCCCGTGATTTTGCGCGTGACCGAACACTTAACCCCACCAAGACCCATTACTGGGCAATGCGAACACCCCGCACAGCAACGCCCTGGTGGGGACTGCGAGTCGCGCTCGTGGCCCTCATCCCAATCGCAGCCCTCGTCTGGTTTTTCGCCGGGCTGCAAACCCTGTTCTGGTGGGTTCTCGTCCCCTTCTTCCTCGGCGTCGCGGGCATCCGCATCGGGACTGCACTCCAACGTGACCGAGACGCTCGCGCCGTAGACGGCACCGGCAAAGAGCAACTCCGATTCTCGAAAACGAATCAGGCAGAACCTATTGCGCAGGTCGAGACGGAGCGGCTTGCGGACGGCGGGCGGCCGAAGGAGTAGGGTGGAAGTGGTTCTGTGAAACCAACATAGAATAGCGGTCGCTTCGTAGATTTATCGGAAAGCACGCCCTCTTGTATGTAGTGAGACAGCATGACGACACTCACACAGTACCTCATCGGCTTCTTGCTCGCCGCCCATGGATGGGTGCATTTCGTTTACGTCGCGTCGAGTCTGGGGTGGTTCGCATCCGAGTCCGACTGGGCGTGGAACGGTCGGTCGTGGCTGCTCTCGGAGGTCCTTGAAGAAACACAAATCCGCACGTTCGCAAATGGTTTGTTTCTCCTCGTGGCCCTCGGGTTTGTCATCGGTGCGCTTGGCTACGTCTTCGCTCAGAATTGGTGGCGACCGCTGCTCATCGCAGCGTCAGTTCTCTCGACCGCTCTCTATCTCCTGTTGTGGGACGGTAAAGCGACGCAGCTTCCCGAAAAGGGCGGCCTCGGCATCCTCATTAACGTCGCCGTCATCGCGTGGATTGTCGTGTTGAACTGAGAGTGAATCAGAAAAATGCGTGGGACCCGATTTGAACGGGCGGACCTCTACAGGACAGCGTCCTAAGCGCTGCGCCGTTTCCTGGCTTGGCTACCCACGCGCGTCTCGTGATTCCGCGCATTCAACAAAATACCTGTCGCTCTCGGGTGGCGAGGGCTTATCACCGATGGCGGCCAAGCCTGCGTCGTGTATCGAGCCCGCGACCAAGTCGAAAACGAGGAGTGGCTCGCCCAACTCGAACAGGCCGCAGACCGGCTCTCGCTCGGGACGGAGGCGCGTTCGCGCGCCCAAGACCTCTTTCTCTCGACGGTCCCCGAAAAGGACCGCTCGAAACCGGCGGTGATTGCGGCGAGTCTGTATGCGGGTGCGCTCATCGCGGGCGACGAACGCTCACAGGGTGACGTTGCAGATGCCGTCGGGGTCGCACGGCTCACGATTCAACAGCGGTGGAAAGGCTTGTTAGAAGAAGCGGGCTTGCGGCCGCCGGGCTGGTAGCTTACTGTTCGCGCTCTGCGGGTCGGCCATCGCGTTCTGGGGTCATGTTGCCGTGTTGGTCGATTTCGCCGCGGACGATGCGCGTACTCGAAATCACGTCCTCGTCTTTCGCGTAGACGCGGTCTACGACCTCGATTTGCAGGGGGTCGATGCCGCGCTCTTCGCGGATCTCGTTGACGAGTTCGCCCCCGCGTTGGGTCTCCGTCGAAACGATGAGGATGTCGAACTGGGGTTCGGTGGCGATGCCGGTTGGCTCTTCGAGCGTGCGAATCTCCCACTCGCGGCCGTACTCTTTGGCGAAGCGTCGGAGTTCGGTTTCGAGGTCGGCTTTTCGCTCCTCGTACGGCCGTACGTACCGGTCTTCCTTGCGAGTCTGTGGCGCAAGCTCGTCGCTCGTGAGACCAACAGTCACGTCACCCAGTTCGAAGGCTCGTTTGAGCAGCTCCCGGTGCCCGTCATGAACCGGATCGAACGTCCCGCCCAGCGCGACTTTCATAGTCCACTCATCGACCGCCGCTGGCTTAGTGGCTTCGACTCAGTGTATGTCACTCGTCGTTCGCTTCCTCGACGGTGATGGTGACGGGTTCTGTCGCCGTGTTCAGGTCGCGCTTCCCGAGATAGCAATCGAGGTTGAAAACCGTGTTGAGCTCGTCTTGTACCTGCTCTGCGAGCGTTGTGACGAGTTCGCTCGGAGGCATGGCGGTGTACTCGTAAGGGTTGTTCCCGGCCCCGGAGTTCTTGCGTTTTCTGCGCTCTAAAATGCCCTCGCTGTGGAGTTCTGCGAGCGCTTCTCGAACCGTGCTCGGATAGAGCCCAGTTCCGGCGGCAATCTCGTCGCTCGTCCCCCACGGACGCTGGCGAAGATAGACGTAAATGCGCGCCCGGGTTTCCGTATCGAGCACCCACGATAGGAGTTCGACGATGCGTTCGTCGAACTGGTCTACCGCACGGTCTGCTTCGTCTTCCAGCCGTGCCCGATGCTGTTCGAGTTTCTCTCGTGGCCGCCCCCGACCACCGGCCGACGCAGAATCCTGGTCGGCCTCACCCTCCTTTGAACTATCTGGTGAGTTATCAGCAGCCATACGTCCTCTCAAGCGGGACAAAGCGATTGCCGGGTAAAAACCCTTGGCTACAGTCTGAGAGCGTCACAGAGGGCGTCCATCCCTTCTTCTGCAAGCACTCTGCGCTGGAACGCTGCCCCGCTTTCGCTCTCGTACAGCTCTTTGATTCCCGCGATGTCGAGGCGTTCGCACTCTTCGTCAACAATCTCGCCGAGCGTGCTCGTTCCCTGTCGGTCTTTGTCGATAAACGACGCGTCGTGGCCGTAGCGAAGTGCCCGCCACTTGTTCTCATCGAGGAGTTCCCGGCGGTGTTTGAATCCGGTTTCGCCGTCATCGTAGCGCTCGCCCAACTCCTCGACCAGCGCCGCCGTGTACTCGACAAACGCGAGCACGCGGTCGGGGTCTCGCTGTCCGTCGGGCGTCCGGACTTCGAGCGTGCCGTAGGCCGTGTGTGGGCGTACGTCGTACCAGAGTTCGCCGCGGTCGTTTATCGACCCCTGGTTCACCATCATGTGCTCGAAGCGGAGGAAATCCTCGTAGTCCTCGAAATCGGTCGGCATCCCCGTGTTCGGCAGGTTCTCGAAAATCTTCGCCCGAGCAGACGACAGCCCCGTATCGAACCCGTTCCAGAACGGCGAGTTCGCAGAGAGTGCGAGCATCACCGGGAGATGCCAGCGAATCTCGTTCGCAATCCAGACGGCTTTATCCGCGTCGTCGACGCCGACGTGGACGTGCAGCCCCGCCGTCGTGTTACGGTGTTGTGGGTACTGGATGCGGTCGAGTTGCGCTTTGTAGCGCGACTTTTCTGCGTGTTCGAGTTCGCGCCACTTCGCCGCCGGGTGGAGGCCCGCCGCCGCAATGCCGAAACCATGCGTCTCGGCGTGGCTGACGAGCGCCTCGCGGATGGCAAGCAGATTCTCGCGGGCGCCAGCGAGGCGTTCGATTATCGGCGTCTGTGTCTCGATGGTGCACTTAAACAGTTCGTGGTCGATGCGGTTTTGGAGAAGCTCGGGTGGCGTAGACTCGTAGACGAGTTCGTCAGTGCCCGAGGTCGGACGGCCTGCGTCATCGATGACGAAAAACTCCTCTTCGATTCCGAGCGTCCCGGTCTGCGTGAAATTCTCGGCAGAGCCCGTATCCATCGTATCCGGGTACGGCCGCGGCAACTTAAACAGTTCTGGCTTTGCCCACCGTGATTACCGGCCGGCTTCGAGAAGGTCAGAACCTATTCAGTCGGCGGTTTCGTCGCGCTCGCGGCGGTCGTCTTGATACCGACGGAGCCACCGACGAGCCGGTCGACTGCGTGGGCGGCGAGCGTCGCGATCTACGGCGATCACGAGGTCGAATGGGTTGGCTGTGGGTTCGTCGTCGGGCGTCAGATACCCCAGTGCGAACACCGTGTACACATCGCCACCGTCGAGGGTTACGGGGAACGTGCCGACGACCGGGCCGTCGTCCCCGGGTGTATCGGCGCGAACCTGGACGTCATACCCGCCAGCGGGGGCTTCGATGTACTCGGTCACACCGCCGAACGCAGGCCCATCGAAGAGAGTCAAGGCACCATCTGCGACCGTCACGTCGACGGCGGGTGCGTCCGGCGACGCGTGCACCACTCGAACCCGGGCGTTCTTCCCGCGAACACGGCGCAGCGTATCGGTGAGGATGAGCGGTCGGAACGTCCCTTCGGTGAGTTCACCGATTGCGGCGATAGTGTAGGCGTTGCGTTCGACCGTTACAGCGCCGCTGAAGGCGACGGTCGATTCGTCGCCTGCTGCGGTAATCGTCACGGTGTACGTCCCGACCGGGAGCGGGAGGTAGTCACTAACGGCTTTGAACGGCACATTGGCGAGGACGCGTTGGTCGTTTACGTACACGTCTACGTTTGGTGCGTCGGGCGACGCGTGGACGACACGGACGAGTGCCCACTGCTTGCGATCTGCGGCGGCGGTTCCGGCGAAGGCGGCGCTGCCGATCGAAGCGGTCGTCCCAACGAGGGCGAGCGATTTCAGGACTGCGCGGCGAGAGGTTTGCATAATTCGACTCCTCGTCACAAGGAACGTCGTGTAAACAAATATCGGCGACCCCCAACTGGTTCGGAACGGTGGCTCAGTCGTCTGGTTATCTGGTCACTTCGGCGTCGCAACCACGCCGAGGTGGTCGTCGTGGAACGGCGTGAGTCGCGCGGTTTCGAGGATGTCGTAGCCGTCCGCCAACTCAGCGAGCACGTCATCGAACACGTCGCCGGGGTCGCGCGTCACGTCTTCACTGCGCGCCTTGATGGCGATGAGCGCCCCTCCGTCCTCTGCGAGGAACTGCTTGTTTCGGAGGGCAACCGTTGCCTGCCCGCGAGTCGCAACGTCTTGGATGAGCACGTCGAGATTCGACTCGACGATGTGGGCGTAAGTTTCCGGTTTGCGGGCGTCTTTGAGCAACGGAAACAGGTTGCTGCGGTCGCGGGCGACGCCCACGAGGTCGCGGACGGGGCGCGGTGCGAACTCCACGGCGTAGGTCGGCCCTGAGAAATCTGCAACGTGGCTCACGGTCGTCCCGCTCGCCGCGCCGAGATACAGCACTTTTTCGCCGCCAGCAAGGCCAACGTCCATCTCCGTTTCGAGCATCGCGCCGAGTTTCGAACGATTCGCGTCCCACAGCCGCCAGCCTTCGCTCACTGGTTCGCCGTACACCGCCTGCCCCTGCGTCGCAAGCCGTTCTTGCCCGTCAAACGTGCGCCGGGAGACGCCGTCTGGCAACATCAGTTCTCACCTCGCGCCTGAATGGTCGCAATGCGCTCATCGAGTTCTGCTTTTAACTCGGGACGCAGGTCGCCCGCGTAGTGGTCGATACGCGCCGCAATCGAGAGCTTCCCGGCGAGGGCGCGAGACGCAGACCCTCTATCCTCCCGGCGCGTGTGGCGAATCGCCGGGTGCATGAAGATGATGCCGTGTTTCGGCGAGGAAGCTTGGCCCTTTAGGTGGGCGAACAGCGCGTCCTCTGCGCCGAGCACCTGCACCGTCCCGCTCGGCTTCTTTGCGAGCGTGTCGAGACCGCCGGCGAGCGCGATGAGTCGCGCCGCGAGCACCGGTTCTGCCAGATTCGAGAGGTTCGGCGCGATGAGCGGCGTCGTCTCCTCGACGAACTGCTTGAGTGCGTCGGCTTCGTCGTCGAGTTCGGCACACCGCGTCGCAAGCGAGATGAGTTGCTCGTCCGCAGCGTCTTCTGGCTCACGGACAGCGAGGTCGCGGGCGTACTCCACACCCGTCCCAGCGTCTGCAAAGCGGCTGCCAGCCCATTCTGCGACGCGTTCGGCCAGTTCGTTCGCCATCCGACGCGAGTCGTCCATGGCGCGCACTGCGTGAATCAACTGCTTGTCGGTCGCCCGCTCTTTTTCCACGACTTCCCTGCGGGCTGCCTCGACGGTCGCCGCGTGGAGGCGCTCGTAGTAAGCGTCCTCATCAGAAGCAAACCCGGCGGCAACGGCCTCGGAAGGCCAATCGGCAGGCGCGTCGGCTGCCCCCTCGATAATCCGCGCGACGGCCGCGGCGGTGTCGTCGGAATCGACGCCGACGAACCATCCGTTTTCAGTCATACCTGTCGGTAGCGAGTGGGATGTGGTTAAAAGGCGCGCTCTGCTGGCCGACTACCCGAACTTCTCGAACGGCTGGTCACAGCCGTTGCAGTAGTGCATCGACCGGCAGAGTCCCGGCCCCTTCGGGTGGTCGCGCACCGTGTTCTCTGAGCCACAGTACGGGCAGACTGCGGGCGATTCGTCGGGACTCGTCGTGACGCTCGGGTCGTTGAATCGCATGATTAGATGGACAGCCCGAACTCGCGCAGGGCCTCCTTCCCCGGTTCGGTGACCATCTCGACCGTCCACGGCGGACTCCAGACGAGGTCTAACTCCATGCTGTCGACGCCCTCCACGGCGGCGACGGCTTCCTCGATGTCCGTCGTGAGCATCTCGCGGGCCGGACAGCCGGTGTAGGTGAGCGTCATCTTCACGTCGGCGTGCCCGTCTTCGACGGTGACGCCGTAGATGAGCCCCAAATCAACGATGCTGACCGGCATCTCCGGGTCTTCGATGGCGTAGAGGGTGTCCCAGACGCGGCGTTCGACACCCGTTGTGCCCTCGCCGGTCGCAGGCAGGCCCTCGCGTTCGGGGCCGTGGACGTAGTCGGTGTGCGAACACGGCGTGGCGGTGTTTTCGGTTGGGTTACTTGACATCGTCAGGGTCCTTGAGCAGCTTCGTCGGGGTACTCAGCCCGAGCGTGCGGTAGGTGTGGGTGAACTCCTCGTAGAGTGGCTCCCAGTCTGCGGTGTGGTCGCCGTGGCGGCCGGTTTCCGCAGGCAGTTCCGGTAGCTCATCCTCGGCTTCCGGTACGGAGAGACCGAGCGACGAGAGGAACGGCAGGGTGATTTCGAGCCAGCGGGCGCGCAGGTCGGCGAGCGGTTCGGTGCGAACGCCAAGTTCCACGATGTCGGCTTCGTGTTCGCTTGGCTCGAACAGCGTGAGCGCGTACGGGAACAGGCGGTCGAACGCCTGCTGGACTTTCTCCCGGCCCGGCTCGTCGTCACAGAGGCGTTCGAGCCAGTTCTGGCCGTGCTCTAAGTGGTAGCGCTCTTCCATCTGAACCTTCTCGACACGATCTCGCAGGCGCGGGTACGCAGAGCCGTGAATCGATTCGAGGTGGAGTTTCTCGTAGGTGTCGAACAGATACCCACGCAGAATGCTGTCCGCCCAGTCGCCCTCGATAATCGGGAGTTCGACCAGCGTCGAGTGGCGGAAGTCGCTCGGAGGTCGCTCCCAGATGAGTTCTGGCTCTTCTGCGCCGAAGTCTTCGAGCAGGTCGTACCAGAGACGGGCGTGGCCGTACTCGTCCTGTGCGATGTTCGCAATGGCGAGGTCGGATTCGAGCGTCGGCGCGCGAACCTGCCACTCGGTGTAGCGTTCTGCGAGAACGAACTCGTCGTCGGCCATCCGGAAGATGACCTCGGAGACGGCCTGTTGCTGTTCTGCGTCTAACTCCGCCGGGCCGGGGAGTTCGGAGAGCGCCATTATTGTTCCCTCCGCTGGCGCTCGGCCTCGATTTGCTCTTTCTCCGAGTCTTCGATTTCCTTTGCGAAACTCGCGTCCGTGTTGAACGTCATCGCCCAGCGGTACATCTTGTCGGTCGTACCGCCGAACGAGGCTTCCTCTGCGTCAACTTCACCGATTTCGTCTTTCGGGACGACCCACAGGCTGTGGGTCGGGCGGCGACGGGCGTGTTGCACCTGTGCGAACATGAGCGCCATCTCGCGGTCTGGTGCGTGGACGTTGCCACAGTGGGTGTGGTAGCCGCCCTGTTTTTCCTGTCTGAAAACTTCCCAAATCATATCAGTCAGCCGCCTGTGGGGTTGGGCCAGTGTTTTCGAGCGATTCGGTCACCCACTCGACGGCGTCTTGGGCCGCCTTGCGGGTGTTGATTTGCCCGAGGCCGGGTTCGTACTCGTTTTTCGCAATCTGGAAGAACTCGTCCCAGTCTAGGTCCTCCTCGATGACTTCGTAGCTCCCCGTCTCCTCGTCGAAGTTGATGCGTGGGTACTCGGGGATTTCGAGGCCGTAGCGCTCTGCTTTCGGGATGTAGACGGTGAGGAACTCGTTTCTGAGTTCGTCGTTCGATTTGCGCTTTAAGCCCACCTTCGACGCGAAGTCGTGGTGGACGCTCTTGTCGTTGGTCGGGCCGAAGAACTGGATGATGCGCGGCCACCACTCCTCGAACGCTTCTTGCACTAACTCTTGGTGCTTTTTCGGCCCGGTGCCGAGTTCGCGGAGGATGTGCTCGCCGTGTTTGATGTGGAAGCCTTCCTCGAAGCAAATCTTGTCCATTGCGTGGGCGTACGGCTCCCAACTCGTGTCCTTGAGCGTCGCCTGGCGGCGCATCGCCGCGCCGTCAACGAAGAAGCCAATCATCGGCACTTCCCACCAGTGTTCCATCGGGTAGTGAAAGCAGTTCAGGAACTTGCCTTTCCCGTTGGCGAGTTCATCGAGCATCTGCTCGCGCGTCTTCACACCGAGGGACTCTGCGGCGCGATAGAGCAGTTGACCGTGGCCGATTTCGTCCTGCACCTTCGCGCTGAAGGCGAGTTTGCGGTCGAGGCTCGGCGCTTGGCGGATGAACGGGCGTTCTAAATACGCGCCCATTATCTCAGAGTTCGCGTGGAACTGAATCATCCGCGTCGCCGCCTCGCGGTATTCCTGGGGCAGGTCGTCTTTCGGGCTGAACGCCCGCGGACCTGCTCGCTCGAACACAGTATCGAGATCCATGATGGAAAATAATAACAGACGATACCGGATACTCGTTACCCCGTTCATGACAGGGCTTTAAATATTGTGGCGGCCAATATCTCCGCATGATCGCCGAGTGCCTCGTCGTCGAGTTTCGCGTAACGGGGGACAATTGTCCGCTCGCAGACGCCTCGCGGGAGGCTGGGACGACGCTCGTCGCCCGCCCACCTCAACTCAGAGCGGACGGGAACGTCCTCCTCCGCTTCAGCGCCCCGACCGACGACGTCGCCCCGATTCTTGACGCAGACGAACGGGTGCGTTATCTCCACATGTCCCACACGGAGGGTCGCTACAACTTTCGCTGCCTCGCAAAACAGCGCTGCGTCGTCCACGACCTGACAAACGCGGGCCTGCTGGTCGAATCGCTCCAATACCATCGTGGAACCGAGCGCCACACCGGCGCGGTTGTCGGCCGCGACGTGTTACAAGGGGTTCTCGACACGGTGGCTGCGCGAAACGCCGAGGCCGGGGCCGACGCCGTCGGCGTCACGCTCGAACGCATCTACCCGCTCGGCACAGACGACGAGACGACCGTTGCCCAGCAGTGGGACATCACGCCAGCCCAAGAAGAAGCGCTCCGGACGGCCGTGGAAATGGGCTACTTCGAAGTGCCACGGAAAGTCGATGCCGCGGCGGTTGCGGCGGCGCTCGACATCAGTAAATCCTCGTTCTTAGAACGCTTGCATCGTGGCGAGCGCGGCCTGTTCTCGCAGGTGTTCTAGCCCGATTGGAGGAGCGCTACCCGGTTTTGTACACGCCGCGGACGCTTGCGACTTCGTTTCCGCCTTCGTCCGCGACCATCACGTCCACCACGCCAACGGAAGAGCCACAGCGAACCACGTCGGCTTCGGCGTAGAGGTCGCCCGTCCCGGCTTTCAGGTAGTCGATACGCATGTCGATTGTTGGGACTGGCTGGTCTACGAGCGAGACGAGTGCCGCACCACCGACGGTGTCCGCGAGCGTGAACGCCACGCCGCCGTGGGCCATCAGCTTCTCGGCGTTCCACGAGAGTTCTTTGCGCATCTCGATGTGGCCTTCGGCGTGGCCGTCTTCGGCTTCGGTGACTTCGACACCGAGGAAATCAGCAAACGGCATCCCTTCGAAGAAGGCTTCTACGTCCATAGTCCGGCAGACGCCCGCGGGGTGGTTAAAACTGTGCCCCGTCGCTGAGAAAGCGGTTGATTGGCCGGTCAAAGGCGGCGGCGTGGTGGATGACCGCCTCATGGCCAATTGCTGGTAATATCTGTAGCTCGCCGTGGAGTGCCGTGGCTGTCTCGCGGAAGTCTCGCTCTGCGAAGAAGGGGTCTCTCGTCCCGCCAATCGTCAGCGTCGGCACGTCGATTTCGGGAAGTATGTCTGTCGCGTCGTGGGCGAGACACGCCTCCGCCGCACCGATGAAGTCTTCGGGCGTACTCGGCCCGCGCGTCACGAGGTCGTAGCCGCGTGCTCCCAGTGAGAAGCCGCGCCTGAGCAGGCCAACTGCGACGGCATCGACGGCCTCGCGGTAGATGAGGTTCCACTGGCTGGCCCGCCCCCAGTCGCGCCACCGGACGATAGTGTCGTAGCCTGCGCCGCTGAGTTTTGCCGCAGACAGGCCGAGTATCGCACCGGTCACGAGGTCGGGGCGGACGGCGGCGAGATGCTGGACGATGAACCCACCCATCGAGAGTCCCATGACCGCCGCTGGACCGGTTTCTTTGAGCACATCGGCGTAGCCAACGGCCATCTCGGCGGTCGATTGGGTTTCGACGCCCATCGGCCGCGAGACCATAGAAACCGTATGGGTGTCGGCGTAGCGCTTGCAGTAGGTGGCGACGATGCGGGCGAACCAGAACGTCTCGGTCACGCGCATGAGTGGGTCGTTCAGCCCCGGGATGATGAGGAGCCTATCTGACCCCGCTCCGACCGTGACCGCCGGGTGTCCGGCGAGCGTTTCTTTTCTCACAAGTTGAGGAACGCTTCAGCGTTCTCCCAGAGGAGTTTTCGCTGCACATCCTCGGGGTAGTCAGTGTATTCCCTGAAGTTGTCGAGCCACTGTTTCGGGCCAATCATCGGGTAGTCGGTGCCGAACATCGTCTTGTCCTTGAGCAGGGTTCCGGCGTAGTGAAGCCACTCATCGTCGATGTACTTCGGCAGCCAGCCCGAGAAGTCCATGTAGACGTTCCCCTTCTGCTGGCAGATGGCGAGCTGTTCGCGCTCCCACGGGAACGCCGGGTGCGCGATGAGAATCTGCAGGTCTGGATGCGTCGCGGCCACGTCGTCTATGAGCATCGGGTTGCCGTACTTGATTCTGAGGCCGCGACCGCCGGGGCTGCCCGCGCCGAGCGTGGAGTTACCGCCGTGGAAGATGACGGGCACACCGAGGTCTTCGATGGTGTCCCAGAGCGGTTCGTGTTCGGGGTCGCTCGGTGAGAACCCTTGAGCGATTTGCTGGAACTTGAAGCCTGAGAGGCCGAGGTCGTTCACGGCGCGCTCTGCTTCCTCGACGCAGTCGTCTTTGAGTGGGTCAACACTGCCAAACCCGATGATGAAGTCAGCAAATTCGTCGCGGACGCCTGCGACGTAATCGTTCGTGACGGGCGGGTTGCCCGTGTTCGTCTCCGCGTCCCACCCGACGAGGACGACTTTCTTCACGCCGGCGGCGTAGTACTCTTCGCGCATCCCTTCGTAGGTGTCGAACTCCATCTCCGCGCCGAACTTTTTGGCGGCGTCGCGCATCATCTCGCCGCCAGCGTCCTCTAAAAACTCCTTCGTCGGCTGGTGAGCGTGCATGTCGATGGCGCGCGGTTCGCCGTCTGCGAGAACATCTCCGGGCATACCTCGTGAATTGTTCCCACACGGTGAAAAAGGGATACCGTCAGTCGGCGAGTTCGTCCGGAACGACACCGACCTGTCGCATCATGCCGAGCATGTCCCATTGTGGGAAGCCCTCGACGATTTTGCCGTTCTTTACGCGGTGTTCGACAATACCGTCGATGCTTACGGACTTGCCCGTTGCGTCCATGTCACCGAACGGTCCCGTCTGCGTGCCGGTCATGGTGAGTCGCGTGACGACGTGGTCGTCGTCTGCGAGTTGGTCGTGTATGGTCATGTTCACGTCCGGGAACGCCGTCGTGAACTCGGTGAGCAGCTTTCTGAACTCTCTGCGGCCGTGGAGTTCGCGCCCGCTCTCTGCGTCGTGATGCGTGTACGTTTCCGCAAACAGATCGTCGATCAGGTCGAAGTTCTTTTCGCTCAGCACCTCTTCAAAAAATCGGCGTGCAAGCTGTTTGTTCTCTGTTGTTGGTGATTGGATTGCCATGTGTGCCACCCACTAGAGGGAGGCTGTCTGTGAGCAAGTCCCTTGCTTGAATGTCAGAAAAATCAGCGTGATTTGGGCTTATTCGCCGGGTTTCGGTGCGGCACCGAGTTGTTGCATCAGGCCAAGCAGGTCTGAGTGAACCCACGACTCTGCAATCTTGCCGTCCTCGAACCGGTACAGCGTCATCCCGTCGATTTGGGCCTTCTTGTTCGTCGGAGCGACGCCGAGGAACGCACCCTCGTGGGTGCCCTTGTACGTGTAGTTCACGGCGAGTTTGTCGCCTTCAGCGACGACACGGTTGAGGTCGGCGGTGAAGTTCGGGAAGCCCGCGAACACGTCCTCCCAGTTTTTCCGTAGTCCGTCGATACCGGTCTCGTCGGGGCGAGCGTCCGCGTAATGAACGACACAGTCGTCGGTATAGTACTTCGAAATGTCATCGAGCTTCTTGTCGTTCATCACGTCGACGGCCATGTTCAGAACGAGGTCTTTCATCTGTTTCACATCTTGGACGGCCATTTTCAATCCCTCAGTACTGTATCAGCGGGCGAGGAGAAATCTGTATGTAGAACGGCTGAAAACGAGGAATTTCAAGGGATTGGGACGACTATTCTTGGCGTGGGATGAGTTCGAGCTGTTGCATCAAGCCAAGGAAGTCGGCGTTCGTCCACGTTTCTGCGACTTTGTCACCCTCCATCCGATTGATGACGATGCCCGAAATTTTGGCCGACCGGTTGGTCGCGTCCATTCCCATGAATTCGCCGTCGTGCGTGCCTTCGTAGGTGTACCGCGTGACGACTTTGTCACCCTCGACAATTTGGTCTTCGATGATTGCTTTGAGGTCGGAGAATCCCGCGTGAAGCCCTTTGAGATATACCGTGAACGCCTCGCGACCTTTGATGTCTTCCGGCGACGATGTCTCGTGGAGGATGATGTCGTCGGTCATCAATTCGTCCAGCAGGTCGTAGTTTCGCCCGTTGAACACTTCATCGTTAAAGCGAACGACGCGCGACTTCGCATCTCGTGGTGATAGTTTTGCCATGGTTTTGCACCATATATCACTACGGTGACGAAGGAGAAAGCAGTATCCGAACGGGCTTTTTTGAAAGAGTGACAGAAAGATAGGAAAGTTCAGTCGCGGCGCTTGAACATGAACTTCATGTCGCCTTGGAAGACGACCGTCCCGTCCTGATTGGTGGTCGTCGCGTCGATGACCACGAGGCCCGCATCGTCGCGGCTCTCGAACTCGCGTTTTTCCGTGACTTCGAACTCAGCAGAGAGCGTATCGCCGATGAACACGGGATTCGGGACGTCCATGTAATTCATGCCGAGGAAGGCGATGACGGTGCGCTCTACGAAGCCACATCGTTGAACGAGGCCGGTTGTCACGATGAACGTCATCGGACCGTGGCCGATGCGCTTGCCAAAGGGGCCGTCTTTCGAGTACTCTTTGTTCGTGTGGAGTTCCGTCCAGTCGCCCGCGAACGCAGAGTGATTGACGAAATCCGTTTCGGTGATGGTCCGCCCGACGCTCTCGAAGGTTTTCCCCACTTCCATATCCTCGAAGAAGTGTGGTTCGTAACTGTATGGCACATGCTGCCTTCACCGAAAGATGAGAAAAAATTACCGGGAATTACGTGCGGTGGTCGAACACGCGCTGTACCTTCCCCACCGTCGTCCGTTCGATTGTGCCCGGTTCGACGACGTGCAGCGCTGAGAGTTTCACGCCCAGCTTCGAGTTCAATTTCTTTCGAATCCGCTCTGTGAGGCCCGCGACGTCCACCACATCTGCGTGGTGTTCGACCGTCAGTTCCATCGTATCGAGGGCACCCTCGCGGCGCAAGTCAATGCGATAGTGGGGTGCGACTTCTGCAAACTCAAGCATCGCTTCCTCAATTTGGCTTGGATAGACGTTCACCCCGCGGACGATGAGCAAGTCATCGGCGCGCCCAGTCACGTTGTCCATCCGGACGTGGGTGCGCCCACAGTCGCACGTGTCGTAGTTGAGCGAGGTGATGTCGCCGGTTCGATAGCGCAAGATAGGCATCGCGTCTTTCGCAAGTGTCGTGAGCACGAGTTCGCCTTCTTCGCCTTCTGGCAGTACCTCCCCGGTTTCGGGGTCGATAATTTCGGGATAGAAGAAATCCTCCCAGACGTGGAGGCCGTTTTGCACGTCTGCACACTCGATGGAGACGCCTGGACCGACGATTTCTGAGAGCCCGTACACGTCGATTGCGGTCACGTCGAGCGCCTCCTCAATCTCCTCGCGCATCGGGTCGGTGAAGGGTTCTGCGCCGATGATGACCGTCGAAAGCGGGAGGTCGTGGGGGTCTACGCCGCGCGCTTCGATGGCTTCTGCGAGGTAGAGACAGTAGGACGGAGTACACGAGAGGACGGTGCTCCCCAAATCTTCGAGGAAGTCGATTTGCCGGTCGGTGTTCCCGCCGCCGATGGGGATGACCGTCGCGCCGAGTTCCTCTGCGCCGTCGTGAAAGCCGAGGCCGCCAGTAAACAGGCCGTAGCCGTAGGCGTTCTGGACGGTATCCGTGGCGGAAACGCCCGCGGTGACGAGCGACCGGGCCATCGCCTCGCGCCAGACCTTGAGGTCGTCGCGCGTGTAGGCGACGATTTTCGGCTTCCCCGTGGTTCCAGACGAGGCGTGCAGCCGGACGATTTCCTCGCGCGGGACGGCGAACAGTTTGTCCGGGTAGTTGTCGCGCAGGTCTTCTTTCGTGGTGAACGGCAGTTTCTCGATGTCGTCGATGGACTCGATGTCGTCCGGGGAGACGCCCGCATCCTCGAACGCCTGTGCATAGTACGGGACGGTGGCCGCCTGTGTGACCATCCGCTGTAGCCGTTCCGTTTGCACCGTTCGAAGCTCCTCACGGGTCGCCGTCTCCACATCGCCGTGCATACGTTCGAGGTTTGCCAGCACCCCACAAATCTATTCTGTCGGACAATCCTACACGTTTCTGCACGGCGAAGCCAACAGAGTATACCTTGCGTGCCACGAACGGGGCAGTATGCGCGACGCGTATCTCGTGGGCGCGGCCCAGTCCGATTTCGGGTCGTTCCCCGACGAATCCTATCGCTCGTTGTTCGAGCAGGCGTACACTGCGACGCTTTCGAGCGTCCCTCACGGCATTGACCCCGACGACATCGACGAAGCCGTCATCGGCACGCTCGGTGTTGGTGGCCGCCAGATTGGGCTTCCCGGCCCGGCCGTCACCGAACACGTCGGGCTGTCGGGGATTCCCTGCACCCGCGTCGAAAACGCCTGTGCGGCCTCCGGCTACGCCGTCCGACAGGCCGTCCAAGCCGTCAAAAGCGGGATGGCAGACGTCGTCCTCGCCGGCGGCGTCGAGGTCATGACCGACCTCTCGGGCGACGCCACTCGCTGGTGGCTCGGCGTTTCTGGGGAAACCGAGTGGGAGCGTCTCTCCGGAACCACCTTTGCGGGCGTCTACGCTCAGATGGCGAGTTCACACATGAAAAAGTACGGTACGACCACAGAGCACCTCTCGCATGTCGCCGTCAAAAACCACCGTAACGGGGCGAAAAACCCGCACGCACAGCTCAGATTCGAGTGCTCGCTCGAAGACGCGATGAACGCACCGACCGTCGCAGATCCGCTCACGCTGTATCACTGCTGTCCGACGACCGACGGCGCGGCCTGCGCGCTCATCGTGAGCGAAGACGTGGTGGAGGAATACACGGACGACCCCATCCGCGTCGCGGGCGTGGGCGCTGGCTCCGACAAAGTCGGGCTGTTCCAGCGCGACACCTATTCGGGCGTCCCGGCCTCACAGCGCGCTGCTGAACAGGCCTACGAGATGGCCGGCGTTGGCCCCGATGACATCGACTTCGCGGAGGTGCACGACTGCTTTTCGATTGCCGAACTCATGGCCTACGAAGACCTCGGCTTTTGCGAGCCGGGCGAGGCTGGCCCCTACGTCGCCTCGGGGGCGACCGACTACGGCGGCGACGTGGTCGTAAACGCTTCGGGCGGACTCAAGAGCAAGGGCCACCCAATCGGCGCGACCGGCGCGGGACAGGTCGCAGAGGCGTTCACCCAACTCTCGGGCAGGGCAGGGGAGCGACAGGTCGAGGACGCCCGCTACGGGCTGACGCACAACGTCGGCGGAAGCGGCGGCGCGGCCGTCGTTCACATCTTCGAAACGGAGGAGCAGCCATGAGCGGCCCGCGCATCACCGCCGTCGGTGCGTACGCGCCGCGTTTCAGGATTGCTGGCAGCGAATTTGCACAGGAGTGGAGTCGCGGCCCCGCGGGAATCACCGAAAAGTCGGTGCCCGACGCAGACGAGGACGCGCTGACGATGGCCGTCGAAGCCGGGAAGCGCGCCCTCACCGCCGCAGACTGCGCGGGTGCGGACGTGGCCCATCTTGGGTTCGCCTCCTCGACGCCTCCTACCGAAGAGGAAGACCTGACCGCGCGACTCGGCTCGATGCTTGGCGTCGAAGAGTCCACCCCACGTCAGCAGTTCGGCGGGAGTACGAGGGCGGGAGTACAGGCGCTCCTTTCCGGTGTAGAGATAGGACCGTGGAACGACAGCGTCGGCCTCGTCATCGCAAGCGACTGCCCGCGCGGCCACCCATCAGACGCCCACGAACACGCCGCCGGCGCGGGTGCTGTGGCGTTCGTCCTTGGAGAGAAAGGTGCGGAGGTCGTGAGCCAAGCCGAGTTCACGACACCGTATCCCGGAACTCGTTTCCGCGAACGCGGGAGCGAGTACGTCGATGGCCTCGGCGTGACCGGCTACGACCGCGAGGCGTACACTGAGACAGTTCGCGGTGCAGTCGAGCAGGTGTACGTCGGTGACATCGCCGCGGCGTGTCTGCAGGCTCCAGACGGAAAGTTGCCGTATCGGGCGGCGAAGGCGCTCGATATCGACACCGAACTCGTTCAGGCGGGAACCACCGTCCACGACCTCGGTGACACGGGCGGGGCGAGCGTCCCGCTCGGTCTCGCAAAAGCACTTGACGCTGGTTGCGAGCGCGTCCTCGGCGTGGGCTATGGAGCCGGCGGCGGTGCGTCCGCGTTCGTCGTGGACGGCGAGGGCGTAAAGACGAACCTCGCGCTCTCGGGCGACGCGGAACTCACGTACGCCGAGTATCTCCGCCGCCGGGGCGACCTGACGGGTGACTCGCCATCGGGTGGGGGCGCGTACGTCTCCATGCCCGCGTGGCACCAATCACTTCCACAGCGCCACCGACTGGTCGCGGGCGAGTGCGTCGAGTGTGGTGCGCTTGCCTTCCCGCCGGAAGGAGCCTGTGACGAGTGCGGGAACTTGGGCACGTTCGAGGATGTGCAGTTGTCGGGCACGGGCACCGTCGAGGCCGTGACGCGAATCGGGCAGGGCGGCGCGCCACCGGAGTTCGCCGTCCAGCAGGCCCAGAACGGCGATTTCGGCATCACAATCGTCGCCTTCGAGTACGACGGCAAGACGGTGAGCGCCCCAGCGCAGGTGGCGTTTGGGAATCCGTCGGTGGGCGATGAAGTGACGGCAATAATTCGCCGCATCTACACCCAAGAGGGAGTCACCCGCTACGGATTTAAGGTCAGATCGACAGACGATAACCATTAACTCGGTTCGCGTTCGCGTGTCGATATGCACGTCACCGTACTCGGTGCTGGAACCATGGGTCACGGCATCGCGCAAGTGAGCGCGATGGCCGGCCACGATGTATTTCTTCGAGATATTGACGAGAGCGTTTTGAGCGAGGCGCGCAACGCTGTAGAGCGCAACCTGCAAGGTGGTGTCGACCGCGAGAAACTCACCGAAGCCGAAATGGATGCCGCCCTCTCTCGGCTCACGACGACGACCGACCTCCGAGAAGCCGCAGGCGAGGCTGACCTCATCGTGGAGGCCGTCCCCGAACGCCTCGACCTCAAACAGCAGGTGTTCGCGGATGCCGAAGCGGTCGCGCCCGAAGACGCGATTCTCGCCACCAACACCTCCTCGCTTTCGGTGACGGAGATTGCGAGCGAACTCAGTTCGCCCCACCGGGCGATTGGCCTCCACTTTTTCAACCCAGTCCACATCATGGCGCTCGTCGAAGTCGTCCTCGCAGAGCAGACCGACGACGCCACTGAAGCGGCCGCCGTCGAGTTCGTCGAGGCTATCGAAAAGACGCCAATCGTCGTCACGGACTCGCCCGGCTTTGCCTCCTCACGGCTCGGCGTCACCATCGGCGTCGAAGCCATGCGGATGTACGAAGAGGGCGTCGCGAGCGCCGCCGATATTGACGAGGCGATGACGCTAGGCTACAACCACCCGATGGGGCCGCTCGAACTCACCGACTTGGTGGGCTTAGACGTACGCCTCGACATTCTCGAATACCTACGCGAAGAGTTGGGCGAGCGATTCCGCCCGCCACAGGTGCTGAAACGAAAGGTTCGCGCTGGGCACCTCGGGCGGAAATCCGGGCAGGGCTTCTACGAGTGGGACGAGGGCGAAAACGTCGGGGAGGTCGAGCGATGAGCGACCTTGAATCAGTCGCCGCAGACTGCTCGCTCGTCCACCTCGACGTGGGAAGCGACCGCGAGTACGTCGCCACCGTCACCATCGACCGTCCGGACGCGCGAAACGCGCTAAATTCGCAGGTTCGCGTGGAGCTGAAACGCATCTTCACCGCGCTCGAAGACGCAGACGAGGTGCGCGTCATCGTCCTCACGGGGGCAGACGAGGCGAAGGCGTTCGTCGCGGGCGCAGACGTGGGCGAACTGCGCGAGCGGACGACGCTCGAACAGCGCAAAGTCAGCCGACGCCCGCGCATCTACGAAGTGGTCGATGACCTCCCGATGCCGGTCATCGCGCGTATCAACGGCCACGCCCTCGGCGGCGGGTGTGAACTCGCACAGGCCTGTGACGTGCGCATCGCCTACGAGAAGGCGAAGTTGGGACAACCCGAGATCAATCTCGGCATCATCCCCGGCGGCGGCGGCACCCAACGCCTGACGCGACTCGTGGGTGAGGGTCACGCAATGCGCCTGATTCTCTCCGGCGAACTGATTTCGGCCGAGGAAGCAGCAGACATCGGCCTCGTAGACGAGGTGTACGGCGACGACGGCTTCGACGAGCGCGTCTACGACCTCGCGGCGAAGATGGCCGACAAAAGTCCCGTCGCACTCGAATTCGCCAAGGACGCAGTCAAGGCGGCCTCGCGCATGGAGTTAGAACAGGGCATTGCCTACGAATCTGAGCTGTTCACCCAGCTGTTTGCGACCGAGGACAAACAGGAAGGCATGGACGCCTTCTTCGAGAAGCGCGACGCCGAGTGGACGGGCAAATAATCAGGCTTTCCAGTCGTCTTGGGCCTGCTCGTCCGACTGGAGTTCACCTTTTGCGTGACGTTCGCGCGGCCAGAACGTGATGCCAGTGATTGTCGCATAAAACAGGCTGACAGCTCCTGCGACGACGGTTCCGGGGAGGCGACCGATACTCGCCCGCTGGATCAAGCCCATGTCGGTCGCGTCGAAGACGGCGAGATGGATAACCCACGCGAGCAAGAGAACGATGAACAGCGGAAAGTAGATGCGGCGGCTTCTGCGGGCGACCGCCTCTGCGAGCGGCGTTTTGACGGTCGGCGTCCGCAGGTCGCGGCTCAGAAGTTTGCGCCAGCCACGCTGTTCTGCACCCTCCGGGTCGAGGGCGTTTGCGAACACGTTCTCCTCTAACAGCCGAACCCGCGAGCGCCACACGTCATAGATGCGATAGCGTCTCGCCTCGAAAACGAGAAACAGCGCCACCATCGCCATCCCGACGAGGATGACGTAGTGTGGGCGGGTTTCGGCCGAAAAGGCCCACGTGAGCAACGTCGCGGTGAGCACGACCGCCCAGTTCGTGGTGCGGTCGAGGCGGGTGCGCCACGCGTTTGCCCGCCCAACCTCGCCCCGGTAGACGTGCCCCATCAGCGAGAGGAAGTCGCTGCGGTCGGTCGCCGCCTCGCCAGCGACCTCCCGTCCTTCGCGCGCCTCGGGGTCGAAGTCGTCGTCCGAACTGGTCATTCAGAGACGATGTTCGTATTTCTTGATAAAACCACTAGCCCACGAGCGTCACACCGATGAGCGACCCGACGCCGTAGGTGAGTGCCGCCGCAGCAAGCCCAATCAACACCTGTCGGCCACCAGAGTAGAGCAGACTGCGGCCGGTGAGGAGCGTGATGGCCGCGCCAATGCCGAACAGCGCAACGGCGCTGAGTGCGAGACTCGTGATGACGGCCGTCATGCCAGTCAGAACTGCAAACGGCGCGACGGGGACGATTGCGCCGAGCGCGAAGAGGACGAACGACGTACCCGCTGCTTCCCACGCCGACCCGCCGAGTTCCTCCGGGTTGATGCCGAGTTCTTCGCGCGTAAGGGTGTCGAGGGCCGTCTGTTCGTCTGCGAGGAGGCGTGCAGCCAGCTCTCGGGACTGCGGTTCTGTCAGCCCTTTCGCTTGGTAAATGAGTGCGAGTTCTTCTGCTTCCTCTGCTGGCGTCTCGCTGAGTTCTTCGGCTTCGATGGCTATCTGCCGTTGGTAGAGTTCTCTCGAACTCTGGACCGAGAGCCATTCGCCCATCGCCATCGACCCGGCTCCAGCGAGCAGCCCGGCGAGGCCGGTGATGAGGATGGCAGACCCAGAGAGCGCAGCCCCCGCGACGCCCATCACGAGACTCAGATTCGAGACGAGCCCGTCGTTCGCGCCGAGGACCGCCGCGCGGAGCGCGTTCCCGCTCGCAGAGCGATGACGGCCTTCGAGGCGAGCGAGGACGCTTCCCTCGACGCCCGCCGTCGAGTCGATTGTGCGGAGCAACGTGGCGTGCGACCGCTCGTCGGCTGGCAGCGACGTACCGGTCACCTCCGGTTGGCTGAGATAGCCCGCGTGACCGGCGCGTTCTGTCGCGGTGAGCGTGGGGAGAATCGTCTGTGCGCCGAATCGCCGGGCCAGCCACGAAAGCGTGCGAGCACGCCACGACGGCCGCGCGTCGGGGAGCGTTCCACCAGCTTCGCGGAGCCGGTCGGCCCAAAACTCGGCGTGTTTCGTTTCCGTCTCTGCGAGTTTTAGATAGACTTCAGCGAGTTGGGGTTGCGATTCGGTTTCAGCGAGCGTCCGGTAGAGCGACGCGCTGTCGATTTCGTCCTGCCAGTTCGCCTGATACCGGGCGGTGTCCCCCATCTCCACCATACAGACTCGTACGAGTGCTGGCGGCTTAGCCCACACCCTCACGGGCAGAGTTTTACGCGCGGCGCGGGACGACAGCCTATGGACAGCCGCGCAAACGGGTCGCGTGACGACCGCTCTACGCTTGCAGACCTGGCCCAGCAGTTCGACCGCCTCGAATCGACGGTCGATGATGAGGCCCGCGAGCAGGTGCGAGAAGCGCGGGCGATTGCGATGGAGGCGAGTCAAACCACCGCGTCTGTGTTCGGGAACACCATCAAGGGATTCGACCGCGCCGACGCCGCAGAAGCCTTTGTCGGGGCGATTATTTTCGGGATTCCGATGTTCGTAGAGAGCGGCACGCTCGAAGCGGGCGCGTTCATTGCGACGCATCCGAGCTACCTGCTTGCGACGATTGGGATTGCCATCAGTATCGTGATTGGCCTGCTCTACGTCGCAGACATCCAAGACGTCCGGATTACGAACCCGATTTTGGGCGTGTTCCCGCGGCGGCTCGTCGGCGTCGTCGCCATCTCGTTCGGGGCGGCCGTGTTGATGATGAGCGCGTGGGGGCGCGTCTCGTGGGACGACTCGTGGCTCGCGCTCTGTCAGGTGAGCGTGGCGTTCGTCCCGATGGCCATCGGTGCGGCGCTTGGTGACATTCTCCCGGGGAGTTGAGTCCAACTCCGTTTGATAACGGTTAAAAGCCGCGAGACGGAAGAGGGGGTATGAGCGGGAGTCAACAAGTTTCTGCACGGAAGTGCGTTTCGTGTGGAATCAACATTTCCGGTACCAACGCCGCCGCATTCGACTGTCCAGACTGCGGCCAGCAGATTTACCGCTGTGCGAAGTGCCGAAAGCAGAGCAACCTCTATGAGTGTCCTGACTGCGGATTCACCGGTCCATAATCATGGGAAAAGTAGCCGCCAAGATGAAAGTCATGCCGAACAGCCCTGAAATCGACCTGGACGACCTCCAGGACCGCCTTGAGCAGTCCCTGCCTGAAGGCGCAAAAATCAACGGCTTCGAACGCGACAACGTCGCATTCGGCCTCATCGCCCTCCTGCCAACCGTCATCGTCCCGGACGGTGCTGGTGGCACGGAAGCAGTCGAGGAAGCCTTCATCGAAGTCGACGGCGTCGAATCTGTCTCCGTCGAAAACGTCGGCCGCATTTAAGCCGACACCCGTTTTTCACGCCCACTACCCGGTGAGCGACGCCGCTGCTCAGCGGAGCGAGGCGAGAATTTCTTTGATGCGTGGCGTGCCTTGAGGCACCGTCCCGCCGTGATAGCAGTGGGTGGTCGTCACGTCGAACGAGGCGAGTTTTTCGACCGACTCGGTGGCCGTCTGCATGTCCGGGGTGAACTCGGGTCTCGGCCCGACGAGTCCGTCTACGACGTTGAGCGCATCGCCCGAGATGAGCGTGTACGTCGTGGGGAAATACAGCGAGCAGTGGCCCGGTGAGTGGCCGGGCGTCGAGACAACCTGCATCGGTCCAACTGCAGTTCTGAAACTCACCCCATCGACGAGTTCGACGTCCACGGGAACCGGGTCAGGCACCCAGTTTCCCTTCTCCGGCGGCATTTTGCCTTCGAGGTAGGGGGCTTCCCGGCCGTGCGTGCAGACGAGGGCGTCGGTTCGACTGACGAGGCGTGCCAATCCGGCGGCGTGGTCTGCGTCATGGTGGGTGATGATGATGACGGAGATGTCGTCGATGCCGTAGCCAAGGCTGTTGAGATTGGCGTCGATATCACCGTGAGCATCAGGAACCGCCGTATCGACGAGAATGAGGCCGTGGTCGGTTTCGACGGCGACGGGGTGAATCTCGATATCGTGGTCGCCAAACGGCACCGAAAGGGGGATGGGGTGTATCGCGTCGGGAAGCACCATACCCCCCGTACGTCGGCAGATGAGGTAAAGTTACAGCGCGGCGTCGAACGCCTGCTGGAGGTCTGCTTTCAGGTCGTCTATGTGCTCGATGCCGACGCTCACGCGGATGAGGCCGTCAGTGAGGCCCGCCGCGAGGCGCTCTTCTTTCGGAATGGCTGCGTGGGTCATCGCTGCTGGCTGTTCGATGAGGCTCTCGACGCCGCCGAGGCTCTCTGCGAGCGTGAACACGTCCGTCTCGCTCACGACCGTACTCGCCTGTTCTAACGTGCCGTCGAACTCGAACGAAAGCATCCCACCGAAGTCGTCCATCTGCGCTGCGGCGAGGTCGTGTTGTGGGTGGGATTCGAGGCCGGGGTAGTAGACTTTGGAGACGGCGTCATGGTCTGCGAGCCATTCGGCGAGGTCGCGGGCGTTGTCGCAGTGGCGGTCCATGCGAACGGGGAGCGTCTTGGTGCCCCGGAGCACGAGGAAACAGCCGAACGGACCGGGCGTCGCGCCTACCGAATTCTGGTAGAAGCCAATCTCCTCGTCCAACTCCTCGTCGTCGGTGATGAGCGCGCCGCCGATGACGTCTGAGTGGCCGCCGAGGTACTTGGTGAGCGAGTGGGCGACGATGTCAGCGCCGTGGTCGAGCGGGCGCTGGAGGTACGGCGTGGCGAAGGTGTTGTCCACCGTACAGAGCGCGTCGTGGTCGTGGGCGATGTCTGCGAGCGCGCCAATGTCGTTTACGTTCATCAGCGGGTTGGTCGGCGTTTCGACCCAGACGAGGGCCGTCTCGTCGCGCATGGCGTCGCGGACGGCGTCGTGATCGGTCGTGTCCACGAAGTCGAAGTCGAGGCCGTACTTCTCGTACACCTGCGTGAAGATGCGGTGCGTACCCCCATACACGTCGTTGCCGGCGACGACGTGGTCGCCCGAATCAAGCAGGTTGAGGACGGTGTTTATCGCGCCCATCCCCGAGGAGAAACAGCGGCCGTACGCGCCGTTTTCGAGCGCGGCGAGGTTTGCTTCTAAGTCCGTGCGGGTGGGGTTGCCCGTGCGCGAATACTCGTAGCCGCGGTGGTCGCCGGGGCCGTCTTGGACGTAGGTCGAATTGGCGTGAATTGGCGTCATCAGCGCGCCGGTCTCCTCGTCGGGTTCCTGCCCGGCGTGGATGGCGCGGGTTTCTATGTGTTCGTCCATGCGCGCCACGTGGGGAGCCTGCGGGTTACGTCTACCGTTCTCGTGTGCGACCTTTTTTAGGGGATGAGATTCACCACGCTTAAGTTCAGGAACAGGCTGGTCTCGAAGGGTTCAACCAATGGAAATCAGAACGGGAATCTCTTATGGCGACGTGCTCCTCGTGCCACAGCGGTCTCCAGTGGACAGCCGGAGCGACGTCGATCTCTCGACGCACCTCACGCCGAATCTGGAACTCGACACGCCTCTCGTCAGCGCGGCGATGGACACCGTGACGGAAGCCGAACTGGCAATCGCTCTCTCCGAACTCGGCGGTCTCGGCACCATCCACCGCTTCCTGAGCATCGAAGAACAGGCTGCACAGGTGCGCGCCGTCAAAGACGCAGGCGAGCGCGTGGCCGCCGCCGTCGGCATCAACGAAGACTACCTCGAACGCACGGAAGCGTGTCTGATGGCGGGTACAGACTGCATCATGATGGACGTCGCCCACGGCCACATGGAGGCGTGTCTCGACGCCGCCGCGCGCATCGACTGGGAGTACGACGCCGAACTCGTCGTCGGCAACGTCGTGACCGCAGCGGCAGTGCGCGACCTCTACGAGGCGGGTGCAGACGGCGTGAAAGTCGGCGTCGGGCCGGGCTCACACTGCACGACGCGAAAAGTTGCGGGCGCGGGCAAACCACAGCTCACGGCCATCGACGACTGCGCCGAAGTCGCCGCAGAACTCGGCGTTCCCATCTGCGCAGACGGCGGCGTGCGCACCTCCGGCGACGCCACGAAGGCGCTCATGGCCGGGGCTGACACCGTCATGATGGGCAGTTTCTTCGCCGGAACCGACGAAGCGCCGGGCGACATCGTAACCCACGGAAACGAGCAGTTCAAGCGCACCCGTGGGATGGCGAGTTCGGCCGCCGCAGAGGCGCGGACGGACAAAGAGAGCAACCCGTCGGCGGACGAAGGCGTCGATGGGCTGACGCCGTACAAAGGCGCGCTCGCGCCACTCGTCAGCGAGTTCCTCGCGGGCGTTCGCTCTGGCGTGAGCTACTGTGGCGGCCACACACTCACAGAGGCGCGCGAGAAGGCCGAGTTCATCCGCGTCGCACAGAGCGCCCATGAGCGCGAGGGAGCCCACGGGGTAGCTCTCGACGTGGAACCGGCAGACGAACCGGCCCCCGTCCCCCCGATGCAGTAGTGCCGTCGGACGGAACGGGAACGCACGTTTTATTAGTCCGACCGATTAAGATTTGCCCACGACTATGCCGAACTCCCACGGGCCCCTAAGCCACACCCGGAACAAGCTTTCGAACAAACCACGAGAGCGCGGCACCTCGCCGCCACAGCGCTCGGTCCAGCAGTTCGAGGCTGGCGAGAAGGTGCACATGCACATCGACCCATCCGTCCCGAAGGGTCGCTTCCACCCACGCTTCAACGGCCAGACTGGCGAAATCATCGAACAGCAGGGCCGCGCGTACAAAATCGCAATCAATGACGGTGGAAAGCGGAAGACCATCATCGCGAAGCCCGCTCACCTCCGCCGTCAGAAATGACCATCTTCAAAGAAAAGCTCGACGAGGAGTATCTCACCATCTCCGAGGCGAAAGAACTCCTCGCCGACATCGAGATGGAGCGCGCCGCGGACGAAGAGCGTGAGATGCGCTACGAACTCGCGCGTGCAATCGAGCACGTAAACCGCTTTGCCGTGCTTTCGGCAGACGACGCGAACGAACTCGTCGCAGAGCTCTCCGAACTCGAAAAGGTCGCAGAGCCAACGGCGTACAAAATCGCAGACCTCCTGCCACGCGACCGCGACGAACTGCGCGCCATCTACGCCCAAGAGCGGTTCGCGCTCTCGGGTGACGAACTCGACGAAATCCTCAACATCGTCTCGAAATACGTCTAAGTGGCGACTATTTAAGTTCGCCACCGTCGTACGGTTTTTCATATGAGCGATACCGAGAGCGGTGATGTCACGACAGCCGTTATCCTCGACTACCTTCCACACGGGAAGAGTGGCGACGACCGCCCGAGCTATCAGAAGCCGGCAATCGCGTACGCGCTCACCGAGGCGACGTTTGCCCTCGTTGAATGCACCCTCGCGGAGGGTGCAGACCTAAACATCGGTGACCGCGTCACCACCAAACCAAAAGACGAGCAAGTGGAGACGGTCGAGCACGTCGAGTACGACGACCTCTCGGGGGCTGCCCGCGCGGAACTCGAATATGTGGTTCGCGATATCGTCGAGAACAACGAACAGCGCTTCGTGGACTTCTACAACGATGCGCAACCTATCTCGCTGCGCCTCCACCAACTCAACTTGCTGCCCGGCATCGGGAAGAAACTGCGCAACAACATTCTCGAACAACGCAAGCGCGGCCCCTTCGAGAGCTTCGAAGAACTCGAAGAGCGCGTGAAGGGCCTGCACAAGCCAAAAGAGGTGCTCGTCGAACGCATCTTAGAGGAACTCCACGACGACGACCTGAAGTACAAGGCGTTCGTCCGCCGAGAGAACTGAAGGCTTTAGATACGGGCGGCCGCCTACTCGCCAACAACCAATGACGAACTCAGATGGGAGCGAACCGACGCGCGCCGAACAGACCGGTCATCGACAGGCGCGTGCACTCATCAAGCGAGCGGGCGTCCGCGCGGATACGAACCAAGACCAGCACTTTCTCGTAGACGACAGAGTTCTCGACAGACTACCGAGCCACGCGACCGATGCAGGTATCGACTGCTCGCACATCCTCGAAATCGGCCCCGGTGCGGGCGTGCTCACCGACCGCTTGCTCTCGGTAGCAGACAAGGTGACGGCCGTCGAACGCGACAAACGCTTTGCTGAGTTCCTGCGCCGTGAGTTCGCAGCCGAAATCGAGTCGGGCAAACTCACCCTCATCGAAGGCGACGCCCTCGACGTGGAACTCCCCGCTGACGTGACGGCGTCTATCTCGAATCTCCCCTACAGCGTCTCCAGTGAGCTGTCCTTTCGCTTGCTCCCGCGGGACATCCCTCTCATCTTGATGTTCCAAAAGGAGTTCGCAGCGCGGATGGCCGCAGACCCAGCGACCGACGAGTACGGGCGACTGTCGGTGACCGCGGGCCACTACGCCGACATCGAAGTCGTCGAATCGGTGCCCAAATCCGCCTTCTCGCCGCCGCCACAGGTCGAGAGCGCCATCGTTCGAGCGATGCCGCGAACCCCTGAGTACGAGGTGCCAGACGACGAGTTCTTCTTGAACTTCGTGACCGCGGTGTTCACCCAGCGACGCAAGACGATGCGCAATGCGGTGCGAAACACCGCCCACATCTCGCACCTCGGTGACCCGAAAGCCGTCGTCGCGGCGGCCGACGAGGAACTGATGAGCATGCGCGCGGGCAAGGTCACCCCGGCACAGTTCGCGGAACTTGCGACGCTCGCCTACGAGGTGGGTAACCCCGACGTATGAGCTTTCACACCCCGTTTCTCGCCTGGCTCGAATCGCTGTTTTTGACTCCCGAGTCGAAAGTCGCCGGGACAGTTGCCGTCGTCGTTGGGCTAGTCGTCGGTGGAATGGTGTTGCGAAAAGCCGGGAACCTGCTCAAAGACCGCTTTGGGTCGTGGCAGGTCGAAGTCGCCCAGATTACCGTCGGTGGCGCGCTCATGACCGGGTCGGTGCTCATCTTGGTCATCATCTGGGGGGCTACCAGTCAGGTCATCTCCGCGCTCGCCGTGCTCAAACTCTCCGGCGAGGATAGCGTGTTGGTGCTGTTTACGGTCATCTTGTTCATCACGGCGATTGCGCTGATGCGGGCGCTCAAGCATCTGGTGGACAGGTTCGTCGACGAACACGACGCCGTCACCGACCACCAGCGCCAGATGGCCAACCGCACGATGCAGGTCATCATCTTCTGTCTCACGTCGCTCGTGGCGCTCTCGCTGTGGGGCATCAACATCCAAAACCTCCTGCTCGGCGCTGGCTTCCTCGGCCTCGTGCTCGGGCTTGCCGCCCGCCAGACGCTCGGCTCTGCGCTCGCGGGCTTCGTCCTGCTGTTCAGCCGCCCCTTCGAAGTGCGCGACTGGGTCGAGATTGGCGACCACGAGGGTATCGTCACCGACATCACCATCGTCAATACGCGCATCCGGACGTTCGACGACGAGTACCTCATCATCCCGAACGACCAGGTGACGGGCAACGAAGTCGTGAACAAATCGCGTCGCGGCCGCCTGCGGGTCACCCTGGATGTGGGCGTCGATTACGAAGTGGACGTAGACCGCGCCGTCGAAATCGCCACCGACGCGATGAGCGGCCTCGACGAGATTCGCTCGGTGCCAAGCGCCCACGCCGTGCTCAAGGCGTTCGGTGACTCTGCGATTATCCTCGAATTACGGTTTTGGATAGACAACCCCACCGCGCGCAAGAAGTGGGACGCCCAGACCGCGGTCATCAGCGCCGTAAAGCGCGCCTTCGACGACGCGGGCGTCAAAATTCCGTTCCCACAGCGCGAACTCATGGGTCGCTCTGAGGCGGGCGGGCTGCGCGTCAGCGACGAAGCGCCACCGACGACGGGCGTTGCAGAATCGACGGCCGAAGCGGAGGCCGACGGTGGCGCGGATGACGGGAACGAAGATGACGCGGAGGAAACGCAATGACAGATCTCGCAGAACGCCGTGGCGTCGAGACGGAGGTGTACCAGCCAGCCGAAGACTCACGCCTTCTCGCTGAGGCAGCGGTGGCACAGGTCACGCCCGACGACCGAGTACTCGAAGTCGGCACCGGTTCTGGCTACGTCGCCGCCACCATCGAACAGGAAGTCGGCGCGCACGTCATTGCCTGTGACCTGAACCCGCATGCGTGCGAGCAGGCGCGCGAGCGCGGCGTCGAGGCGGCGCGGATGAACCTGACCGACGGCTTCCGCGATGGCGCGTTCGACGTGGTGGTGTTCAACCCGCCGTATCTGCCGACCGCCCCCGACGAGGCGGGCGACGACTGGATGGAAGTCGCGCTGTCTGGCGGAGAGAACGGCCGCGCGGTCATCGACCCGTTTCTCGAATCGGTGGGTCGTGTGCTCGCGCCGGACGGCTACGTCCTGTTGCTCGTGAGCACGCTCACGAACCTCGAAGCGGTGCGCGACACGGCCGCAAGTGCCGGCTTTTCAGCGAAAACCGTGCGCGAAGAATCCTATCCGTTCGAGCGGCTGACCGTCGAACGTCTCGACCGCCAGTAATTACTCAAAGTAATTTGTCGAAGTAGTAAATATTAAACAGCAGCATATCTTTTAGCCGAGTGAATGACAGAGTTCGTCGCTACAACACCGGGGCTCTTCCCGCTGCCCGACTGGGCGAAAGATGAGCTATCAGACCTGAAAGGTCACCAGAAAGAAGACCTCGTCTCGGGGAACGAAGGCCCTGAAATCACGGCCGTTATCGACCGTGCCCGCACCGCCGTCGTCGAAGACCAGCAGAACGCCGGACTTGACCGCACCGTCGAAGGCCAGCTTCGGTGGGACGACATGCTCGCCCACCCACTCGCCGTTCACGAAAACGTCGAAACCCAGGGCATCGTCCGCTATTACGACAACAACAACTTCTACCGCGACCCCGTCGTGACCGGCGACCTCACCTTCAACGGTGACGTTGCGAAGGAACTCGACGCGACCGCAGAGCAAGCAGACAACCTGCAAGCGGTGCTTCCCGGCCCGTACTCACTCTGTGACCTCGCAACGAACGAGTACTACGCAGACGACGCGGCGTTCTTAGACGCCGTCGCAGACTTCCTCGCGGGCGAAGTCGAGGCGTTCCCGGAGACGGAGACGCTCTACCTGCTCGAACCGTCGCTCGTCACGAACGCGCCGGGAGACGGCGTCGATGAGCACGCGAGCGAAGCGATTGACGCCGTGGCAAGCGCGACTGACGCAGAGGTCGTCGTTCACACCCACTACGGCGCGCTCACCGAGAAAGTCCACGCCCACTTACTCGACGCCGACATCGACGCGGTTGGCTACGACTTCATCGCGAATCACGAGGAGAACCTCTACAACATCAACGAGTACGGCACGAAATCGGCAATTTCGCTTGGGCTCCTCAACGGGCAGAACACCCTCGTCGAAACGCCGGAGAAAATCAACGAGCGCGTTGACTGGGTGCTCGACAACACCCCTGCCGCCTCGTTCGACACCGTGTACATGACACCAAACACAGAGCTGTTCTACCTGCCGGTGAACAAATACCAAGAAAAGCTCGCCGCCCTCGGCGAGGCGACTGCCCTGCGCGCGGAGGTGACCACGGCATGACTCGTGAACAGTTCCGTCCCGCAGACCACCCGAACGAACACTTCATCCTGACGACGGTCGTCGGGAGTTACCCGAAGCCAAAGTGGTTAGACCGCGTTCGCACACTCTACCACGACGAGAACGCAGACTTCCAAGACGATGACTGGGAGGAGGCGACCAACGACGCCTCTCGCCTCATCACCCAAGAGCACGAACGCGCCGGTATCGACGTGGTCGTAGACGGCGAGATGCGCCGCACCGAGATGGTCGAGTACTTCGCCCACCGCATCGAGGGCTACGAGTTCAACGGCCCCGTCAAGGTGTGGGGACACAACTACTTCGACAAGCCAAGCGTCGTCTCCGAAGTCGAATACGACGAGACGTGGCTGGTCGAGGAGTACAAATACACCGCGAGCGTCGCAGACCACCCGGTCAAGGTGCCAATCACGGGGCCGTACACGCTCGCAAACTGGTCGTTCAACGAAGCCTACGAGGACGAAGAAGCGCTCTCTTACGACCTCGCAGACCTCGTGAACGAGGAAATCGAGAAGCTGGTCGAAGCAGGCGCACGCTACATCCAAATCGACGAGCCCGCACTCGCAACGACGCCGGACGACCACGCCATCGTCGGAGAATGTCTCGAACGCATCGTCGCCGACATCCCCGAAGACGTGCGCATCGGCCTCCACGTCTGTTACGGCGACTACTCGCGCATCTACCCCGAGATTCTCGACTATCCCGTCGACGAGTTCGACTTAGAACTCGCAAACGGCGACTACGAGCAGCTTGACGTGTTCAAGTCCGCAGAGTTCACGAAAGACCTCGCCCTCGGCGTGACCGACGCCCACGTCGCGGAAGTCGAGAGCGTCGAACAGATTAAAGCAAACATCAAGAAGGGGCTCGAAGTCGTGCCACCGGAACAGCTCGTCGTCAGCCCCGACTGCGGGTTGAAGCTGCTGCCTCGCGAGGTTGCCTACGGCAAGATGGCGAACATGGTGACCGCGGCCCGCGAAATTGAAGCCGAACTGGACTCGGGCGAACTCGAACTCGACTGGGAACCGGTCAAAGCCGACTAACGCCCGCTAATTTTTCTCCGATTTGGTTGCTAAAAGTGAGAACGTGAACGGCAGGTCTATCTCCAGTCCGGGAACGTACCACCAGCCGTCGTCTGCCTGCTCCATCGATTCGAACATTTTGAACGTGCCGAAGGGGTGTTCGTGGACGAACTCGATAGCGAGTCCGGCCGAGAGTAGCGCGTTGAGGATGTCGCTCATGCTGTGATACCACTGGTAGGTCGTCGGGTGGTCGAACGACGCATCTGGGGCGGCATAGGACCCGTCCGCGTCGTAGCGCTCTGGCTGGTCGTCGTGGAAATACGGAAATTCGAACTGTGCCGTGCCGTCTGCGGAGAGCGCGGAGAGTGTGCCCATGTACGGGTGAGCCTCCGCGATGTAGAACGTGCCGCAGGGTTCGAGAAACTGCTCGATGAGTTCGGCCCACGCGCCGAGGTCAGAGAGCCAACAGAGCACCCCGTAGGAGGTGAACACGATGTCGAATCGTTCGTCGAGATGGTTCTCAAGGTCGTAGATGTCTGCGGCGATGAACTCGGCGTCGAGGCCCGTTTCGTCGCGCAGTTCGCGAGCTTTTTCGATGGCTTGGGTCGAATAATCGACGCCCGTCACAGACGCACCTTCGCGCGCCCACGAGAGCGAATCGAGGCCGAAGTGACACTGGAGATGGAGCATCGTTTTCCCCGAAACGTCTCCGAGCTCCTCGCGTTCGAGCGACTGGAGCGACGACCCACCGGCACGAAACCCCTCGACGTCATAAAAGTCCGTAGCAGGGTGCAACGCGGCGCGTTCCTCCCAATTTTTCCGATTTTCGGTGTGGAACTCGTCCATACTAAAGCAGTCAGCTGGAACGCTGTTATCGGTTCTGTCTCGAACGAGTTCCCGACAGACACAAAATACCGTGATTCACCCGGACGGTGCCTCTGTGGCAATTTCCGTCTCTTTCCCTACCCCGTCCCCTCGTTTCAGAGCGTCCGCCCGTCCCCCCGAACGGCGGAGCGCCATTGTGTCGCCGTCGCGTGTTGTATCACGATGGCGAGGCAGATTTGTCGCTGCCTAGCCCCCAACAGGACACAACTACAAATTGGATTGGAGTCGGCATAAAGATGCCTTTTTTAGTAAGTCTTTTTAAAATTGGTAAATTATTACAATAGTCTTGAAAACATGCCTCCAGAGGCTTCTGCACGGACGTTAGGCAGCTGATTGAGAAAATATGCATGTGTCTAGAGGGGTCTTGTGCGCGCTCAGGAGTTTCCAGAGAATGCAGTGGTAGGGAAAGCACAGCCGCGGCTCGGCGGCGGTGAAAATGGAAAAACCCGAACTGGCTTACTCGTACAGCCAGCCTTCGTTGATGCGCTCGTAGTCGACGAGTTCGTCCTCGTCGAAGAACAGCGCGATTTCGCGTTCGTTTGCGCCCTCGTCCTCGTGGTCCGAGCCGTGGATGACGTTGCGGCCAAGGTCGAGGCCGAAGTCACCGCGGATGGTGCCCGGAGCAGAGTCAGCGGGGTCAGTTTCTCCCATCATGCCGCGAACCTGCCGCGTCGCGTCCTGTCCTTCCCAGACCATTGCGAAGACTGGGCCGGAGGTGATGAACTCGACAAGCCCGGAGAAGAAGGGCTTGCCCTCGTGCTCGCCGTAGTGCTCGTGGGCGAGCTCCTCGTCGATCTGCATGAACTTGCCCGCGACGAGCTTCAGTCCGCGGTCTTCGAAGCGAGAGACGATCTCGCCGATGAGGCCGCGCTGGACGCCGTCAGGCTTGACCATCACGAAGGTGCGTTCGCTCATTCTTCAGTTTCCTCGTCTTCTGCCTCTGCGGCTTCGAGGTCGGGTGCAGCGTCCTCGGCTGCTTCCGCTTTTTTGGCGTCTGAAGCGGCTGCTGCTTTCTCGCTGGCGCGCTTGTTGACGCCGCTCTGGCGGCGCCCTTCTTCGGTCCAGCGAACGTCGCGAGCTTCACGGCCGAGTTCGGCGTTCTTCTCGCACTTCGATGAGCAGTAGTTTACGGTACGTCCGTCGGTGAAGACGAACATCGTCCCCGTGCCGGGTTCGATGTCGTCGCCACAGTAATCACAGTCTCGCGTGCGAACCATTATTGGCCTCCAATGGAGTCAGCTTCACGAGCCGTTTCGCGCAGTTGCAGGATGTCGCCCTCGCGGACGGGACCAAGGACGTTTCGGGTAATGATACGGCCCTTGTTCGAGCCCTGCTGGATGCGGCACTTGACCTGCATCGCCTCGCCGTGCATCCCGGTCTTGCCGACGACCTCGATGACTTCGGCGGGGGTGGCTCCGTCAGTATTCTCTTCAGCACTCATCAACGGTCACCTCAGCGGAGGTCCTCAAGCTTTCCGGCGATGTCCTCGACCTGGTCGGCAGCCTCACCGGCGTCGGTGATGGCCGCGGCCGCACTGCCGACTTCGAGACCGGCCGCGTGGCCGACATCGTCCTGCGTCTCGACGAAAAGGAATGGAATCCCCTTCTCGTCCGAAAGCTCTGGGAGGTGCATAACAATCTCCTCAGGCTGAACGTCTTCTGCGATGAAGACGAGTTGCGCGTTGCCGCGCTCGACAGCTTTCGTGGTCTCGTTCGTTCCTTTCTTTACAGCTCCCGTATCCCGCGCGACTTCGAGCGCCTCAAGGGCAGACTCTTGGAGGTCGGCGGGTACATCGAAATCGACGTACACTGGCATAGTATGTTCACCTCCTGTACGTGGGCTCGCGCTCCCCTGCCGTAAGGGTCCTGAATGGCTAGGAGCATCATCAACCCCGTACAGGCTGTAACGCTCAGTAGAGAGCCCCACCATAAAAGCGCTTTCAAAGCAAACACGCCATGCGACGGTAAGACACGCACAGAAACGCCCTTTTTCTCAGGGACATTTTGACACAATATGGAACAGCTCGTGACCGCCCTCCGCGCCGAAGCCAGCCGTGCAAACGAGCGCCGGCTGCTCGTCCTCACTGGCGAGCGCGACGCCACGGTCACCGCCGCCGACCGCGCACTCAGCGAAGCTAATATCTCCCGCGACGAGACGACGTTTCTCAGCCACCACGACGATCTCGCCTGCGAGCGCGTCGCCCCCAAACGCGCTGGCTCCCTTCTCGGAACCACGCGAACCGCCGTCGTCGTAGACGCCCACGACGCCTTCCGCCCGAACGCCCTCGGACGCTCCGTGGGCGCGGTCTCCGGCGGCGGCCTCGTGCTCTTGCTCACCCCGCCGCTCGATGAATGGCCGGACCGACGAGACAGCTTCGACGATGGACTCGCCGTCCCGCCGTTCAGCCGCGATGAGGTCACGGGGAACTTCAGAACCCGGACGGTCGAGTTACTCCGGACACATCCCGGCGTCGCCATCTACGACGCGGCCACGGACACCGTCGAAAAAGACGGCTTGACCGACCCGCTTCCTGCCCGACACCGCAACGCACCAGCACCGCCGAACGTTCACGCCTTCCCCACGGAAGCCTACACCCGCTGTCTGACCGACGACCAAGCGACGGCTCTTCGCGCCTTCGAACGCCTCACCGAACCCGACACCGCACTCGTGGTCGAAGCCGACCGCGGCCGGGGGAAGTCGAGTGCCGCCGGACTCGCCGCCGGGTCGCTCGCCCACGCGGGCGAAGACGTGCTCGTGACCGCCCGTGGGTACGAAAGCGCAGCCGAGGTGTTCACCCGAGCGCACGAACTGCTCGACACACTTGGCTCCCTTGAGACGGTGAACCATCCGGACAACCCGTCGCTACTCACGACGACCACGGGCGGTCGTGTGCGATTTGCAAAACCGGCAGACGCGACCGACCTGCCAGGAGCCTCGGACGTGGTCATCGTAGACGAAGCCGCCGCGCTCCCCGTGCGCGTCCTCGAACGGTTCCTTGCCGCCTCTCGCGTGGCATTCACCACGACCGTCCACGGCTACGAAGGCGCAGGTCGCGGGTTCTCGGTCAGGTTCCGTGACCGACTCGACGACTCTGCCCACGACGTGACCGACGTGCGCCTTGACGAACCCATCCGGTACGCGCCGGGCGACCCGGTCGAAATCTGGGCATTTCGCACCCTGTTGCTCGACGCACGCCCGGCGGTCGAACCGCTCGTCGAACACGCGACCCCAGAGACGGTCGCCTATGAAGCCTACACAGGCGACGAACTAGGAAAAAACGAACACCTTCTGCGTGAAGTGTTCGGCCTGCTCGTCTTCGCCCACTACCGAACCGAACCCGACGACCTCGCGCGCCTCCTCGACGCGCCAAACCTCACCCTCCGGGTGTTGACCCACGAGGGGCACGTCGCCTGCGTCGCCCTGCTTGCCCGCGAGGGGAAGCTACCCAAAACCCTCCGCGCCGAGATGTACGACGGCGGCAGAGTGCGTGGAAACATGCTTCCCGACGTGCTCACAAGTCAGGTGCGTGACGAAGACGCAGGAATCACTGCTGGCCTGCGTGTGATGCGGATTGCGACCCACCCAGCCGTTCGCTCGCGGGGGCTTGGCTCACACTTGCTCACGGCGATTCAAACCGAGTTCGAAGCCGACTTCGACTGGCTCGGCGTCGGCTACGGCGCGACGCCCGACCTCATCGACTTCTGGCACGAAAACGGCTATCACACCGTGTACCTCTCGACCGGGCGCAACGACGCGAGCGGCGAGCACTCTGCGGTAATGGTCTGTCCCCTTTCTGCGGCCGGCCACGACCTCCACGACCGACACGTCCGATGGTTCGTAGAGCGCACCAGAGACATGCTGTCTGATGTACTCTCAGAACTCGACCCGAACGTGGTTCGGGCGGCGATTCGTGCGACGGAGGCGGACATCGACCTCACCCTCTCAGACCGCGAGTGGCGACTGCTCGCGGGCGCGGCCTTCGGCCCCGGTATATCGGAAGTCGCACCCGCCGCAGTGCGGAAACTGGCGATGAAACACCTCACAGACCCGGCTGATGTCTCGCTGCTCACCGCCCGCCAAGAACGGCTACTCGTTCGCAAGGTGTTGCAAGCGACCCACTGGCGAACCGTGACCGAGGAGTTCGGCTTTCACTCTCCCGCCCACGCGATGCGTGAGTTGAGCGCGACGCTCCGCCCGCTCGTCTCCGTCTACGGGTCACCAGCCGCGCAACTCGAACGGCGGCGATTCGAATGATTGACACCGTCATCCTCCTCGCCTTTGGGTTGCTCATCCTCGGCGTCGTCGGGAGCGCCGTCCCCCTCCTTCCCGGCGCGCCAACCTCGCTTGCAGGCGTCTATCTCTACTGGTGGCACTCGGGCTACGCAGAACCCGGCGTGCTCGCGCTCATCGGGTTGACCGTCCTTGGCCTCACCGCGATGACCTTCGACTACCTCGGTGGAGCGGTGGCCGCCAAAGCGAGTGGTGCGTCGTGGGAAGTCTCCGCGCTCGCCGGTCTCGTTGGCTTCGCGCTCCTGTTCGTCCTCGGCCCGCTCGGGATTTTTCTGGGGGTCGCGGGAACGGTGTTCGCCTTCGAGTACCGCAAACACGAAGACGTAGACCAGAGCGTGCGGGCGGCGGTGTACACGACCATCGGCATCCTCGCCTCTGCGGTGATGCAGGTGCTGCTCACCGCGTCGATGCTCGTCGCGTTCATTCTCGTTATCTGACGCGCGGAAGGATTGTTACCATGGCCCACTAATGCCCGGCATGCGACACTGTGACGAGTCCGGCTGCCACGAGCGCGCGGCCGTCCGCCTCCACATCCCGTGGGCCGATAGAAAAGACGTCTGTACGGCACACGCCCGAGCGATGGTGCAACACGACGGCATCGTCGCAGAACCGCTTCCGGGCGCGGAGAAACACTGGGTGTAGCTCAGTTCAGGGGTGCGTGTAGTAGACGACCGAGTCGTCGTCACCGTGGGAATCGACGCGGACGAAGCCAATGCGCTCGAACTGAATCACGTCGTCTACGTCCGTTGCTGTGAAGTCGGGTTCTGCGTGGCCGGACACGTCGCCGTCCATCGTCCGCATCGTGACGGGCACGTTCGTATCAGCAGAGACCCAGTGGATGACGTCAACGCCCTCTTCGCGCACCGCAGAGAGGTCGTTGCCGAGATATTCGAGCGCGTCGCGAGTGTGCTGGAACAGGCCAAGACCCTTGAGCCAGACGCGCTCGCCGTTCGCGGGCACGTCGTCGGCTTCGATGAGAACTGCGCCGTTGACCGGGATGTCGCGTTTCCCACGGTCTTCGTGGTCGGGGTGGAGCGGCGGATGGCCGACTTCGGGCGCGCCGACGACAGGGAGCTCCTGTCCGTCGCGGACGAGGAAGTAGCGGTTCGCCGCGTCGTCTACGAGCGCGCGGTTGTTCGCGTAAATCGAACTCATGGCGAGGTCGACGTTGCTCGTAGAGGTGCCGAGTTGAATCATCGCGTCGGTGATTGCTTCCCCACGAATACCACGACGGCGGACGCTTTTCAGGGTCGGCGCGCGCGGGTCATCCCAGCCGTCGAGTTCGCCATCCGCGATGAGTTGCTTGATAGTTGAGGTGGACATCTTCACGTCGTATTCGTCAATCTGGACGTGCCCCCAGTGGATGACCTCGGGGTACTCCCAGCCGAAGTAGTCGTAGACGAACTGCTGGCGCTTTGCGGAGTCCTGTAAGTCGATGCCACGGATGATGTGCGTGACGCCCGTGAGGTGGTCGTCGATGCCGGATTGGAAGTCGAGCATCGGCCAGCAGCGATAGTCTGCGGCTTCCTCGCGTGGGTGAGGTGTGTCAACCATGCGGAACGCAACGAAGTCGCGCAGCGCGGGGTTCTTGTGTTCGATGTCCGTCTTCACGCGGAGCACCATCTCGCCGGCGCTGAACTCGCCTTCGACCATCTGCTCGAACTCTTCTTCGGTGGTCGCTACGTCCTTGTCGCGATGTGGACACGGCTTGCCCGCGTTCTTGAGCTCGGAGAACGCCTCGCCCGAACACGAGCAGGTGTAGGCCCCGCCCATCTCGATGAGGTCGCGAGCGTGGTCGTAGTAGATAGGCACCCGGTCTGAGGCGCGCATCACGTCGTCCGGCTCGAAGCCGAGGTATTCAATGTCCTCCAAAATTGCGTCGTAGGCGTCCATGTCCGGGCGCTTCGTCTCGGGGTCGGTGTCGTCGAATCGGCAGACAAACCAGCCGTCGTACAGCTCTTTGTACGTCCCGATGACCGCGGGCATGCGAGCGTGGCCGAGGTGCCACGGCCCGTTCGGATTCGGCGCGGTGCGCATTCGAATCTCGTCGTAGTCCTCGGCGTTCGGCAGGTCGGGAAGCACCCGGTCGTCGGCTTCCTCTTCTGCATCAAGGTCTTCGAGCCACTCGGGGGCGAGGACGGCGAGGCGCTCGCGTTTCTCTTCCGTCGAGGCGCTGTTCACTTTCGCTACGATTGGGCCGATGATGCCCGGTATGTCGCCACCGTGCGGGCGAAACTCGGGGTTCTCACCCATGAGCGGCCCCATGATGGCACCCACGTCGGCGTCGCTCTCGTGTTTGACGGCGTTGATGAGCGCGTGTTTCTCGGCCTCCTCTTCGATTTGCTCGCGGAGATCCTTGTCCATTGGGTGAGCGTTCGCTGTGGCGCGTCAAAACTACGTTGAAACCGCGCCGAAAAATCGGGGCGCGATTCAGTAGCCGCGGTCGATGAGGTAGTCCGCGATGTCGAGCAACAGGTCGTGGGCTTCGTTGTCCGGAAGCACGTCGAGGCGGGCTTTCCCGTCTGCGACGAGTCGCTCTGCCGTTTCGCGGGCGTAGTCGATAGAGCCGGACGCTTCGAGTTTCTCGACGGCGTCGTCGATTTCCGCCTCTGAGACGCCCTCGACCGAGTCCGTGGTGACGAGCGAATCGACGTCCACGCCCTGTTGACGGGCGTGGAGCGTGATGATCGTCTGCTTGTTCTCAACGAGGTCGCTGCCGCGTTGCTTGCCGAGTTTCTCACTTGGAACGGTGAGGTCGAGCAAGTCGTCTTGAATCTGGAAGGCGCGGCCAACGTCGAGTCCGTAGCCGTAGAGCGCTTCGACGGTCTCGTCGTCTGCGCCGAGCAGGATAGCCGGGATGGCCGTTGCGGCGGCGTATAGCACTGCCGTCTTCTGCTCTGCCATCTCCAGATACTCCTCGGGGAGCACGTCCGTCCGCGTCTCGAAGGCCACGTCGAGCGCTTGGCCCTCGCAGATTTTCGTACAGGTCGTCGCGAGCATCGAGAGCGCGCGCACAGACCGGTCTGCGGGCGCGCCGGTCTCGAGCATGAACTCGAACGCCTTCGAGTAGAGCGTGTCGCCCGCGAGAATTGCGGTCTCTAAGTCGTAGGCGCGGTGGACCGCGGGGGCACCCCGGCGCAGGTCGTCGTCGTCCATGATGTCGTCGTGAATCAGCGTGAACGACTGGATGACTTCGATGCTGACGGCCGCCGCCATCAGGTCGATGGTGACGCCGTTTAACGTCGGGAACTCGCGGTAATCCGTCTGCTCCGGACTCACGTCTACGAGTGCCTCACCGACCAGCAACAGCATGGCCGGGCGCAGTCGCTTGCCACCGGCATCGAGCAGATGGCGCGACGCCTTATACAGGCGTTCGGGGCTGGTGACCGGCAGGTCCTCGCCGATGGCGTCGTTGACCAGGTCGCGGCGGGCGGCGAGTGCGTCTGTAACTGCCATGTTCCGCATGTCCATTTACTCGACCAGCTGGATGATGTTCCCGTTGCGCGTGACGTGCAGGTCACGGCCCATCGTGTAGCCCTCGTTTTCGGCGAGGTCGACGTACGGCGCGAAGCCTTTCATGTCCTGGTGGGCAGGGATGACGTGCTGTGGCTGGAGCGTGCGGAGCATCTCGTACAGTCCTTCCTGGGACATGTGCCCGGAAACGTGGACGTCGTCGTAGATGCGTGCGCCCTGCATGCGCAGGAGCTTCTCAGACTGGTAGCGCTGGCCTTCGTTGGTCGGCTCCGGGATGACGCGCGCGGAGAAGACGACCTTGTCGCCTTCTTCCAACTCGTACGGCGTCTCGCCGCGGCCCATGCGCGTGAGCATGGCGCGTGGCTCGCCCTGGTGGCCGGTCACGATAGGCAGGAAGTTCTCCTTGCCCTCTTTCATGATGCGTTTGAACGTGCGGTCGACCGACTTGCGGTGACCGTACATCCCGAGGTCGTCCGGGAAGTCGACGAAGTTGAGGCGCTCTGCGGTACCCGAGTACTTCTCCATCGAGCGACCGAGGAGGACTGGCTGGCGGCCGATGTCCTCTGCGAACTCGACGAGCGACTTCACACGCGCGACGTGCGAGGAGAACGTGGTTGCGACGATGCCGCCGTCGTAGTCCTCCATGCTGTGGATGACGTCTTTGAGGTGTTTGCGTGCGACGGACTCGCTCGGCGTGCGGCCCTTGCGTCCGGCGTTCGTACAGTCTTCGATGTACGCGAGGACGCCGTTTTCGGAGTTGGCAATCTCGCGGAACCGCTTCATGTCGATTGGGTCGCCAAGCACCGGCGTGTGGTCCATCCGCTTGTCGAGGCCGTAGACAACCGCGCCCTCCGGGGTGTGGAGCACGGGGTTGATGGCGTCGATGATGGAGTGGGTGACGTTGACGAATTCGAGTTCGACTTCCTCGGAGATGGACATCGTCTCACCGGGGTCCATCTTGATGAGGTCGTTTTGGACACCGAACTTCTCTTCGCCCTCGATCTGCTGTTTGACGAGTTCGATGGTGAACGGCGTCGCAACGATTGGGGCGTTGTAGCGGTGGGCGAGCTTGCTGATTGCGCCGATGTGGTCAAGGTGACCGTGGGTCGGGACAATCGCTTTGACGTCGCCCTCAAGGTCGCTCATGACACGGTCGTCCGGGATGGCACCCATGTCGATGAGGTCTAAGCTGTGCATTCGTTCGGTCTCGACGTTGTCGTGAATCAGGACCTGTGAAAGGTTGAGGCCCATGTCGAAGATTACAACGTCGTCACCTGCGCGGACGGCAGTCATCTGCCGACCGACTTCTTCATAGCCGCCTATCGTAGCAATTTCAATTTCCATGGTTATAGCTCCGAGCGGAGCCCTCCAACCAGACGGTTCTGCATGAGCCTCCGGCGGGTCCCCGCCGAACGCCCACAACCGCACGAGGTGGACGGCTTGCTGTCTCGGTTACGGAACGGTACGAACTCGGGTCTTAAAAAGGACGTGGAATGGTGGGCGACTCCGCACTCAGTTGCCCCGGCCGTCGATTCGGGTGCCCGGTGACTTGCCTGCGAGAAACGCCGCGAGGTCATCGAGACCGAAGATGTCTGCGGGTGCGCCGAGGGTGAGCAGTTCGCGAACCTTCCCGGCCATCCCACCTGAGACGTCCGTCGCATCACTCTCACCGAGTGCTTGCGCGACCGACTCGAATGACGTGATTTCGGGGATGACATTGTTCTCCGCATCGAGCACGCCCGGAACCGCAGAACAGAGCCCAACCCGGTCTGCATCGAGCGACTGGGCGAGTGCCGTCACGATTTCGTCGCCGCTCACGACGGTCACACCCTTGCCTTCGTGGGCGATGACGTCGCCGTGGAGTACGGGGACAAACCCCTCTGCGAGCAGCGTTTCGACGGCCGTCGTCCCGAGCGTGAGTGCCCCGGCAGCGTCCCGCGATGCCGTCGACAGCGTGTGGACCGGCACGGCGGGCACGCCCGCTTCGTTCAGCCGGTGGACGACGACTTCGTTCAGGCGCTTCATCGCCTCGTGGATGTCGAGGACGGCGTCCGGGTCGTGGGTGCCGTCGGTGGTCGAAACGTCGTACTTGTTCGCGTGATGGTGGCCAAAGCTCCCGCCGCCGTGGACGAGGACGAGCCGCGAGATGTCGGCGTTGGCGAGCATCCCGACTGCCTTTCCGAGGCGCGGTTCGTGGATTTTCTCGACGCCTTCTTTCTCGGTGATGATACTGCCGCCGAGTTTGAGCACCGTCGTCATGGTTCCTCCACGCGCACGCCTTCGGTGTCGAGTTCGGCGCGGAAGGCATCTTCACAGCCCATGGTAAAGCGAAGCGCCGTCGCCGTCGCGTCCGTTTCGTCGAGTGCGACGATACAGCCACCGCCACCCGCGCCCGTGAGTTTTGCACCGAGCGCATCGGCGTCACGCGCCGCCCACACCATCGTATCGAGCGAACGCGAGGAGACGCCGAGGGCTTCGAGCAGTCCGTGATTGAAGTTCATGAGTCGGCCGAGTTCCTCGATATTGCCGTCTGCCAGCGCCTGCTCTCCGTGACGGACGATGTCGCCGATGGCAGAAACGGTGTTCGCAGCGAAGTCGTACTCTTCGCGGAGTTTGCGAACGCCTGCGACGAGCACGCCCGTGTCACCCGCACCGCCGTCGTAGCCGATGACGAACGGGAGGTTGTCGGGTGCGTCGATGGTTCGACAGTCGTCGCCTTCGACGCGCACCGCCCCGCCCATCGCAGAGCAGAACGTGTCCGCGCGCGACGCTTGCCCGTCTTGGACGTCGAGTTCGACCTGATAGGCGCGGTCTGCGAGCTGTTCGTTGGTAAGTTCGACGCCGAGTTCGCGGGTGGCGGCGTCGATGGCCGCGACGACCACGGCGGCAGAAGAGCCAAGCCCCGCACCGAGCGGAATCGAACTTTCGATGGTGATGTCGAAGCCAGCGTCTGGCTGGTTCGCCGCGTCTCGCGCCTGTGAGACGGCACCGTCGATGTAGCCCATCGCAGCGCGAACGAGGCCGCTTGGCACGTCCACGTCGGGTGCGCCGCCCGCGTCACCGCTGTACTCGACGGTGAACCCGTCGAGTGTGAGGTCGGCTGCCTGCACGCGAAGGCGGCCGTCATCGCGGGCGTCTACGGTGACTCGCGCGCGGCGTTCGATAGCACAGGGGACGGCCGGTTCCCCGTACACGACGGCGTGCTCACCAAAGAGATAGACCTTGCCTGGAGCACTTGAAACGGTCATTACCCATTCGAGGGTTCGAGGGATAACAGTAGTTGCGAATTTACCCGTCACGCATCCTCACATTTCAATAGTGATGACCGCAATCCCTGCAGATATGTCACTCACCGCGCGAATGCGTCGCCACGTAGAGGAGACGATTCGCCGGTTCGACGCGGCCTACGGCACCTACGAAATCGTCGAAAAGGCCGCAACGTGGCCCACCGGACGCTACGACGGCGCCGCCGCCCACTTCGAGGAGACCGGCGACCTCGGCGGGGCGGGCGTCTGGCTCTCGAACCGCGACGGCGAAGTGCTCCTCATCCGGCGGGTTGGCGAAGCCGCGTGGACCGCGCCGGGCGGCTACATCAACCCCGACGAATCCTACGAAGAAACCGCACGCCGTGAAGTGCGCGAAGAGACGAGCGTCGAGTGTTTGCTCACCGGACTCAATCAGGTGCACGTCACGACCGTCACCGACGACGCGGACCCCTCCCGACCGGAGCTGTTCAACCTCTCTGTGGTGTTCGACGGCCAGCACCTCTCGGGGTCACCAGAGCCGGACGCAGACGAAGTCGAAGCGGCGCGCTGGTGGGACGTGCTCCCAGACCAGCTTCAGCATCCAGAACTCCACCAACTGCCTCTCCCCGAGCGAACGCCGTCGCTCACGGACGATGAATAAGAAACGAAAAAGGGCGGCTTAAATCTCGCTCTCGAAGTCTTCGAGGGCGTAGGACGGCTCTGCGCCGCGGCGGTCGAGCGTCTCGTTGGCAAGCAGCCAGTAGACGACCGACAGCGCTTTGCGACCCTTGTTGTTCGTTGGGACGACGAGGTCTACGTTGCTGGTCGAGTTGTTGGAGTCGCACATGGCGATGACCGGAATTCCAACGGTGATGGCCTCTTTTACGGCCTGACTGTCACCAATCGGGTCGGTCACCACGACGACGTCCGGCTCGATGTAGCCTGCGTAGTCGGGGTTGGTCAGCGTTCCGGGGATGAAGCGGCCCGTTCGGGCGCGTGCGCCGACGGCGTCGGCGAACTTCTCTGCCGGGAAGCGACCGTACTGGCGACTCGAGGTCACCAGAATCTGTTCTGGGTTGTAGCCCGCAAGGAAGTCCGCAGCGGTGCGGATGCGCTCGTCTGTTTTCGAGATGTCAAGGACGTACAGACCGTCGTCACGGACGCGGTGGATGAACCGCTCCATGTACTTGGTCTTCTGCTGAGTACCGATGTGGACACCAGCGGCGAGGTAATCCTCGACCGGGATGAGGAGGTCTGCCTCCTCCTGGTTGTCCATCACGTCCTCGTCAAGCACGGGGCTCTCTTCTTCGGCCTCGGTGGCCGGCTCTTCGTCATCTGCCTCTCGGACGTCCGTGTCGGGGTCGACCTCGGGTTCCGCACCGGCCTCGCCGGTCGGCTCCTGGTCGATCTCCTCCTCGGCCGCCTCGAGGCCTTCTTCTTGTTCGTTATCGCTCATGCGTTTGCCTCGATTCGGATGAGTTCGTTGAGTTTTGCAGTGCGCTCGCCGCCTACGGCACCCGTCTTGATGAACGGGGCGTCGGTCGCGACAGCGAGGTGTGCGATCGTCGTGTCCTCTGTCTCACCACTGCGGTGGGAGATAACCGGGTCGTACCCGTTTCGGACGGCGAGTTCAACGGCGTCGAACGCGTCACTCAGCGTGCCAATCTGGTTTGGCTTGATGAGGATGCTGTTCGCCGCGCCCATGTCGATGCCGTCTGCGAGTCGCTCGGTGTTGGTGACGAACAGGTCGTCACCACAGATGAGCGTCCGGTCGCCAACGGTCTCGGTGAGCGCTTTGAAGCCGTCAAAGTCGTTCTCGTCGAGGGGGTCCTCGACGTACACGAGGTCGTAGTCAGTGACGAGGGAGGCGATGTAGTCTACTTGTTCGTCAGGCGTGCGCGTGACGTCTCCGTAGTGGTACTCGCCGTCTTCGAACAACTCGGATGCGGCCACGTCGAGGCCGAATCGAATCTCGAAGCCAACGTCGTCTTCGACCGCGTCTGTTGCTTCGGCCATGATGTCGAACGCTTCGGCGTCGTCAATCGATGGTGCCCATGCGCCTTCATCGCCTTTCGCTGCCGCAACGCCGCGAGCGTCGAGCAGTTCTTTGACCGTGTCGTGAACTGCCGCGTTCGCGAACACCGCGTCCTCGACGCTCGGTGCGCCGATGGGGGCTGAAAGGAACTCCTGGATGTACGTCGCGTCGGTGGCGTGTTCGCCGCCGCCGATGACGTTGCCGAGGGGGACGGGGAACGTGTTCCCACGGAACGTTCCACCGAGGTGCTGATAGAGGGGCGCGCCGAGCAGGTCGGCGGCCGCCTTCGCCGCGGCCATCGAAATGGCGACGGCGCTGTTTGCACCAAGCTCGGAGAAGTTGTCCGTGCCGTCTGCGGCGCGCAGGGCTGCGTCAACGCTGCGCTGGTCGCCTGCGTACACCTTCCCGACGAGTCGGGGGATGGCGTGTTCGCGGGCGGCCGCGATGGCCTCTTCGACGGGGAGTTCAATGGCTTCGAATTCGCCCGTACTCGCGCCACTTGGGGCTGCTGCACGGCCGAATCCACCGCTTTCGGTGCGCACGTCTGCTTCGACCGTCGGGTTGCCCCGCGAGTCGAGAATCGCGCGTAAGTGAACCTCGGAGATGAGCGTCACTGCTTTGCACCTCGGTTGACGGTAAACGGCAGGACACCGGCGTCGAACTCCTCGGCTGCGATGAGAATCGGTTGGGATTCGTCCGTCTCAATGAGGACGGGCGCGCCGTACGACACCTGCAGGGCGCGTGCCCCGAGGATGCGTGCTTTTTCGTACCGGCTGTATCGTTGCATGGATATCACTGGTATGGGGCGACGACATCGACGAGGTCGCGGTGCGACACTAGCATGCGCCGACAGCAGAATCGGTCCAGCCCGAGGTCGTCGAGTACTTGTTCGGGGTCTTCATCGCCATCTAAGGCGCGTGCTTCGAATTCTTCCCAGTGTTCGCCGACAACTTTGCCGCACGTGAAACACCGGACTGGTATCATCATGGCGTGGTCACCTCAGCGGTAGGACTTCTGGTAGCGGGCACGAGCGCCGGGCCCGCCCCACTTCTTTGGTTCAGACTGGCGAACGTCGTTCACCAGCAGGGAACGGTCGAACTCCATGAACGCGTCGCGGAGTTCGGCGTCCGCAGAGTGCTCAACCAGTCCACGCGCGATGGCGGTGCGGACTGCGTCGGCCTGTCCGACGACGCCGCCGCCTTGCACGTGCACTTCGATGTCGACCGAGTCGCGCAGGCCTTCGGAGATGCGGAACGGCTCCAGCATCTTGAGGCGGGCGAGTTCTGGTTCGACCAGTTCGACTGGCTGGGAATTGATACGCACGCGACCTTCGCCTGCTTTGACCGTTGCACGGGCGATGGCCGTCTTCTTCTTACCACTCGTATTCGTTACCATGTGACGTTGGCCCCCAGTTTTTCGCTCACTTCGCCCAGTTGGACAAAGCGGATGTTCGATAAGCGGTCGATCGACGTGCCTTCAAGGACTTCGCCGTCGTCGTCGTACGGGTTACCCACGTAGACGCGGACGGATTCGAGCGCCTCACGGCCACGCTGCGTTTTGTATGGCAGCATGCCGCGGATGGCGCGCTTGAAGATCATGTCGGGACGCTTTGGGTAGTATGGGCCCTGGTCAGAGCCGATCTCGGCACGCTTCTCGTAGACCGAGAAGATGTCGTCTTTGCTGCCGGTGATGATGGTTTCTTCTGCGTTCACCACGGCAACGCGCTCGCCGTCTAAGGCGAGCTGGGCGACCTGGCTGGCCACCCGACCCATGATGCAGTCGCGGGCGTCGACAATGACGTCGACGTCGAATTCGGCTGCGCTCATTGAATCACCCGAATGTTCGTTCCGTTGGGGTTCTGTTCAAGGATCTGTTCCAGCTTAACTGGCTCACCGACTTGCTTGATCTTCGTCTCTGCTGACGACGAGAAGTCGACTGCAGCGACGGTGACCGACTTTTGAAGGACGCCACTGCCGAGCACCTTTCCAGGTACAACGACGGTTTCGTCCTCTTTGGCGTACCGCTCGATACGGCCCAGGTTGACCTCTGCGTGGTTACGCCGGGGCTTTTCGAGTCGGTCAGCAACATCGCTCCAGATGTCGGCACCCGAATCACGGGCGGTCGACTTCAGGTCGGCGATGAGACTGGCGAGCCTCGGATTCGTCTTACTCATAATATCGCTCCTGGTGGAAAACTGAGTGCAGGGGGCAGGATTTGAACCTGCGGACTCCTACGAGACAGCGCCCTGAACGCTGCGCCGTTGGCCTGACTTGGCTACCCCTGCTCGCATGCATGTGTTTTGGGTTGGCCTTCAAACCTGTTTCGATTGCACACCCGGTCCTGCCGGTGGTTTTGTGGGCAGGCGTCCGGGACTGAATGTGGTTTGAAGGGATCATTGGTCTGCTTACAGTTGGACTGCTTCTTCGAGTTCTGCGGCGCGGTCACCGAGACTATCGGCGGCGGCGAGGACGAGGTCTGCGACGGTGAACGACCCGTCAGTTTCGACGTCGAACACGAACGCGTTCGGCACGTCGGTGACTTCGACTTCCTTGCCTGGATACCGCTTCGAGAGGTCGTGGTCGAACTCTTCGGTGCCGACCAGTTCTCCGTCTTCTTCGATTACACCACGAAGGATGTTCGGTTCGTCATCCTCAAACTCACCTGCGTCACCGACGACCTCGACACGCTGGAGGTGTCGGTAGCCAACGGCCACCCCACCTTGGAACTTCGCGTGGGATTTGCCGGTGTCGAGAACCGCGTCGGCCTCGAATTCGAGACGCTGGCTCTCTTTGAGTTCGACGATGGGGACGTTCTGGTCTGCGGGCTGGACGAGGTCGTCCGCCGAGACGAGGTCGCCCGAGTACGCCGTTGCCGGCCCTTTCACGTCGAGACTCAGGGTGACGGTGTCACCGAGCTCGAACTCGCCGATGGGCGAGGTGAGCGGGACGAGACCCAGTCGCAGGGCGATCATCTCGTCGAACATCACACTCGAGTTCTCGATGAACCGAACCGTGTCGATCGACAGCGTGGGCACGTCCGTAATCATCGCGCGGCGGATGCCGTTTGCGAATGCCGGGGTGACCCCACGGACGAGGAATCGCGACCTGCGATCCGTGTAGTCGATGAACTCCACTTCGTAGTCGACAGCCATTGTTAGAACCCGCTGTTCTTAGGAGCACGAGTGCCGTCGTGCGGAATTGGCGTGACGTCTTCGATGCGGCCGATTTCGAGTCCGGCACGGGCGAGCGCGCGAATCGTCGCCTGTGCGCCGGGGCCTGGGTTCTTCTGGAGGTTGCCACCGGGGCCACGCACACGGATGTGCAGGCCAGTGATACCAGCGGCGTGAATCTCCTCTGCGACCGTCTCAGCCATCTGCATCGCCGCGTACGGGGATGCTTCGTCACGGTTCTGCTTGACTACGGTACCACCGGACGATTTGACGATCGTCTCGGCGCCCGTCTGGTCGGTGACCGTGATGATGGTGTTGTTGAACGATGCGTAAACGTGGGCAATGCCCCATTTTTCTTCTTCAGAACTCATTGTTGGTCCTCCGAACGCTCAGGGTGCAGGTCGTCTGCGAGTGGGCTGGTCTCGTCGAACGCGACCGAATCCTCATCTGCGACGGATACCTTCGCAGAGGGAGTGGTAACACGGCTGCCGGCGACGGTGACGTGACCGTGGACGATGAACTGGCGTGCCTGCTTTGGCGTGTGACCGAGGCCTTTGCGGTAGGCGACCGTCTGGAGACGGCGTTCGAGCACGTCGTTCACGTCGAGACTCAGGACGTCGTCAAGGCTGTCGTCCTCGGAGAGGATGCCGATGCGCTTGAGACGGGCGAGGAACTGGGAACCGCGCTCGGTTGCGAGTTCCGTGTCGCCTTGCGTCTGCCCGAGCAGTTCGCGGGCTTCGCGGCGGTAGTTACGCAGTTCCGACTGCGCCTTCCAGAGTTCTTCTTTGTTCTTCAGGCCGTAACGACCGGCGAGCCCGTGCTCTTCGGCGATGCGCTCGCCCTGGAACGGGTGGTTCGGGGTTTCGTAGAACTTCGTGTTCTGTCCGGGAAGCGACATTTATTACTCCTCCTCCTGTTTGATGGCTTCGATGTTGACACCGATGGTTCCCTCCGAGCGTCCGGTGGACTTGGTGCGCTGGCCACGAACTTTCTGTCCGCGCTTGTGGCGTGCGCCCTTGTAGGAGTTAATCATCTTCATCCGGTTGATGTCACGCGTTCGCGTGAGGTTTACGTCGTTACCGGTGATGTGTTTCGTCTCGCCCGTGTAGAAGTCGCTTTGACGATTCGTGAGCCACACTGGCACTTCGTCAGCGTACTCTTCTACGAGGGAGACAATCGATTCAATCTCGTCGTCCTCGAGGCGGCCGAACGTTTCACGTCGGTCGATGTTGGCTTTTTTCGCGATGATGCGGGCCGTCCGTCGGCCAATGCCGTTCATCTCGCTCAGTGCACGCTCGATGCTCTTCGTACCATCGAGGTCTGTCTGTCCGATACGAACGAAGTATCTGATGTCCTCTTGTTCTTCGTCCGTGTTGGGTTCTTCTGCACTCATTGTTGCTGAATGGTTGATGAAGCAACTTCGTTGCTTCGGTCGAAAGTGTCCGTTATTGGACGTTCGAGACGTCGTGGCGGGGATTCGAACCCCGGAGGCTTGACGCCACAGAGTTAGCAACCCTGCGCCTTGGGCCAGACTTGGCTACCACGACCTGCGCTCAGTATCTTCGCCCAGTTGGACTCGGGGCACATGCCCCTACAGCTATTCGCTTACACTGGTACAAATCCGGTTAGGGTACTTAAACACAACGAAAGCAACCCGCCTGCCCGTCATGCTGTCTCACGGCAAACGGGGGTGAAAAAAGCTAGACAGTCTGCGAATAGTTGCGTATTAGAACAGTCTCGAATACAGAGAGAAAACCGCTGTGGACAGACTGTAACTCAGACGCCGACCGTCTTCTCGGGGAGGTACTTCTCGTTTACAACCCACTCGCCATCTTCTTCGATGAGATACTCGCCATAGTACGGAACACGATTCGCCACGACCGCACGGAACGCCGTCCGAATCTCGTCTTTCGTCATCTCGCCCATCGGCCGCAGGTCGTCGTTGCGGTTGAGACAGCCCTTTAGATACCCTTCGTGCGTCACGCGCACGCGATGGCAGTTCGCACAGAAGCTCTTGTTCCCGACTGGGTCGACGATTTCGACCATGCCCTTCCCGATGTAGTAGCGCTTTCTGCCGTGCATGTTCCGGCGTTCGATATGGTCTGCTTGGTCTGCGAGCCAGTCGTGAACCCGCCCGATGTCGATTGCCCACTCGTCGTGGCCGGTCAACTCCGGCATGTACTCGATGAGCTGGAGTTGCAAGCCCTCGTTTTCGGCAACGTGGTCTACCATCTCCGGGACGTAGCCCGCTGTCTGCTTGAACACGACCATGTTCAGCTTCACGGGGTCGAGTCCCGCGTCAAGTGCCGCTTGCACGCCTTCGAGCACGCGGTCGTAGGCTCCGCTTTTCGTAATCTCCGCGAACTCTTTGGGGTCGAGCGCGTCCTGTGAGACGTTCACCCGCGCAAGCCCAGCTTCTTTGAGCGCCTCCGCCCGGCCCGGCAAGAACGTCCCGTTCGTCGTCAGCGACACCTCCATCGAGTCGGGCGTCCGCCGAATAATCTCCTCTAAATCTTCGCGCAACATCGGCTCGCCGCCTGTGAACTTCACTTTCTCGACGCCAAACTCTTCGACGACCTCCAGAAATCGAACCACGTCGTCCGCGCTCATCTCGTTTTCTTGCGGGTCCATCGGCCCGCGCGTGTCCCCAAGCCCCTCGTTGTGACAGTAGACACAATCAAAATTACACCGGTCGGTGAGCGAAATCCGCACGCCCGTCACCTCGCGGCCAAAATCGTCCGTGAGCATATGACACACTTCTCGTGCGTCCGCATAAGTTGGCGGGACAAAACACCCCCAAAGTAACCAAAATTGCTTACGGGTTCCGGCAATCCGCAACGAGACCCCGTTGCAATCGAGCGTCAGTCTACCGACGAAGTCCGTCGTCGGTCTGGGCCTTCACAAGCCTTATCGCCCCGTCACGATGTACGTGCGACCATGGACAAAGCGGACATCCTCGACCTCCTGCGACGGGTAGACGACCCCGACCTCGGTGACGACATCGTCTCGCTGAACCTCGTAAACGAGGTCACTATCGACGCAGACGACACCGTCCACATCTCACTCGCGCTCGGTGCACCCTACTCGCCGAACGAAACACAGATCGCCGCTCGCGTACGCGAAGTACTCTCAAAAGAAGGCATCGAGCCGGAACTCACCGCAGACGTAGACCGTGGCATCACCGCAGACGAAAGTATCCTCCCGAACGTCAAGAACATCATCGCCGTCGCCTCGGGCAAAGGAGGCGTCGGAAAATCTACGGTTGCGGTGAACTTGGCCGCTGGCCTCTCCCAAATGGGCGCGCGCGTCGGTCTCTTCGACGCAGACGTCTACGGCCCAAACGTCCCGCGGATGGTCGGCTCAGACGAACGCCCGAAGGCAACCGCCGAGGAGAAAATCGTCCCGCCCGAGAAATTCGGGATGAAGTTGATGAGTATGGCATTCCTCACCGGCCAAGACGACCCCGTCATCTGGCGCGGCCCAATGGTCCACAAGCTCCTCACCCAACTCTGGGAAGACGTCGAATGGGGCCACCTCGACTACATGATTATCGACCTCCCACCCGGGACTGGCGACACCCAACTCACTCTCCTCCAAACCGTCCCCGTCACCGGTGCAGTCATCGTCACGACCCCACAGGAAGTCGCCCTCGACGACGCCCGGAAAGCCCTCCGCATGTTCGGCAAGCACCAAACGCCCGTCCTCGGCATCGTCGAGAACATGAGCTCTTTCCGTTGTCCAGACTGTGGCAGCGACCACTCCATCTTCGGTGAAGGCGGCGGCGAGCGCTTCGCAGAGGAAGTCGAGATGCCGTTCCTCGGAAAAATTCCCCTCGACCCGCGCGTCCGCACGGGCGGTGACGAAGGCAAACCCGTCGTGATGGACGAAGACTCAGCGACCGGCGACGCGTTCAGGCAATTCACGGAGAATACTGCCACGAACGTCGGGATTCTACTCCGCCGACGGATGCAATAACCATGGTCGAGAAGGACACCGAGCGAATGGACACACTCCGCGAAATCGCAGACGACGTGCGCGACGGGTCGGACGAGGCCGATAAGATTTCGGCGCTGCTGTACCGCATCAGCGACCTCTACGACCCCGACGAGGAGACCACACCACAGGACATCTACCTCAACATGAAGTTCATCCTGCAAGTGGTCGAACGCGGCACGTTAGAGCGTTAGAACAGTTCTTCGAGAGTTCTTTTGGCAAATAATCCATATTTTGTGACTAATAGTGGAATCACTGCTACAACCAGAATAATAAATGCAGACACTCCGATATATTCGAGGGCGATTCCAACCGGTAGGAATGAATCGAATATACCGACCCCCAATAATGAAAAAGCGATAGCAGAAGTATAAACAGCTGCTCGGACATTGAAAGTCAATGTTCTTGGATTTGTTTTCTCAAGTAGCCGACCCATATTTGGGTAGAAATTCACTACTGACAATTTACGAGAGGTGTCATATGCGAAAAGGACATAAAATGACGAGAGTAGCCATACAAAAGCCCCACACCAAGTATAATAACTTGTAATTAGTCGATACTGAAGTTCCGGTGAAGATTGGAAAAGAAAGCCTATTACAGATATATAAATTCCAATAATTACAAGATTATATCTGAGTATTTTTAATCCGTCATTTGCAATTCTATCATAGCAAATTTGGAGTTTGTCGATATCATTATCATTTATCTCGCCGGCCATACTAGTAATATATTGTTATTAATTCTTAACAATTGATATTTTTGATGGCAGCTTGAAAGACAAGGCCTCGATAATGACATTAGTTTCCGCTCATTTTTACCCACCCGTCTCTACCGGAGAGGTATGTCTCTCTACCGCGGAATTCTCCTCCGGGCGTGCCTCGCGGGCGTCATCGCGTTCGCGTTGGCGACGGCCATCGGGATGCTCACGAAAGATTTTGCGGCGAGTTTCCCGAGTGGGCTCGGCGTTGGGGTTGGTGTCGCTCTCTCGATTGCCCTGACCGGCCTCTGGTTAGCCCGCAACGGGTGATAAATCGGGTAAAACGGGCGGTTCACCGGGGCGAAACGCTATATCTGCAGACTCCCTTCGTTCAGCCATGAGCATAGAGACGCAAGCGACAGAAGAGGACGTGCGAGAGCGCATCCGGCTGTTCATGATGCGAAACTTCCCGCAGATTCAGATGCACGGCGGGAGTGCGGCGATTCAGGACTTAGACCTCGAAAACGGTGAAGTCTCCATCTCGCTCGGCGGCGCGTGCAGCGGCTGTGGCATCTCCCCGATGACGGTACAGGCGCTCAAACACCGCCTCGTCGCCGAGATTCCAGAGATCGACGTCGTCCACGCCTATACCGGTATGGACAGCACCCCGAGCATGCCGTCTTTCTCTGGCAGCGAGGACGACGAGAACCGCCCACAAGCCCCCTTCTAAACGATTTTCTACTCCCCGGCTAAACACCGGGTATGAACGATACGAGAGCGCGCGTGTTGGCTGCGCTCGCAGACGGGTCGCGCTCCGGGCCTGCACTCGCAGACGAGCTGGGGATTTCGCGGGCGGCGGTCTGGAAACACGTCGAAGCGCTCCGCGAGGCCGGATTCGAAATCGAGAGCGATGGTGAGGGATATGTCCTCGCCTCCGTGCCTGAGTACGGTGGCCCCGCCGTCGAGTTTGGTCTCGACGCCCCCTACAACATCGAGTATCACGAGTCGATTGACAGTACGAACAGCCGGGCACGTGAACTGGCCAAAGAAGGCGCAGAGAACGTCGTCGTGCTCGCAGACGAGCAAACTGGAAGCCGTGGTCGCCTGAATCGTGACTGGCAAGCGCCCGCCGGTGGCGTCTGGATGAGCCTCGTGCTCCGCCCGGAGCTCCCCACGTCTCACGCGCCATTGTTGACGCTGGCCGCTGCCGTCGCAGTCACAAAAGTCGCCCGAGAGGCAGGCGTCGAAGCCGTTATCAAGTGGCCGAATGACGTGCTTGTCTCGACCGCAGAGGGCGAGAAGAAGCTCTGTGGCATCCTCACAGAGATGGCGGGCGAGGCAGACCGCGTCTCGTGGGTCGTCGTCGGAATCGGCATCAACGCAAACCTCGACGCAGACCAGATTCCGGAGACAGCGACGAGCCTCCAGATAGAAGGAGGGGAAGTGAATCGTCGAATCGTCGTCCAACGCGTGCTTGAGGAGTTTACCGAACTCGCGGCGGATACGGAGGCTATCCTGCCTGCGTGGCGCGAATATGCCCTCACCCTTGGTCAGTACGTCCGCGTCGAAACGCCGAATGGCGACGTACTCGGTGAAGCCGTCGATGTCGAGTTCCCGGGAACGCTCGTGTTAAAAACTGACGACGGCACTGTGCGGATTTCGGCGGGCGAATGTGAGCACCTCCGGCCGGTTCAGTCGCGTTGAGAGGAAACGCGAACGGTCAGCACGGGAATATCTGAGGTTCTTACGACTTTCTCTGCGACGCTCCCGAGGAGCAAGCGGTCGATGCCACCCCGGCCGTGGGTACCCATGAAAATCAGGTCACAGTCTTCGGTTTTCGCGTAGCGGACGATTTCTTTACTCGGTGAGCCTTCGAGGAGGACACGTTTTACCGGAACCCGGCCGTCGATGAGCTCTTCGAGTCTGTTGAGTGCGGTGTCGCCTTCGTTCGAGAGCATTTCGTTCACACCATCCCAGGAGGTTTCCATCGGGAGATTGGCGAAGCTCGCCGTGTTGATGACGTAGACGGCGTGAATCGTCGCATCGTGAACCTGTGCGAGTTCGACGACCTGTTCGACGACGCTGTCGATGCCGTCAGAGCCGTCCGTTGGAACGAGAATGCGCTCGTACATCGTGTTAGTCGATAACACATTCAGCCCGACGACTCTTAACTGTTGTAGCGACGGTGCCGGTTGAGACTCCGTTATATGTACGAACTAAAACATATATTGGTGTGTTCGAAATATTGTCAGAAAAACTGTTCTCTGAGAGAAAGGTATCGTTAGAGATAGACGGCTTTCACGTCGCTCGCGCCAGCCCGTCGGACGACGGCTCTAACGACTTCGTTGGCACCGGTGAGGTTGTCCGAATCACCGTCTAACACCTGCAGCTTTGCTGGTCTGCCTGCTTCGAGGACGCCGTAGTCGAGCCCGGCGATTTCAGCGCCGTTGACGGTCGCCATTTGGAGAACGTCCGTGGCCGACACGTCCGCGAGTTTCGCGGTGAACTCCATCTCGCGAAACATCGAGGGGCTGTTGAGCATCACGTTGTCCGTACCAAGGGCGACCGTCGTCCGGTTGCACCACTCCGCGATTGGAGGGATGCCAACGTTCGTGACGAGATTCGACCGCGGGCAGACGACAATTGGGATGTTGTTGTCTTCGACCCGTTCGAAGTGAATCTGTTGGGGGTGTACCATGTGCACCAGAAAGTCCGGGTCTAAGTCGAGCGCCGGGTTGATGTCGAGTTCGTCACGCTCGCCCGCGTGGATGCCGAACAGTTTTCTAGCCTCACGAGTCGCAGTGCGCTCAGGCCCAAATTCGGCGTCTCTCGCGCCGCTTGCGCCATAGCCATCGCTCGCTTCCATCGCCGCAATCTCTTCGCGGCCGAGGATGACGGGTTCGACTGGCTGGCCGTCTGCGGCTTCTCTGAGCACTTCGACGCCTTCGGTGCCGCCTTCGCGGAACTCGATGAACGCCGCGGTGCCGGTCTGTTGCATGAACGAAATCGACCGGCGCATCGCGGAGACCATTTCTGACCGGTCTGCCGCTCGGAGCAATCGGTGTTTCAAGCCGTCTGGTGGCGCGACGAGCTCGTCGAGCGAGAGGCCGCCGCCTGCTTCTTTGGCAATCGAGTCGCCGATGTGCGTGTGGGCGTTTACGAACGCCGGGAGGATGATGTCCGTCGAGTCCGTGGGCGCTTCCTCGATGGCAGTGATTTCGCCGTCTTCGACGACGAGGCGTCCTTCGATGGGGTCGAACGACCGCCCGCGTAAAATTGTCCCTGTGAGTTCCATAGACGAGTGATTTTCCGCCATCTTATTCAAACTCGTCAAGTCGCGCGTGGATGCCGTGGCGTACATCTTGGACGAGCGCGCCGTCGATGTCAAGACCGAGTTCTCGGACGGCGGCGTTGCCGACGCGCTCTGCGACCGACGCTGGGGCGTAGACCCCGAATCGCCACTGGTCGCGCTGGGCGGTTTCGAGCGCGCCGACAAGCGTCGATTGCTGGTCGAGCGGGCGGATTTCACCGTTCACGATGACGCGCGTCGAGGACTCTTTCATTGTCGGCCGGGAGGGGATGTCGAGGAGCACTTCGTCTACGTCCACTTCGGCCTGTACCGCAATTTCTGTCTCCCACTCGTGGATTTGCTCGCGGCTTGCGTCGATGACGTCGTCGCCAACGTCGCGCATCTCCGCCCAGATGCCGCGTTTGTAGAGGTCGCGGTAGCTGAGGCGGTCTGCGAAGCCCTGTGTGCCGTCGAAGGTGCGGAGCGCGACGATGAGGTCGTGGTCGTCCATCCGGCGAAGCCGTTCCGGGGTGACGACGTCGTTTTCGAGCAGGTGTTCGGTCGCGCGTCGGAGCATCGTCTTCCCGATGCGGGCGACGTGGTGGTTGTAGACGGTTGGGTTCATCAACGCCCGCGCGAGCAGCAGGCTCTCTGCAGTCTGGACGTTGCCTTCTGCGAGGACGAGTTCGCCGTCAACGAAACGGAGTTCCCGGACGAGGCGACCGTGGTCGATTGTCCCGTAGGGGACGCCCGTGTGGTGGGCGTCGCGCAGGAGGTAATCCATCCGGTCTACGTCGAGTTCGCCCGAGACGAGTTGGCCGAGTTCGCCATCGCCCGCGACGAGGTCTGCGACCTTCTCCGGGTCGAGGTCGTGGGCGCGGAGGATATCGCCCACCGTCCCCTTGTCGAGCAGTTCGTGGACGTCGTCGTGGTACTTGCCCGTGTGGTGTTCGATGATGGTCTCGATGTTGTGCGAAAACGGCGTATGCCCAACGTCGTGGAGCAGGGCTGCCGCCCGGACGCGTTCTGCCTGTCTGCCTTCGACGCGGAGGTGGCGCAGGGCTTGGGTGGCGAGGTGATAGACGCCGAGGCTGTGTTCGAATCGTGAGTGGTTCGCAGAGGGGTACACCAGCCCCGCAGTGCCCAACTGCTTTACATGGCGAAGGCGCTGGACTTCCGGGGTGTCGAGTAAGTCCTGGGCAACGCCGCCAACCTCGATGTGGTCGTGGACGCTGTCCTTTATATGCTTCATACGCCCCCGTTCGGCGGCTTGGTACAAAACATCGCGGCCGGAGCGAAGGCATGTAATCCGACCATCCGTGAGGCGTGTAACCACGCACCATTCAATTCACTGAAAGAAGGCAGAAAAAATAGGAAGAATGTTAACGACAGACTGGTTAGCCCGGCATGATGCCTACTGACAAACAAGCCGGGTCTGACGAGCTCGATGAGACCCTCCGCCAAGAGTTGGCAGAGGGTGCATCAGCCCGGTCGGGTCCTGCCTTAGAGTTCTACGGAGGGAAGTGGATGAGTGCCCTCCCGATTGGATTGTTCATCGTGTGGGCCATTTTCCAAAGTGGCCTCCTCGGAATCGGTGACACGACAGGACTGTCGATTGGGATGCTTGTCTCCCTTACCGTCGGGATGCTGTTCGTCAAAGGTGACTGGAAAGAGTACGCAAACACCATCTTCGAGGGGATGACCCGCCGCGTCGCCGCGACCGCCATCGTCGCGTGGCTCTGGGCTGGTATGTTCGCCCAGACGCTCCAAGACGGCGGCTTCGTGGACGGCCTCGTGTGGGCCGCCCAAGTCGTCCCCGTCTCCGACGCGCTGTTGCCTCAACTGTTCCCCGCCGTGACGTTCGTCCTCGCCGCGTTGCTCGCAACCGGTATCGGGACGGGCTACGGGACGACCATCGCCTTCACCGGCCTGTTCTTCCCCGCTGGCCTCCTGCTCGGGGCGAACCCCGTGCTCCTGTTCGGGGCAATCCTCTCCGGCGCGGTGTTCGGGGACAACCTCGCACCCGTGAGCGACACGACCATCGTGAGCGCCGTCACCCAAGACTCCGACATCGGCGGCGTCGTCGCCTCACGGTTCAAGTACGCCTTCGTGGCCGCCGCGCTGGCGTTCACCGCGTACACCATCATGGGGCTGTCGATGCCCGGAATCGACATCGGACAGAACTCCCAACAACTGCTCGAAGCCCAGAGCAACCCGCTTGGCCTCGTCCACCTCATCTCGATGGGTGTCGTCATCGTGACGGCCATCAAAGGCCGCCACATCGTCGAAGCCATCTCGTGGGGGATTTTCACGGCCATCGCCGCGAGTCTCGCGCTCGGGCTTGCCTCGGTCCAAGACGTCCTCGTGTTCAACGCGCCCGAAGGCGCACCGTTCGCCGCCTCCCTCAGCGGCCTGCCGTTCGTCCAAGTCGTCGAAGAGGGGACGGGCGTCGCCGGGAGTCTCGTCACTGGGGCCTCTGGGTTCTTCCCGCTCATCGTCCTGACGCTGCTCATCGTCGCCGGTGCGCAGGTCATGATTCGCGGAGGCGGCTTCGAAGCGCTCCAGAACCTCCTGCTCAACTCCGTCGCCACAAACGTCCGGCGCGCGGAGACGACGATGGTGCTCGGCACGGCCTCCGTGAACGCGATGATTACCATCAACACCGCAGCCGAAATCGCCATCGCGCCCTACATCTCGCGCATGGGTGAGAAGTTCAACATCAACGGCTACCGTCGGGCGAACATCCTAGACGCGAACACCTCCGCACTCGGGTACATCTTCCCGTGGGCCGGTGGCGTCCTCGTTGGGGTGACCCAGATGGAGCAACTCGCCGCAAACAACGGTGAGTTCGCGTGGTTCACCACCGACATGATTGTAAACGCCATCGACGTGGTGCCGTTCGTCTTCCACGGTTGGTTCCTCGTCGGCGTGTTCCTGCTCGCCGCGCTCACTGGCTACGGCCGGGAATACATCCCAGACCGTGAATCGAAGGAGGTGGCTCGCGTATGAGCTTCCTCTCAGGCCTCTTTCGAACCTCGACGCCCGCCTTCGACCCCGGCGACGAGTTCTCGGTGTTCATCACGAGCTACGACGGCCGCGGTGCCGTAGCTCGCGTTGGCGACACCCACCTGTTCGTCGAGGGTGCGACCGAAGCGCACGTAGACGAAAAAGTGCGCGTCCGCGTCACCTCGTTCGACGAAAGCGCATACGAAGGCGAAGCCGAACTGCTCGACAACTAGTTTCTCCCGCCTTTCGAGGGGAGTGTTTAACCCACCGGACAGTCACCACTCAGGCATGGTTACGTTTCTCGCAGGCGGCACGGGAACCCCCAAACTTCTCTCGGGTTCCGATGCCGTCTTTTCACCCGCCGACACCACCGTCATCGGCAACACCGGCGACGACGTGGAACTCGGCGGCCTCCTCGTCTGTCCGGACGTAGACACCGTCCTCTTCTCCCGGGGCGGCGTCCTCGATACCGACCGATGGTGGGGCATCAAAAACGACACCGAGGAGACGAATCGGGCGCTCCACGACCTCGCAGAAGATGCCGGATTCTCGCCGGGGCCACGCTACCTGCCCGCCGACAAGCAAACTGCGGGCAGACTACTCTCCCGCTGGCGACGGTTTTCGGGCGTCGGTGAGTTCATGACCATCGGTGACCGCGACCGTGCGGTCCACATCACGCGCACGAGCCTCCTTGATGAAGGCCACTCGCTCACCGAAGTCACACAGACGCTCGCAGACGCCTTCGACGTAGACCTCACGCTCCTGCCGATGAGCGACGACCCCGTGGCGAGCATCATTCATACACCAACCGGGGAAATGCACTTTCAGGAGTTCTGGGTCGGCAAACGCGCCGAGCCGGAAATCGAGCGCGTGGAGTTCCGCGGAGCCGAAAACGCCCAAGCAACGCCCGCCGTCCGTGACGCGCTTGCTGACCCCGTCGTCATCGGGCCGTCGAACCCCATCACCAGCATCGGGCCGATGCTTGCCATCCCCGAAATCCGTGACGCGCTCGCAGAGACCACCGTCGTCGCCGTCTCGCCGTTTATCGAAGATACGGTGTTCTCGGGGCCTGCGGGCGACCTCATGGCTGCCTCGGGGTTCGACCCGAGTACGGCGGGCGTGGCGGACGCCTACCCGTTCGCGGATGCGTTCGTCCTCGATTCAGATGACGACACGAGTCTCGACCGGCCGACCGTGAAAACCGATACGCGCATGGACACACACGCGGACGCCGTCCGCGTCGCAGAGGCCGTCGCCGCCGCACTGGAGGTGGCCTGAATGTTCGAGCCGCGCGTCGCCCTCGCCAGCCTCTCGGGAGAATCCGACGCTGAGTGGGCGCGAAAGGGGTCTGCCTACGCCGGGGCCGCCTTCCTCGGCGGCGTGTCGCTAGACGAACAGACGCGAGACGCTGCCAGAAAACTCGTCGCTCGCGACCGAACCGAGTTTCTCCCGGACGACCCGCTCGCGTTCATCGACGGCGAACTGGCCGCACTCAGCGACGCGGCGCTCGTGGCGGGGGTGAACGTCCGCACCGTGACGACCACCCCACTCCGCGAGGCTGCAGAACTGTGCGTCGCCCACGACGCCATCCTCGAATTGAACGCTCATTGCCGACAGGCCGAGATGTGCGCGGTTGGCGCGGGCGAAACACTCCTCGCAGATACGGATAGACTCTGTGCGTACGTGAAAGTGGCCGCAGAAACGGGCGCGACGGTGAGCGTGAAGGTGCGCGCCGAAGTCGAAGGCGTCGACCTCAGCGAGACGGCAGCGCGGGTCGAAGCCGCCGGAGCCGACATTCTCCACGTCGATGCGATGGACGCTGAAGCGGTCATCGCGGAGGTGGCCAAATCAGGCTTGTTCATCATCGCCAACAACGGCGTGCGCGGTACCGAAACCGTCAGAGAGTATTTCGCCTACGGCGCTGACGCCGTGAGCGTCGGGCGGGCGAGCGACAATCCGACGGTTATGGCGCGGGTGCGTCGCGCAGCCGACCAGTTCGGAGGTGCGCGATGAGAACACCCCCACAGAACGCCGAACTCGCCTTGCTCCTCGAAGTAGCGAGTACCCCAAAGCCGGGCAACGTAGACCGCCATCGCGACCACGATGACCTGCGCTTCGAGCACTTTCTGGCAGGGGCTGTCGGCGCACAGAACGGGCTCCAACTGGCCGCAGAAGGCGAGCCAATCGGCCATGCCTTCGAACGCGCGGTGTCGGGCATGGCGGAACAACGCGGCGGCAACACCCAGTTCGGGGCGTTGCTCTTGCTCATCCCGCTCGTGCAGGCTTCGACCGGTGAGTTCTCGTCGGAGGCGACCCAGCGCCTCGTGAGAGAGACGACGATTGCGGACGCAGCGAACTTCTATCGCGCGTTCGAGCACGTTCCCGTGTTCGTGAGCGACCCGCCCGCAGACGCAGACGACCTCGACGTGCGCCGGGGGTCGAAGGCGATTCCGACGCTCGAAGCCCGTGACATCACGCTCTTCGACGTGATGGAGATGAGTGCCGACGGCGACGGCGTCGCCCGCGAGTGGACAACGGGCTTCGAACGGTCGTTCGCGGGCGCAGAACGGCTCCGACGACTTTCGGGGCCGGTCACCGACCGCGCCGCGACCCTGTTTCTCGAACTGCTCGCCGCCGAACCCGACACATTTGTCGAAAAACACCACGGACCGGAGGTGGCGGCGGAGGTGAGCGAACGCGCCCAAGCCTACCTGCGGCGGAAAGCAGACCCTGAGAAACTCGCAGACCAGTTCGTCAAAGAGGGCATCAATCCGGGGACGACCGCCGACATCGTGGCCGCGTCGCTGTTCATCGCACTCGAACGAGGCCTGCAGGTATGACGTGGCCGGTCGAACTGCGCGGCGTGACCGAATCGCTCGTGACGACGCGCGGGCCGAACGGGAAGTGGAACGTCGCCGCGCTCGGCCTCCACGCCGGGTCGCGGGTGACCGCGCGCACCTACGGTCGAACGCGCACGTGGCGCAACTTCCACGAAGAAGGCGAGGGCTACGTCCAATTTCCAACCGACCCCGTGGACTTCGTCGATGGCGCGCTCTCCGTGTACGAAGTGGGTGACCCGGTTCTCGACAGCGCCGGAGCGTGGGCGCGCGTCGAAGTCGAGCAGATGGATTCAGCAGAGAAGGGAGACATCACCGTCGAAACGTGGACGCTGACGCCCGTCGAATCCGCGGTCGTCGCCGAATCGGTGCCGACCATCAATCGAGGGTTCAATGCCGTTATCGAGGCGACAGTGGCAGCCTCACGCCTCGACGTGCCCGAATACAACACCGAGACGCTCAGCGCGCGACTCGACTATCTGGCCGACGTGGTGGCTGCGTGCGGTGGGCCACGGGAACACGAGGCACTCAATCGGCTGCAATCGTACGTTTCGTGGGAGTGAGAACGAACGTTTTTAGTCGCTGAACGGGGAACCAGACGGTAATGGCAATCAAACCCGCCTACGTCAAGAAGACCGGTCACCGACTGATGGAGCAGTACCCAGACGCCTTCAACACGGACTTCGAGCACAACAAGGACACCGTCGAGGAACTCACCAACATCGAGTCAAAGAGCGTCCGAAACCGTATCGCCGGGTACGTCACGCGCAAAATCAAGACCGCCGCATAAGCCGTTCTCATCTCTCCGCGTTTTCGCCGTAGAGCGACTGCTGTAACGCGGCTGACAGCCGCGCGAGTGTAACACATGCAGGTTCCACAATTGTTTTGAATAGGCCTCTCTCTACGTCAGGTGATGACTGTCAAGGTAGGTATTCTCGGAGCCACCGGTGCCGTAGGGCAGCGACTAATCCAGCTCTTAGAACCGCACGACCAGTTCGAAATCGCCGCACTCACCGCCAGTGAGACGAGTGCAGGCCGGACGTACCGCGACGCCGCTAAGTGGCGTGTGAACACCCCCATCCCCGAGTCGATCGCAGACCTCACCGTCTCCGATACGACGCCCGACGACGTGCCGGACGACGTCGACCTCCTGTTTTCGTCGCTTCCCTCGTCGGTCGGCGCGGCCGTCGAAGAAGGCTTCGCAGAAGCGGGCTACGTCGTCTCCTCTAACTCCTCTAACTGGCGGATGGCCGCAGACGTGCCGCTCATCATCCCCGAAGTGAACGCAGACCACCTCGGCCTGCTCGAAGTCCAACAGGACAATCGCGGCTGGGACGGCGCAATCGTGAAGAATCCGAACTGTTCGACGATTACGTTCACGCCAACGCTCGCCGCGCTCACTGACTTCGGCTTAGAGCGTGTCCACGTTGCGACCTTGCAAGCCGTCTCGGGTGCGGGCTACGACGGCGTCACCTCGATGGAAATCATCGACAACGCCATCCCGCACATCGGCGGCGAAGAGGAGAAGTTAGAGACCGAATCGCGCCGCCTGCTCGGCGAGTTCGACGGCGCGGAAGTCACCCTCCACGACGTGGAGGTCTCTGCTTCGTGCAACCGGATTCCGACGCTCGACGGCCACTTAGAGAACGTCTGGGTCGAAACGGCAGACGAACTGACTCCCGAGGCCGCAGCGAAGGCGATGACCGAGTACCCCGGACTCGACCTCCCGCTGTCGCCCGACCCGTTCATCCACGTCTTCGAGGACGCAGAACGCCCACAGCCGCGCCTCGACCGCGACCTTGGCGACGGCATGAGCGTCTCCGTTGGCGGCCTCGAAGAATCCACGTTCGGCCTGCAGTACAACTGCCTCGCCCACAACACCATCCGTGGGGCTGCAGGCGCGAGCGTGCTGAACGGCGAACTTCTTCTTGACAGAGACTATCTCTGAAAGAAAGACGGGCGTTCCGTGTTCATGTCTTGACCCACGTTCACGCCGTGAACGTTGAACAGTGAATGAGTATATCCTCTGTTCGACTGTAATAGAAACTGCATCCGATTGCAATTGGGGGATTGTGGCCGGATTGCACTGCACGTGTATCGCGGTTTCCAGATTTCAGAAGGGGTAGGGAGCCGGGTTCAGTGTCTCTAGCAACACAGGACATCGGAGAAACCTTGGGGGAGGTCTGCTCTAGATGACCTGATTTTCAAGGCTGCCAACTCCAACGTCGGATAATCGATTGAGATTCCGTGCCACAATTGCAGCAACCCGCTCGTAGTAAACTGGTGTATACCCCGAATTATGCGGGGTGATAAGCACGTTCGAAAAGCCCCAGAGCGGATGGTCTTCGGGCAACGGCTCCGGGTCGGTCACGTCGAGTGCCGCCCCGCGAAGTTTGCCGAGGCGAATGGCGCGAACCATCGCATCCGTATCCACGACAGGCCCGCGAGCGACGTTCACTAACACCGCCTCCGGTGGGAGCGTTGCGAACGCCTCTCGGTCTAGGAGCCCGCGCGTCTCGTCGGTGAGCGGACAGGCGAGCACGAGATACTCCGTCCGCGCGAGCGCTGCGTGGAGGTCGTCGAAGCCGAACACCTCGTCGGTCGGGCCGCCTTTTTCCGGCGTGTAGCGAATTCCGAGCGTCTCGACGCCAAAGCCCTGCAGTCGTTCGACGACCGCCTGTCCAATCGCGCCGAGGCCGACGATAGTGACCGTCGAGCCATTCAGCTCACGGGTTTTGTAGTGTCGCCATTCGCGTTTCTGCTGGCGACGCCAGCCTTCGGGGAAGCGCCGTGCGAACGCGAGCATCGACGCGACGACGTGTTCTCCCATATTTGGGCCGTGAACCCCCGAGGCCGTCGTGACCGCGATGTCTCGTGCTTCGAGTGTGTCGAGTGGCAAGTGGTTGTATCCGGCGAAGACACAGGCGAACAGTTCTACGTCTTCTGCGGCATCGAGCAGGTCGTCGTCGATGACGCCGCCGGTCACAACTGTGGCGTGTTTGATGAGTTCTCGCTCTTCTGCGGGCGTTTTCGCCAGCGCGATGTCGGCGTCGGGGAGCTGCGCGCGAAGGGCGTCTGCGTACTGTTCTACGGGCATCCCGTGGACGCACCGGCGAAGCACCAGCACGTCGGGTGAGCGGGTCAGTGTGACCACCGTGCTTGCATGCCTCGTGATTTTCGCCCCCTCGTATTACGATTACCGACCGACGAACTCGGCGGGCGATTTCTCGAAGAAAGCGTCGTGGCCGCGCGCGAAGTCCGCTGAGTTCGCAAGCCCCGAGATACGCTCCAATTCTGACGTGAGCTGTTCTGAAAGCGTATTGTCGAAGCTCTCGTGGAGCAGCGCGCGGGTCTCTGCGTAGGCCGCCGTCGGGCCGCTCGCAATGCCCGCAGCGAGGTCTGTAAGGTGGGCGTCAAACTCGTCGTCTGCGACCTGTTCGGTAGCGAGCCCGAGCGAGACGGCTTCCTCGCTGCCGACGGGTTCGTCGCGCAGGGTCAGCCGCTGGGCTTCTCTGAGGCCGACGAGTCGCGGGAGGAAGTAGGTCGAGCCGCCGTCACCGGAGAGGCCGATACGCGGATACGCAAACTCGAAACGCGCGGACTCCGCGGCGAGGACGATGTCGCCACAGAGGGCCAGCCCGAGGCCGCCACCGGCGACCACGCCGTTTACGCCCGTTACGACGGGCATCGGCGCGTTCACGAGCGCGGTCACAATCGCGTGGAGGTCAGTGGCGAGGTGACGGAGTCGTTTCTCGTCGCTTTCGTCGCCAGAAAGCGTCCCGAGGTCTGCGCCGGTGCAGTAGGTGCCGCCGGTTCCCGTGATGACGAGACAGCGCACGTCGTCGCGGGTGACCGCGTCGTAGGTGGCTTCGCGCAACTCGGCTGCCATCTGTCGGTCGAGTGCGTTGTGTGCGGCCGGGCGGGCTAAGCGAATCGTGCAAACTGCACCGTCGTCTTCGACGGTGACGAATTCGAACTCGGACATGGCAAAGAGCGCGGCCGCCAGCCTCAAAACTGTGCCGTCACTCAGTCCGCACGCTGGCGGTTTGGGCCACCACCTTGGAGGGCATTTCGTGTCGAACAGTCGAGACAGGCTCGCACTTCATTGGCGTTGTTTCCGAAGACGCGGGCGAAGTCGAGCGAGACGAACTCGCCACAGGTGTTACATTCTGGCATCGGCAATCACGAGTGGTAGCGAGACACACAGGCAATATTGTTATCCAGGAAGTAAGTGCTGAAATGATTGCAATTAGGACAGTCATTACTGGTGAAATAGTCGGCAACAGTCCGGAAGTGACGGTGCTGCAAGGAGGTTTTCGTCACACGCGACGGGGCAAAGGGTCAGGAATTTAACCCCGCCATGCGCGGGTATTGGTATGAAGCGAGTTGACGTTGCGATCGTCGGCGGGGGGCCTGCTGGTTCCTCGGCCGCAAAGGCGGCGGCCGAACGAGGTGCCGAGGCCATCGTTTTAGAGAAGGGGGTACCCCGTGCAGACCGCGAGCAACTCGGCCCGGATTCGACCGACGCCGCGGGGATGCTCGACTACTGGATTGACCTGATGGACATGGAACCCTCGGAGTTCCCCGAAGACGTTATTCTCTCTCGTCTCGACGGCGCGCAGTTCATGGGACCGACCGAGAAGTTCACGCTCCAGAAAACCGGGATTCCCGCGAAGTACGATGGCTTCGGATTCTGTTTCCACCGCGCTCGATTCGACGACTGGCTCCGCGCTGAAGCCGAAGAAGCCGGTGCCGAATATCGCGTGAAAGCCGCCGTCCGAAACGTCGAAACGACGCTCGCCGGTGGCCCGAAACACACGCTCACCCTGCGCGACGGCTCCGAAATCGAAGCCGAGTATCTCGTGCTCGCAGACGGGCCACAGCGACAGGTCACGATAAACACCGTAGACCAGTTCATGCCCGCCGGTCGCTCTGTGGCGGACTACCTCGGCCCGAACAAGGCAAACCACATCGCGTATCAGGAACACCGTGAGTTCCCCGAGGAGTTAGTCGAGAACAACCTCATCAAGTTCTGGTGGGGCCTCATCCCCGGCCACACAGCGTATCCGTGGGTGTTCCCGAACGACGGCAACGTCCAGCGCGTCGGCCTCACCATGCCGATTGGCATGAACTTAGAAGATGTGCAGTACCCCCATGAGTACAAACTGCTGCGCCACGACGACACGCAGATTCCACCGGGGCGCGTCTACCTCCGTCGCCTGCTCGAAATGCTCTACGGCGACGAGTACGACATTGAAGACGACTTCCCGCTCGTAGAAGACCGTGGGAAGAACAAGGGAACGGAAGCCTACCCAATCTCTTCGACGCGCCCCATCGACTCGCCCGTGGCCGCGAACATCGCAGTCACCGGCGGCGCGATGGGCGGGACGTCTCACTTCCACGAGGGTGGCGACCACGTCGCCGTCCGCACCGGCAAACTCGCCGGGGCGATGGCCGCAAGCGGAACCCTCAACTCCTACAACACGGCGTGGAAGCGCGCGCTCGGGAGCGAGATTCTGCGGAGCATTGCGATGGCCGACTACGTTGCCGACTTCACGCCGCGCGATTGGGACAAGACGTTCGGCACGCTCGACCGCATCTTAGACCGCGGCGGCTACACCACCTCACAAGCGCTCTCCTCGGGCGTCGCCGGGATGAAACTCGCCGCGAAGTACCGAAAAATCAAGTTCGGCTACCGGAACCACTCGTACGTCCAGATTCGAGAAGACGAGTACACGGCGTAAAAAGGGTTTAAACCGGCGGCCCGCTAACTACCTTCTGCGTGCCATTAGTCCCCGCCTGAGCGTACCTGTTCAGGGTGCAATGACTGTGCGGCGAACCCAGGCACGCGACATACGGAGAATCCGCCAGTTGGCGGCGCCTGACACGAGGGTTTCCCGGTTGACGCGGCACGCCGCCTCGGGATGATACCGGCCGTTAGTGTCTCGGGCGACACTCCTCACACGACGAGTCTCTACCATCACCCGAGTATACACATTTCTGGAACGGGATTCAATACGTTTAGTTATCGACACAGGTGAGAACATCCGGTGAGTGCCCGTGCAACGTACAAACCTAAAGTGCCTTTGCCACTGATACACGCGTATGGTCGAAGAAGCGATTGATGACGTTGATAGGGCGATCTTGTATGCACTGCAGGAAGACGCCCGAAATATGTCGTCCGGAGATATCGCGGAGCGCACCGGGACCTCAGACAGCACCGTTCGCAAGCGGATCAATCGGCTCGAATCCGACCGGGTAATTAAAGGATACAGCGCCAGCGTCGATTACCAGAAGTCAGGCTATCCACTCCGAATGTTGCTCTATTGCACCGCCTCGATACCGCAGCGTGGTGAGTGCATCCCCGAAATTCTCGGGATAGATGGTGTCGTTTCGGTTCAGGAGTTGGTCACCGGTGAACAGAACCTCCTCGTTACTGCCGTTGGCGAGTCCGATAGCGATATCACGCAAGTGGCACAGAAACTTCTCGATATGGGGCTCACCATCGCCGACGAGGTTCTCGTACGAAGCCACGAGACGACGCCATTCGGCAAGTTTTCTCCCGAGGATCAAACGGAGACTGATCGATAATCCAAACGTGTTTGCTTTCGAACACGGTCGGACACCGGACAACCGCTCGTACCGGATCGGCAGTGTCTGCGTAACGATTCGGTTTATTGATACGGTATTATGAACACTTCGGTAATTATTTGACCTCTATCGGGCAATCCGGTTGCACGGCCTAATGCCTCACATAGATGAGTCGGAACAGTGGAGGACAATCTGTCGATGAACGATGGCAATCTCGAATCCGTCGTTGAGTCGGTTCAAGACTGGGTCGGTTCTGAGAGAGACTGGACAGACGGTTCGAGTTCACGCACGGCACTCGTCATTTCGTGTTCGATGGAAGGTTGGAACCCCCAAGAACCACTGTGGCCGGTTGACGCCGCTTGGAACCTCATCAAGGTGCAGACCCTCGGAAACCAGGCCTGGAGGAGACACGAGGGCGAAATGGTTCTAGATGGCAATATCGAACATCTCAGAACTCAGTACGACGTTGGGGCAGTCCTCGTCGTTGGACACACGAAGTGTACGGTTCTCGAAGACGCACACGAGGAGTGGGTTGCGCCTGCGTCACAGTCTCCCGCAGGGATCAAAGCACGACTAGATCCCCTTCGCTTGATCGTCAGAGATGGGTTCAAAGAGGGAACCATTACAGAATCAACGCCGCTTCGGACGGTACGGTGTCGACTCGTCGAATTCAACGTCCACCGACAGGTTCAGTTCCTTCGTCAAGCACTCCCTCGGTCGATCACGGTAGCTGGCTACGTTCACGACCAAGACGGAGTATACGGCTCGTTTCCAGATAACTGGTATCTGGTTGCGCTCGACGGTAAAATCGAACCGCAGACTATCCGAACCCAACTCCCCGAAGACACGACGGTTCACGTTGCGAGTCTGTTGCGCTGAACGCCCACATCCGCCACATATCGTTCCAGTATTGAGAGTTTATCGAACAGTTTGTGAAAAATCAGAGTTTTTATTAACCAATACGTTCTCGAGGTGGATAACAACGATAGTCTCGGTCCGCCGAATTCTACACGGCTGCCGGGATGGGTCGCGAAATAATCAGATCGATGTCAGGACATAACTCGAAGAAGACGGTCGGAACGCTCCCGAACACGACGGTGAAATCACCGTACGTGCCCGTCGCACTGACGTGGCTCGTGTGGACACTGTTCGCTGCGAGTATCGTGGTTCTCGCCACGCGAATTCAGTTCGGTGGCACCTGGTCGATCCCCGGCGTGGTCGCCATCGACGGACTGACAGTCCTGATGTGGGTTGTCGTCACTTTCTTCAGCGGTGTCGTCCACAGCTACTCGCGCCGGTACATGGCTGGCAGCACCCACGAGACGAGGTTTTTCAGCACCGTATTCGGTTTCACGCTAGTCGTGATGGGGCTCGTCGCGGCAGACCATATCGCACTGTTCGGACTCCTCTGGCTGTCGATGGGGTTGTTGATGGCGAAGCTCGTCGGTACCGTCCGCGGCTGGACGCAGGCACAGGCAGCCGAGAGGGTCGCCCGCAGATACTTCCTCGCCAGCAGCGTGCTCCTCGGGGTCGCGCTGACCGCGTTGTGGTGGTTGACTGGCGCGACCACGATTTCCGGAATCGAAGCGGCCGCCGAAACGCTCGGAGGACCGGTGTGGCTCGTCGCAGCGAGCGCGCTCGTCCTCGCGGCGATGATTCAGTCAGCGCTCGTCCCGTTCCACAACTGGCTGCTCTCTTCGATGACTGCACCGACCCCAGCCTCGGCACTGATGCACGCCGGATTCGTCAACGCAGGTGGCATCCTGCTGACTCGTTTCGCGCCGGTCATCACTGTCGACGCCGGGCTCATGTTCGCGGTGGTCGCAATCGGCGGCGCCAGTGCAATCGGCGGGAGGCTGCTGAAATCGGTTCAAACAGACGTCAAATCTAAGCTCGGCTGTTCGACGGTCGGGCAGATGGGGTTCATGATCATGCAGGCTGGTCTCGGCTTTTTCGGAGCCGCCATCACCCACCTCATTCTGCACGGCTTCTACAAGGCCTACCAATTTCTCAGCGCTGGCGAGCGGGTCGAACACACCAGCCCGGATGCACGGCCGTCACGCACAACAGCCCGTTTGACGAGTGTCGTTGACGTCATCGTGACGCTGGTGACCGGGCTCGCCGGTGGTGTGTTGTTCGCCATGTTAACTGGAAAGGGACAGCACGTCGACAGTGGCCTCCTCTTGACGTTCTTCGTGGTGTTCACCACGCTACACGCGTCCCGGAGCGCAATCGAGCAGACCGCACTTCCAACGACGGTTCGCTACGGGGCCGTTCCGTTGGTCTTCTTCCCCGCCATCATCGTCTATGCCGTCGTCTACGAGAGCGTCTCGATGCTTCTTGAAATCGGGCCGGTGACGACCGAACTGACACTCCTCCACGGTATCATCGTCGTCGTCTTCGTCGGCGTCTACATCGGCATCGAGACCGGCATCCACGAGAACAGCCAACGTCTCTACGTCGCACTACTGAACGCCAGCCAACCGTCGTCGGATACCGTGTTGACCACAACGGAGGACTACAATGAATACTGAACCCACCCTCGAAGAGAAAATCGACAAGGCAGCGGCCACGGTCGGCTCGCTTTGGCCGATCCACTCGTTCGTGACGTCGAACCCGCTGTCAGGGTTCGAGAACCAACCGTTCGGAAAGGCAGTCGCGCAGGCAGCTGACCTACTGGGCGGTCGTGGCTATCCCACCCCTGCGACGTTTCAGAAGGCCCTGGAACGCGGCCAGATAGACCCCGAAATACTCGATGCGAAACTCGATTCGGCGGGCTACGTGGAGGACCCTGAAGTACTGCTCGACCGTCTGGCCGACTCGACCACCAGTAGCGACGGTGAAACGGACACCGGCACCGACCACGTCAATCAAGTCCTGACCAAGTGGTTGTCGACGTTCCTCGACGAAGGAAGTGCCTACTGGTCGATGCCGAACCGCGAAGCGGGATTCTACACCGCGTTCCGCGAAATCGCCCGGTACGACACCGAGATTCCCGACGAGGGAGTCGTCGCTGACCTGCCCGAAACGCCGGCCGAAGCCATCGAGGCCGTGTTGGAGCCCTATCCAAAGAGCCAGTGGACTCCGATATTCGAAGAGCAGCTGGCTGCACTCCCCGGCTGGACTGGGTTCATCAAGCGTCGCGCCGAGGACGAAGGTTCGTGGCAGTCGGCTCACCCCATAACACTGCTCGGATATCTCGGAATCCGCCTCGCACTGCTCGACGGGTTCGGTGCCGAGATTGCACCCTCCACCGGCCCCAACAGCACAGAGGCTGATGCAGCCGACGAAATCGCCGAAGCGTTCTTGAGTGCGTGGGAAGCGAGCTACCGGACCGAACTCGTCGAGAGCGTCGCTGCCGAGAGCCAATCGCTCGTCGACCGCGACGCGTCGGGCCGCCCGGACGCGCAACTGGTCTTCTGTATCGACACCCGTTCGGAGATTATCCGTCGTCACATCGAGGCCGTGGGCGACTACGAGACCCACGGCTACGCCGGGTTCTTCGGCATCCCGATGGAGTACCAAGGCTATGCGTCCGACGTGTCGGTCGCTTCCTGTCCGCCGATTCTCGAACCGAAACACCGCATCACCGAGGTTCCGACTGACGGAGACACACAGGTGGAACACGACCGCTGGGTGGGCATCCGCGAGGCGGCGGACGAGGTCGTCGAAACGGTGAAAGCAAACGCCGCCACGGCCTACGGCTACGTCGAAACCACAGGGAGTGGCTATGGTCTCGCACTCGCAGCACGGACGCTCGTCCCCGACCGCGTCCATGACCTGCTCGACGTCATCGCCGATTCGGTGCCGGACGAACACGAGTTCTGTGACCAGATTGTTCACCACCAGTACACGTACGCTGGCGACCTCCCGGTGGGACTCACGCAGGAGGAGAAAGTCGAGTACGCTTCGACCGCCTTCGAACTAATGGGGTGGGAGGAGTTCGGTCGACTCGTCGTGTTCACCGGTCACGCAAGCGAGACGGCGAACAATCCCTATGACGCGAGTTTGGACTGTGGTGCCTGTGCTGGCAACCCCGGGGGGCCGAGTGCCCGCGTCCTCGCGACGATTTGCAACGACGAGGCCGTACAGAACGACCTCCGCGAGCGCGGAATCGACGTTCCCGAGGACACCGTGTTCCTCGCCGGCCAGCACAACACCACGACCGACGAGATCGAACTGTACGACGGTCACGTGCCCGAGAGTCACGTCGAAGACCTTGAACTGTTGCGTGCCGACCTCGAAACTGCCCGGGCCAACGCGGCTGCAGAGCGTGCCGCGGACATGGGCGCGAGCACTAAATCTGGCATTCGCGAGACGGAGCGCCGCGCCGCAGACTGGGCCGAGACGCGTCCTGAGTGGGGACTGGCTGGAAACGCCGCGTTCGTCATCGGCCCGCGGGCGCTCACCGAGAACCTCGACCTCGACGGGCGCTCGTTCCTCCACTCCTACGATTGGTCGACCGACTCCGACGGCGAGGCACTCGAAGCGATTATGACGGGACCGATGGTCGTCACGCAATGGATCAACGCCCAGTACTACTTCTCGACTGTCGACAACGCGGTGTACGGAAGTGGGTCGAAGGTCACCCAAAACCCAGTCGGTAACATCGGCGTCTACCAAGGCAACGGGGGCGATTTGATGACTGGCCTCCCATTCCAGTCACTGATGGCCGACGACGACGAGCCGTACCATCAGCCGCTCCGTCTCTCGACGGTTATTCACGCACCGGTCGAGCGCGTCACCGGCGTTCTGGCCAACCACGAGAAGCTGACCGAACTGCTGGACAACAATTGGCTGTCGCTGACGGTCGTTGACCCGACACAGAACCATCGCGCGTTCGACTACGAGCAGAATTTGGAGTGGCAGTCGATGTCCATAGAGCCAGCGGCACCTCCTACGACTCCGGACGCTCCCGCAGTTGCGGACGACTAACGTCACCCGCCACGATGTCCGCGACGCGCTGGCGGTCGAACAACTGCTCGTCTCCGTCTTCTTCGCCGAACACGTCCGGATAGAGTTGCTGTGCGCCGCGTTCGGTGAGAAACAGGTTGTGAATCGGGCCTTGGAACAGGTAGCCGCCACGGTAGACCTGCTCGTTCTGGACGGCGGTCAGTTCACGTGCCACCGAATGCTCTTGCATGAACGCGAGCACGGTGTCGCGGAACTCGGCCGCGCTCTGGCGCTCGTGGGCGCGCAGCATGATGACGTCGGGGTCGATTTCGAGCATCGTCTCGTAGTCGATGCGGCTGCGGTCGGTAGTACTGAGGCCCTGGATGCCTGTCCCCGCGAGCGCGTCGCTCACGCCGAGGTCGTGCCACTGTTTCTTGCTCGTTCCTTGGTCGTTCAGCCGGTACGGCGAGAACTCCTCTGGCTCGTTGCTTCCCTCGTACACCAACAGCACGTTCGGTCGGTCGTCTGCGGGTGGCATGTTGGTTTGGATGGTCGCGATGAACTCGTCGTGGAGCGCCTCGAACGCCGCGTAGCGTTCCTGTTCACCGAACAGGTGGGCGACCTTCTCGAAGGCTTCGTACAGCGTGTAGTAGCGATAGTCGTGCCACTCGTCTTCGCGGCGGAAAATCAGATTCCCGAAGAAAGGGCCGACGTTTTCGGTGATTTCGGCTACGTCCGCCTCGCTCCAGTCGAACCAGTTTATCAGCATCTGCGGGTCCATGACGTGGACGTCGTTGTCGAGCTCGTAGAAGAGCTCCTTCGACATGCCCGCCTCCCCGAGGTCGTTCGTTTCGAGCAGGTCGCGGTCGACGCTCACGCCGGGGAGTTCGTCGTACACCTGCGTGTAGTAGCGACCTGCCCCGCCGATGCCCGTCATCCCGTCGCCTTTCCCGAGGGCGACGCCCATGTCTGCGTAGCCGCCGTCGTAGGCAATCCATTTCTCCGGAATCGACTCAAGTGTGAGGTCGCCAACCGGCTCCATCGAGACGGTGTACCTGCTCGATTCGGTTTCGGTGGGTTGCCCAGTCGTGGGCTGCTCGCCCGTGGTCGTCGTCGCTGCTGGTGAATCGCCCGCACAGCCTGCGAGGAGGCCAGCGCCAATGACTGCCCCTCCATAGGTCAAATAATCTCTTCGCGTCGGTGCGTCGTGTGTTTCCACAGTGTCCGACATGATTTTTAGGCCCGCCTAAACCACAATAACTGTGTCGATTTTTAGGTGTGCCTAAAACTTGGTGGGATGAAGCGGGTGCTCGTTCACTCAGAGCGAAACGTTATCCTCGCTCGCCCGTCTTCTCACACCCAGTCGATGAACCAACAGCGATTTGTCAAGCTCGCGGCACTCGCCTTCGGGCTGATTCTGGTAAGCTTCGTCATTCTCGGCTTCTCGCGGCTCGTGTTGCCGTTCGAAACGGCACGCATGCTCGCCGCGCCGACGACGTTCGCGGCCTTCCTGTTGGTTGTGTACCTTCTCGTCCGCGGCGTCCTCTCGGCGCTCGGCGTTGCCAAAATCCGCGAGGAGTGAAGCCTCAAATCGTGGTTGGAACACTCAAACACCCATTTGAGCTATGCGAAGGGCCTTTTGGTGGGGTGGCGTAGAGTGGGGTAATGGCCCGCTTGCTCCCACTGCGGGCGGATCCGGAAATCGCTCCGGGTGACCCGCGATTGGTGGACGTAGACAGCGAGGCGGCAGATGAGGTGTTCGAGGCGCTTTCTTCGCGCACCGCACGCCGCATTCTCTCCGTCCTCTACGACGACGCCCGCACGCCCACGGAAATCCGTGAGGAAGTGGGCACGTCGCTCCAGAACGTCCACTACCACCTCGACAAACTCCAGAACGCCGGCCTCATCACGCCCGCGGGAACCGGCTACTCGGAGAAGGGAAAGGAGATGACCGTCTTCGCGCCCACCAACGAGTCGGTCGTGCTGTTCGCAGGCGACGAACGCCAGCAATCACTGCTCCGGGGGGTCCTCACCCGATTAGTGGGGGCTATCGTGTTGCTCGCTGGGGCGACGCTCGGCCTCCAGTACGCCCTCGCAAACTGGTTCGTCCAACAGAGTGGTGCAGAGACGGCGGGCGCAGATGCCGCCGCAGACGGCGCGATGGCGGCCGAAGAAGCCGCGCGAACCACTGCAACCGCCGCCGCGTCCGCCGCCGGGAACGCCCCGTTCTTAGACCCCGCGCTCGCCTTCTTCCTCGGCGGGTCGTTCATCATCCTGCTCGCCATCTCGTGGTGGGCCTACCAGCAAGCCTGAGTGGAAACCGTTTTTCCCGTCTCGCCCGAAGCCTCGGGCATGGAACCTACACCCGTCGCCGACCTCGGTCCGGACGCGCGTCGCGCCCTGTTCGCGCGCGATGCGGGTATCGACGAGATTCGAAGCGACGTTGCAGACATCGTCTCCCGCGTCCGCGACGAAGGCGACGTTGCCCTGCGCCAGTTCTCGAAGGAGTTCGACGGCGTAGACGTTGGCAACCTCGACATCACCGACCAAGCCGAACGCGCCGCTGACGCCATTGACGACGACATCCGCGACGCCATCGAGACGGCCGCAGCAAACATCCGCGCGTTCCACGAGCGCCAACTGCCCGAAGACTGGCGCGTGAGCGACGACGGCCGCGAACTCGGCCGGCGCTTTCGCCCACTCGAACGCGTTGGCGTGTACGTCCCCGGGGGTGCGGCCGCCTACCCGTCGAGCGCGCTGATGGGCGTCATCCCCGCGCGAGTCGCGGGCGTCGACCAAGTCGCCGTCGCCACGCCACCCGCGAAAAAAGTGAATCCAGTGACGCTCGCGGCCATCCACATCGCCGGGGCGGATGCAGTGTATCAAGTCGGCGGCGCACAGGCCATTTCGGCGTTCGCCTACGGCACGGAAACCCTTCCCCGCGTGGAGAAAATCGCCGGGCCGGGCAACAAGTGGGTCACGGCGGCGAAAGCCGAGGTGCGCGGCGACGTGGAAATCGATATGCTCGCTGGACCGAGTGAGTTGCTCGTCGTCGCGGACGAGACGGCGAATCCGCGATTCGTCGCCGCGGACATGCTCGCCCAAGCAGAACACGACCCGAACGCCGCGGTCGTGACGGTGACCGACAGCGAGGAACTCGCCGCCGACGTAGCAAAAGAACTCGAAACGCAAGCTGGCGAGCGCGAGCGCGAGGACATCATCCACGAAGCTCTCGAAAACGACGCGAGTGGCCTCTTCGTTGCCCGCTCGATGTCCGAGGCCATTCTGTTCGCAGAGGAGTACGCAGCAGAGCACCTTTCGATTCAGGCCGACGACGACGAGTCCATTCTCGACCGCATCGCAAGCGCCGGAAGCGTCTTCCTCGGGCCGTACACGCCCGTGGCGGCGGGCGACTACGCCTCCGGAACGAACCACATCCTCCCGACGAACGGGCAGGCGAAGGTTACCGGCGGCCTCTCGGTGGACACGTTTATGCGTTCGACGACAGTCCAACGTCTCAGCTCTGACGCGCTCGCAGACCTCTCTGAGACGATTACGGCGCTGGCGGAGGCAGAGGGTCTCGAAGCCCACGCAGAGAGCGTCCGGACGCGGCTTCAGGACTGATTCGGGTCGCGGGGGAGTTCGATATCGAGAACCGCCTCACCGGTGTAGGTTTTGAGCAGCCGATTTTCTGCCGAGAGCGAGAACTGCGTCCGAATGCGGACGGGGAGCGTTTCTGGCATTCTATCCACCTGCAATCTGAGTTCGACGCCGAGTGAGCCACGGCCAACAGGCCCGACCTCGGGCACGTCGATGATTGTGCGTTCTGGCTGTGCACCGCGTCCAAACGTCATTTCGGGCCACGGACTCGCCTCGGGGCGGTCGAGCGACACGACGACGCGCGGGCCATTGGGAGTGGAGGGAGCTAAAATCTCGTAGCGGAAGGAATCGAGGTGTGTCCCCTCGCGGTGCCAGATGTTGAGCCACAGCCCAAATCGGCCGTTTTCGGGAGCGAAATAGCGTTCGGTCGCGGAAACGGTCGCGGTGCGCTCACCGTTGGCGAAAAAGTTGAGCGCGGCTTCCTCGTCGTCCGGCAGTCGCTTCCAGTCGAGGTCATTCTGTCCGAGACACCCGGTCAGCGGGAGGGTACTCGCCCCGGCAACGGAAGCGAGAAAGTGGCGGCGGTTCATGCTAATTAGCTAACCATATTGAAGAAAAATTTTCCGTTCACTTTCGCCCCGTACACAATCGAGATAGCCTGAGGGAGCGTCTGTAATTGCGGATAAACACCAATGCAATCATCTGCATCTATCGACATCGCCAGACCGATTCAGGATGTGTACGCCTACGTCTCGTCCGTGGAGAACATGGCGAACTGGGTGGACGGGGTGAGCAACGTCCAGCACGTCTCCGGGGAACCAGACGAGGTGGGTGCGACGTACACGAGCGACTACACCTACAGTGGCAGAACCACGGAGATGACCTACGAAATCACCGCCGCGGAGTCGCCAAACCGCTTTGCGGTGGTGGGGCGAGGCCCGTTCCCGTTCGAAGGCGAACTCCTGCTCACTGCAACCCCCTCGGGAACGCGCGTGACCAACAGCATCGACGCGGGTGCTGACGGCCGGTTCACGAAGGCGATGTTCACCGTGTTTCGCCCGGTGATGCGCCGGATGATGGCCCGCCAACTCGGGAAGGAACTCACGATTCTAAAGCGTAGCCTCGAATCTGCCCCACCGAGCGAAGTGGCGGCCTAATCTGGCGTCAGCGTTAACACCCTGGGACAAGAATATACAATCATGAGCACAGGTACAGCCGAACACGGCGCTGACACCTTCATTGAGGTGACCGAGCCGGCGGCAGAAAAGGCGCTGGCACTCATCGAGGGCGAAGGGCTCGAAACCGACGAGGCAGGACTGCGCCTGTACGTCCAACAAGGTGGCTGTGCTGGCCTCTCTTATGGGATGCGGTTTGACAACGAAGCGGAAGAAGATGACCGCGTGTTCACCCACCACGGGCTTCGAATTTTCGTTGACCCTGCGAGTATGAACTACATTCAAGGAAGCGTCCTCGACTTCGAGGACGGCCTGCAGGGTGCGGGCTTCCACGTCGAAAACCCGAACGTCGTGAGTGAGTGTGGCTGTGGCGAAAGCTTCCGCACCTGATTAGTTTTCGAGACGGAACGCCACTTCGACCGTCGCTTGATACTGTCGCCCCTCAACTGACGCGATCTCGACGCCGAGTTCTTCGACTTCTATCCACTGAACGTTGTTGAGCGTCGACTCCGCGCGGTCTACGGCGTCGTCGACTGCTTTATCGAAACTCTCTGTGCTGCTCCCGATGAGGGTAATTTTCTTGAAAACCATCCCACCGCGTACAAAGCCACGCAAGCGGGTTAAGCGTATGGGCAGTGGTAGCTTAGCTCTCACGCGACTGCCGTGGCCGAACGCCGCGCGATCGGACGCGCGCGGCGAGATGCTGGCTCAGGCGTCGAATCCGCCCGGCTTTCACCACCAGCATGGCGACCGTCTCGACCCAGCTCAGGCGAAGCACATCGAACGGGAGACAGCCTCTGAGCCGGGTCGAGAGTGGGACAGAATCGAGTTCCCACCAGTCGGCATCGGCCTTTCCATGCCGATATGATTTCTCCCAATACTGGCGCACGGAGGTGGCAAAGTAGTGTTCGACCACCATGCCAGGGACGTAGTAGATTTGGAACTGCTCGCTGATTCGCCGTCCAAGTTCGGTCTCCTCGTGGCCGTGGTGGAAGATTTCGTTGAAGCCGCCCACGGCGTCGATGACCTCGCGGCGCATGGCCATGTTACAGCCCACGATGAGGTCGGTTGGTTTCTCCTCGTCGCCCTGGTCGTACCACGGCAGGCGTTTGTGGGTGATGGGGGCGTCCGCTGGCTGGAACACCCGCCCGGCGACGACGGGGTGGCGGTCGAGTGCGGCGCTCACTGCATCTAAGTAACCCGGTCGCGGAATCGAGTCGTCGTCGAGGAACACGAGTTTGTCCGCCTTCGCTCGCGTGATAGCCTCGTTTCGCGCTCGTGATGCGCCCTTGTCTCCCCGGACGACGACCTCGTAGTCAGTGAAGTCCTGTTTTTCGAGGGCCTGTACACAGGGGATATCCTCGGGTGCGAGGAGCGTGGGAATGATGATACTGAGTTCGACCATGCGCGAGATACTGTCCGTACGAGAAAGACGACGTTCGCGTATTTAGTCCTATGCGGAAATTGATATAACCGCATCCGACACCGCCACGATTCCTCGAAGAGTTGAGATAAACAACAGTAAACAGAATATTCTCAGAAACTAGTATATTGATGGTGTTTCGACAGGTCGGGGAACACTCACTCGGATGTCCGCGAGTCGAGTCGGAGTCGGACGGCGTCGACGACGCCAGTAAGGTGGGCGGTGCCCCAGATGGCGACAACGACCGCGCCAATAGTGTCGAAAATGAGGTCTAACATCGTATCCTCTAAGCCGTACTGGGTCAGGACACCACGGACGCCGAGCAGGCGTGCCGTCTGGTCTAACGCGAATTCGACGACCTCCCAGAAGACGCCAAAAGCGAGCACGAACAGCAGGATGTAGACGAACATGAACTTCGGCGGGAGCGTGATGCTATCTGAGTGTTCGTCTATCGCCCGTGCAGTGGCGTAGCCAACGGCCGCGACGATAGACGACGAAAGCGCGTGGGTGAGGTGGTCCCACCACCAGACATTCCGGTAGAAGCTCCCGATTTCGCTGCCGGGAATCCCCACGGTACCGAGGGCGTGGAGGAACACGGCCGCCGTAATCCAGAGGGTGAGGCCAGCGTCCATCGGGATGTTGTAGTCGCGTTCGAGCAGCGGTGGCAACTGGACGACGAGCAGCGCAACCGCGGTGTTCACCATGATGCCGCCGCTCCGGCGTTCGACGCCGATGAAGAACATGCCGACGAGCAGCACTTCCATGACGTGGGTGAGCTGGCGCTGGCGGTGTGCTGAGATACCGAGGCGTTTTCGCAGATTCATCAGCGCACCCCACCCGCGTCGTCTGGTTTGTGCACCTCAATGGGCGCGCGACGACGGAAGTAGAGATCGAACACGACACCCGCGAGGACGCCCGCCGCCGTAGACCAGACGAACTCCCACATGAGGGCCTCTTCGCTCACGAGAAAGCCCGTGTTGAGATAGAGGTCTGCCACCCAGCGCGTGACCGCCCACACGCCCGCGGTGGCCATGGTTGCGATGATGACGAACAGGACTGCGAAGCCGTGGGTCATCTCGACGGGCGTGAAGACGTGGAGTTCGACGGCGACGATGAGCGCGAGGGCGGCCACCGAGAGGTACGTGGCGAGTTCACCCGTCACCGGCAGCGTTGCAAACGCGCGACCAACCATCGGTAAGACGGCGAGCAACAGGACTTCCCACGGCAACATCGCCCGCGGGTTACGATAGGAAATCGCGGGAACGAGCGCGAGCGCCGCCACACCCGTCGCAAACAGTGCCCAGAGGAGGTCGCCACCGAGGAGGCTTTCACCGACGACCACGAGCACAAATCCGACCAAAAACCACGAGAGCAGGGCGTTGAGACTCGCATCCTCAACGATACTCCCGAGTTTACCCGTCCGAGCCATGAGAATCTGTAGACAGCGCAGGCGTTAGTAACCTTCCCTTAAATTGCCAGATAGGCGACGCTGTAGCCGAGGACGGCGAGGGTAATCGCCGCAAGGCCCGTCACCACTGCGTCGAGGACGCGCGCTTCGGTGAGCGCCCAGTTCGTCGGCCGTCGTGGCCGCACGCCCACCGCGCCGAGGGCGAGGACGCTGAACACGAAGTGATACGACGTATCGAGCGTCGGCGCAGGCAACAACACCGCCGCAGCCGCATACCCGCCGCCGAGGGTCGCCCGCCGGTTCAGGTACGAATCGAGCGACCGCCCGTCGAGCGAGAGATAGACGGACAGCGCGAGCCAGATGGTGGCGAGTTCGATGAGAAAGGCCCCAATGAGGTGCATCGTCGGGTCGGGATACAGGGTGATGCGCCCGGCCAACACCGTCACGTCGAGTGGGTAGAACAAGCGCGGCGCGCTCCCGGTAAACAGGTCCCCAAATGGATGGCTCAGGAAGCCAACGAGCGCCGTCGCAAAGAGGGCACGCGGCGAGAGCGCTTTCCAGCGTCGCATCGCGATGGTGACGGCGAGCGCGGCGACGACGAACGCGAGCATCACGGCCGCCCCGAGCAGCCCCGTTTCAGCGAACGCGGCGGCGATGAGGCCAGCGAACACGACGCCTGCAACGGGATAGGCCCACCACTCGCCCGCGTCGGCCCTGCTCCACAGGAAGACGCCACCTGCTGCAATGGCTCCGACGAGCAGTGAGTGAGTGACCACGCGGTGGACGAGCGTGCTAGTCGCCCAAAACGCCTCGGTGGCGTCGAAAACGCCGGTCACACTCGTTTTGAGCAGACCAAACACGGCATAGCTCATATCCACGTCGGGGACGGTGGCGAACGCCCCGGCCGCGATACCGAGCGCCAGCGCGCGCTCTCGGGAGCACCCATAGCGCGCGGCGACGGCGGCCGCGATGGCGAACGCGACCATCGCGTGACCGATAAACATTGTAACGAACTGCGACGAGCGGAGATATAAGCTTCTCGGGGGTTACGTCTCGTCGTCGAGTTTCGTCCACTTCTGTTCGATGTCGCCGTTCGCGCGAACCACGGTGTTGCCATCGACCGCGAGGCGCGTCTTGCGGAGTTCGATGGACTTGACGACACCTTCTACGTCACCGGCTTTCACCGTATCACCGGGCATGAAATCCGGGTCACGGAGCAGATAGACGCCTGCGACGGCGTCTTTTATCATCCCCGAGAGGGCATACGAGACGCCGAGGGCGAGAAAGCCCGTGGCGGTGCCGAGGGAGGCTGCAATGACCGTGAGCCCCACGATAGAGAGAAACGAGAGGGCGACCCCAAACCACAAGAACACGGCGATGACGGTGGCGATGAACTGGCGGTAGACCGGCGACTCACCGACGATGGTGCGTTTCAAGATGGCTTTCACCACCCACATGAGCAGTTGGACGAACACCCCCGCGATGACGAGAAACACGAGGCCGCTGATGAGGTCTGGAAGCGCGGTCGTCACGTTCGAAACGAACTGGTCGAGGGCGGTTTGTACCAGCGACAGCCCCGATTGCAGGAGAAGCATACACCGACATCACGGCCACCCGGCCAATAACTTCCGGGGGCCGCTGCCGTCTTGGACATGCTTTTTTGCGTGCCCTGTGAACGCACAGCTATGAACCGACCAGACGTCACCGAACTCGTGCCACCTGACCGAACGCTCATGGGCCCGGGCCCGAGCGACGTCCACCCTCGCGTCCTGAAGGCGATGAGTACGCCGCTCGTAGGCCACTTAGACCCCTACTTCATCGAAATCATGGACGAGGTACAGGACTTGCTTCGCTACACCTTCCGCACCGACAACCAGTGGACGATTCCCGTGAGCGGAACCGGCTCTGCGGCGATGGAAGCCGCCATCGGCAACGTCACCGAACCCGGCGACACCGTCCTCGTCCCGACCAACGGCTACTTCGGCGGGCGGATGGCCTCGATGGTGCGTCGTGCCGGTGGCTCCGTCGTGGAAGTCGATGCGCCGTGGGGCGAACCGCTCGACCCCGCAGCCGTCGAAGCCGCCTTCGCAGAACACCAGCCAGACGTGTTCGGCTTCGTCCACGCAGAAACGAGCACGGGCGTCCTCCAACCCGAGGTTCCACAGCTCACCGACATCGCCCACAGCCACGACGCGCTCGTCATCGCAGACACCGTCACGAGCCTCGGCGGCGTCGAACTGCGCGTCGATGAATGGGACGTGGACGTGGCCTACTCAGGGCCACAGAAGTGTCTCTCCTGTCCACCCGGTGCGAGTCCCCTCACGCTCAACGACCGCGCGATGGACAAGGTGCTCTCTCGCGAGGAAGACGCCCGGTCGTGGTATCTCGACCTCTCGCTCCTGCAGGGCTACTGGGGCGATGACCGCGCGTATCACCACACCGCGCCTATCACGAACATCTACGGCCTGCGCGAGGCGCTGCGGCTCGTCGCAGAGGAAGGCATCGAGAACCGGTGGGCGCGCCACCGGCGCGTCGCTGGCGGGCTGAAAACGGGCCTCCAATCGATGGGGCTCGAAATGAATGCCCCCGACGACTACTGGCTCCCGAGCCTGAACGCGGTGCGCGTCCCCGGCGGCGTCGAAGCAGGCGACGTTATCTCGCAGTTGCTCGCAGAATACGACATCGAGATTGCGGGCGGCCTTGGCGACCTCGCGGGCGAAATCTTCCGCATCGGCTGTATGGGTCACTCGGCTCGACCGAAAAACGTGATTGCGCTCCTCGGGGCGCTTGGCAGCGTCCTCAAGGATGCAGATGCAGATGTTGATGTCCCTGCCGGACTCGCCGCCGCAAACTCGGCGCTTTAGGCGACCGGTGCGGGGCCAACGACGGGGTGAATAACCTCGTAGTCGTCGTCGGCTACGCTGATAATCGCCCAATCATAGTCCGGTTTTTCCGTAAGGAGTTTGTGACGAAGCGACGACGCTGTCCGTTCCCACGTCACGAAACAACGCAATGTTCCAGACGTTGGAAGCGCACCATCGCCGTCGGTGGCCGTGACGTTTACCGTCCGCCACTTGCGCTCTGCTGTGAACTCGGTACCTGACCCGGACACGGTGTATCCGAGGCTGGTGAAAATCGACCTCGCCTCCTCGACTGGTGGCATGTTAACAGGCCCCATTCGTCAGAGAGTACCACTGCGTCCCTCTTAACTGTTCGGCCCGTCGTGAAAACCGCAAGAAGGAGACGCTGCGTTCCTATTCGTGGGCCGCGTCCCACTCGTCGGCTTTGTGGATGTTACCGCAGTCGTTGCATTTGATGCGGCCCATCGAGTCCATGGCCGTGTTGAGTGAGTTGCAGTGAGAGCAGTAAAATCCCCAGCGGTCGTCGCCGTCGTCGGTCTCGTAGACGACGAGGAACGGTCCTTTCGACCCGCGCTCTGCTTCTGCCTCGGTCACGTACAGCGTCTCGCCGCCTTCGGTCGCTATCGCATCCATGTATGGTAGTTTCGCTCGCCCCAGATAAAGAACTACCCAATCTCGAAGTCGTTATCACAGCCCGCCTGTATGCACCGTCAATGACGGTTCGCCTCCTCCACTACTCCGACATCGAGAACATCTACGACGACCCAGCGCGCGCAGGACGACTCGCTGGACTCATCGACGCCCAGAGAGACGAGGAGACGCTCGTGCTCGGAACTGGCGACAACACCGCTCCGGGAGTGCTCTCACTCGTCACGGAAGGCAGACAGGCACTCTCCCTGTTTCGCGCCATCGAACCTGACGCAGAGACCTTTGGCAACCACGACTTCGACTACGGCCCAGAAGCCACTCTCGACGTGGTTCGCGCCTCGCCTCAGACGTGGGTGAACGCGAATACGTGGGACGGTGACGACCTGTTCGGGAACGACGACGGCGTCGTCCCACACACGGTTGTAACCGTTGGTGACACGCGCGTTGGCCTGTTCGGCGTGACAGACCCCGCGACGCCGTCGCTCACGCCACGCGCTGCTTCGCTCACCTTTACAGACCCCATCGAAGCCGCGAAAGAGGCCGTGGCCGCGCTCACCGAAAAAGGCGTAGACCACATCGTCGCGCTCTCGCATCTCGGCGGCCGCGACGAGGAACTCGCCGTCTCCGTGGACGTAGACGTGATTCTCGGCGGCCACATCCACACCGAACGCATAGAACGCATCGACGGCACGCTGCTCACGCGCCCCGGCGTCAACGGCGAGGTGCTGCTTGAGGTCGAACTCGACGAGAAAACCGTGACCCGCCACGAGGTCGCAGACGGCCCCAGTGACGACGCGGTGACCGACTCCCTGCGCAGCCAGTTGGCCGACGCGGGTGTTCACGAGGTCGTTGGCCACGTCGCCGAACCGCTCGAACGTACAGAGCGAACCGCCTTCCGCGGCGAGAGCCGCGTTGGGAACTTCGTCGCAGACGCTTACCGCTGGGCGGGTGGGGCGGAGGTTGGCCTCCAGAACTCCGGCGGGATTCGCTCCGGCCCGGCACTTTCGGGCGACGTGACCGTCCGCGACCTCATCAGCCTCGTCCCCTTTGATGAAGCCGTCGCGGTCGTCGAACTCACGGGCGAGGAGTTAGAAGCCGTCTTCGAGCAGGCGAACGGCGGCAACGTGGACTTTGGTGAACCCCACTGGTGGCACGGCCACGTGAGCGGCGCACGCCTCGTCTACGACCACGCGGCGGGTGAATTGGCCTCCGCAACTGTCGATGGCGAACCGATAGACTCTGAAGCTACCTACACCCTCGCAACGACCGAGTACCTGCTCCACGCCTCCCACGAGTTCCCGGTGCTGTCTGCTGAATTGCAGGTCGACCGCCTCGACACCCAGTACGAGGTGCTCGCAGAGTACGCCCGCACAGAAGGCCTCGCGCCAACGGTCGAGGGAAGAATCAGCAGAACTGGCGTATAAGCAAAAGGTTGAGGCCCCTTGCACGTGTTTTCTCGGTAATGACGCTCGTCATCGTCCCTGTCCGATATCCGCTGACTGAGCACTCACACGCCACCGTCGAGAAGGCCATTCAGGTGGCAGACGAGCTTGATGCGGAGCTTACCGTGCTTCACGTCAATCTATATCAGGCTAGTCGTCGCGTCTCGCGGGCGGACTTGAAAGCCACCGTCGAACGCGAGTTCGGCCGCCTTCCGCGCGCCCGCTACGTCACCCGCGACGGCTTCCTCGTCGAAGAGACCATCCTCGATGAGGTGGCCGCAGAGGGTGCGGACGTGGTCGTCATCGGCCGCAAGCAGATGAGCCGCTGGCGGCGCATGGTTCGGACGCTCATCGATGACCCGGACATCGAACGCTATCTGAACGAAAAGTTAGACTGCAAAGTGATTACCGCGTCTACTGCTTGAACCGGTCTTGCATCGAGACGCTGAGGTCGCCGCTCGTCTCGTCGAACACCATGTGTGAGTGCGGATACGGAATTTTCACGTCGGCCTCTTCGAGACGGGCCCAGACGTTCTCCTGTACCTTCGAGCGCGCGGTGAGCAGTTTGTACGGCTGTTTGACCCAGTAGCGAAGCCGCAGGTTGATGCCGTGATCTGCGAAGGTATCGATGTAACACGTTGGCTTTGCCGGATAGCGCGCACTGCCAATGCGGATGTCGGGGCCGCCTTCGATGACCTCCTCGACTTCTGCGGCCGCCTGTTCCATGATGTTTCGCGCCTGTTTGAGGTCGCCTTCGTAGGTGACGGTCATGTCGAGGGCGAGCCGTGTGCGTTCGTCTTCTGCGGAGTAGTTAACCACGTCACGGTCGCGGATCTTCCCGTTCGGGATGACGAGGAAGGTGTTGTCGAGCGTGAACACTTTCGTGTACCGCAGTGTGATGTCTTCGACGAAGCCCGTCTGCCCGCTATCTACGATTTCTATCATGTCCCCAATCTCGTAGGCTTGGTCCGTCAGGACGAACAGCCCGTTTACGATGCTCCCGATGATTGGCGCGAGGATGAAACCAACCGCGGCTGAGAACACCGTCACCGAGAGAGTGAGGTCTGAGATATGCAGGCCAAGGATGTAGATGGCGAGCAGCCCAGCAGCCACCATGATGGCCGTCTGCACCGACCGAAGGATGGTTCGGGTGATGCTCGGGCGACGGAACCGGCGGGCGACCCGACGGCTGAGCAGTTGCATCAGCGTCCGTGAAAGCAGGTAGGCGACGGTGACGACGAACAGTGCGGCGACGACTCTGAGGATGATCTCTGGGATGAATTTGGTGACCTCATCTACGACCGACGTTACCCACGGCGGTGTGGCCGTCTCGTTTGCTTGGAGGAGAACCCATCCCAGTCTCGTCATGTTCATTCCGATACTGGCAGGCGAAAAAAGGGTTGCGCACGACGTGCGGTAACGCCTAAGCGACCGGCGCGTGAGTGTTCACTATGGACTACCGCATGCCACCTGCCTTAGAGCGCATGTTCAACGTCACCCAAGACGAACAGCCAGCATCGACCCTCATCGCGGGCTTTTCACAGCCCGGCCTCGCCGGGCTGACGGCCGTTGACTATCTCGTAGAGCACTTAGACCTACACCAGACGGGCTACATCACGACCGACCAACTCCCGTCGATTACTCCGTTCAACGAGGGCAGACCCCGCCACCACACCCGGCTGTTTTCGCGCGACGACCTCGACGTGACCTTCCTCGTTGGCGAGCTGTTCGTCCCCGTCTGGGCGGCAGACTCGTTTGCGCAGTCGGTGCTCCACTGGGCAGACGAGAATAAGGTGAGCGAAATCGTCCTGCTCTCCGGCGTCCCAGTTCCCCACGGACCTGACGACCACCGCACCTTCTACATCGCCACCGACGACTACCGAACGCGTCGCCTCAAAAACGAGACCGTCCCCCCGATGGCAAACGGCTATCTCGACGGCGTAAATGGGAGCATCATCGAACGCGGGATGGATTCGTCGCTCGCGGCGTGTGTGTTCACCACCCCCGTCCACGGGCAAGCGCCCGATGTGGAAGCCGCGCTTCGCCTCTTGGACACCGTGAGTCAGGTGTACGACCTCACCGTCGATACCGAACCGCTCGAAGCGTTCGCAAAAGCCGTCCAGCAACACTACGCAGACCTTGCAAATCGCTTAGAACAGGTCGAACAACAGGCCAAACCGGAAGACCGGATGTACATGTAGCTTAGAAGAAAATCGGATACCAGAGGTTGGTCGCAAGCCCCATCCAGAGGCCGTAAACAAGGCCGAACAGGACGTGGACGAAAAAATAGCGAAGCGCCTGCGATTCCGTGAGTTCGACGTGAAGCAGGCCAACCCCCACCGCGAGCACGGAGATGCCGTAAAACAGCAAGCCAAAGACGAGGCCCGTAAGCATCGCTTCGGGGAAGGTGTTGTAGTAGGCCGTATTGTGGAAACGAACGACGTTCCAGAGCACCCACGGAAAGCCAGCCGCGAGCGTGGTGCCAAGCAGAAACAAGAGGATGATTGGCCCGGCGTACGGCGACCCGAACAGCTCGCGGCCGCCGGTGAGCCGATTCCAGATCTCTGCAGTTGGAAACGGCAACTCACTGCGATAGTTTAAAAAAGAAACCGTCATGACGAGTGTTGCGGCGAACCCGCCTGCCACGGCGACCAGCGTGATTGGCTGTGGCGAAAACATCGGCATTCTAGACAGTCAGTGGGAGCGCGCATAGTAAGCAACTGCCTTCGCTGTGGTAAGCGGTTCGTAACCTCCACTATTCCGCCCGCCCAGTAGCTATTTCCGCCTGAGTCGTGAGGGGTGACCTGTGCACCCATTTCGTGCTGTGCTGTTCGATATGGACGGCGTAATCGTCGACTCACAAGCGTACTGGTCAGGATACGAACACGACCGCATCTTCCCGAAAGCGGTCTCCGGTGACATCGAACCGGAAGACATCACGGGAATGAACGTCGAAGACCTGTACGACCACTTAGACGAGCACTACGAGACGAAGCTGTCGAAAGAAGCGTTCCTCGACTGCTACGACGAGACGGCGACACAGGTCTACCGCGAAGACGCCGCGCTTATGGACGGGTTTCACGACCTCGTCGCCACGCTCCGTGAGCGTGGCCACAGCGTGGCGCTCGTCTCCTCCTCACAGCGCGACTGGATTCAAATGGTACTCGACGAGTTCGAGTTAGCAGACAGCTTCGACCGCGTCGTGAGCGCCCAAGACATCGAGGCGGCGAGTAAGCCCGCCCCCGACATCTTCCTCCACGCAGCTGCGTTGCTCAATGTCGACCCTGCTGACTGCGTCGTGGTCGAAGATTCGACCCACGGCGTGGAAGCCGCCGTGACCGCGGGGATGTACTGTATTGGCTATCAAAACGAAGGCAGCGGCCAAGACCTCACAAAAGCCGACGAGGTTGTCACGTCGCCCGCCGACCTCAGGCGGGCGTTGCTCGATTAGAACTGCTGGGTGCCGTGGTCGGTGATGACCGACTCGATGAGCCGGATTGGCGTCGCGTCGTAGGCCGGATTTTCGAGTTTGAACCCCTCTGCGGGTTCGAGCATGACCTCGCTGCCGGAGCGAATCTCGTTTTCGAACACGAAGCCGTCTTCGATGATTTTCGCCCGCGACCCGACGACGACGACGGGCACGTCAACTTGCGCCGCGGTTGCGGAGATGGGGAACGTCCCGACGCGGTTGTAAAAGAGGTCGCCAACGATGCAGTCCATCCCGAAGAACACGGCGTCACACTCGGGGAGGAAGTGGCCCGCTGCGCTGTCGACCATCAGATGCGTCTCGACGCGGTCGATGCCAGACAGAACGCGCGCCGTCTTGCGACCGAGGTAGCGCGGTCTGGCTTCAGTGACGTAGACGGTGAGGTGATTGCCGTCTTTGGCCGCTTGCTCTACGGCTTCGAGGACGGTCGAGGAGTAGTCGTGGGTGAGAATCGTCATCCCGTCTTCGAGGGAGTCCGCGGCGTTGGCCGCGGCGCGGTCTTTTGCCTTCTCGACCTGGCTTACGACCTCGTCGATGGCGGCGAGGGTGAGCTTTTTCGCCTCATCGACCGATTCGGGCTCGGCCTCGGTCACGAGCTCGACGATTTGGCGCTGGGTGTTGAAAAGCGACGCATGAGAGGGGTTTGCCCGGCGCAGTGCGCTACTGTTTCGCTCTAAGTCGCGGATGTACTCCTCTACGGTCACGAACTCTCGCTCTGTGAGGTCAGCGAGGGCTTCTGCGGCCTTCACGGCGACTACCGAGGAGCTGTGTGTCTGCATATCGAGAATCTCCTCGACCGTCTCGTCTATCATACCTCTCGCTTCTCGTTGGGGGCAAAAGAACTTCTGGGTCGTGCGTCTCTCAGCCCTTGATGTTACAGACCGGCAGTGCCCGTGCGACCTTATCGCCGATGCCGAGCGCGTCAGAGACGCGGATGACCTCGTCTATGTCCTTGTAGACGCCGGGCGCTTCCTCTGCGACCGTCGCCCCGGACTGGGCTTTGACGTAGATGTGCTGGTGTTCGCGCAGTTCTTCTCTGACCGTCTCGCCCCAGAACTCCTGTTTTGCCTGCGTGCGGCTCATGACCCGGCCCGCGCCGTGGGCGGTCGAACCGAAGGTCAGACCAAGCGAGTTCTCGCCACCGCGCAGGATGTAGCTGTGGGTGCCCATCGACCCGGGAATGATGATGGGCTGGCCTACGTCGCGGTAGGCCGGCGGGAGTTCGGGTCGGCCCGCGGGAAACGCCCGCGTCGCGCCTTTTCGGTGGACGAACAGTTCACGCTGCTCGCCGTCAACCTCGTGGAACTCTTTTTTGGCGATGTTGTGGGCCACGTCGTAGAGCAGTTTCATCTCCATCTCTTCCCACGGCCGGTCGAACACGTCTGCGAACACCTCGCGGGTGCGGTGCATGATGAGCTGGCGGTTCACCCACGCAAAGTTGATGGCCGCGCACATCGCGCCGTAGTAATCCTCTGCGAGTTGACTGCCCGCGGGCGCGGCGGCGAGTTCGCGGTCTGGAAGCTCTGCGAGCAGGCCACTGTGTTGTTTCTCGATTTTTCGCAAGTAGTCCGTACACACTTGGTGGCCAAGGCCTCGGGAACCGCAGTGAATGAGCACCACAATCTGGTCTTCAGAGAGGCCAAAGGCGTCACCCACATCCTCGCGGAACACGTCGGTCACGCGCTGGACTTCGAGGAAGTGGTTACCAGAACCGAGCGAGCCAAGCTGGTTTCGCCCGCGATTTTTGGCCTTCTCAGACACCTTGTCGGGGCGGGCGTCGGGACGGAAGCCCTCGTCCTCGCAGTGGGCGAGGTCGGCTTCGGTGGCGTAGCCCTGGTCGAGCGCCCACCGCATGCCCTTGTCGAGCACTTCGTTGACCGTGGCGATGTCGTCTTGGACGACGCCGCCGCCGCCGAGACCGGAGGGGATGGCGTCGAAAAGTGCTTCGACGAGTTCCTCCTCGTGGCCTTTGAGGTCATCGTAGGTGAGGTTCGTCGTCATCATCCGGACGCCGCAGTTGATGTCGTAGCCGACCGCGCCGGGCGAGATGCAGCCGTTCTCGGTGTCGATACCGGCGACACCGCCGACCGGGAAGCCGTAGCCCTGATGGCCGTCCGGCATGCAAATGGCGTGGTTCTGGATGCCCGGCAGGTGGGTGGCGTTTTTGAGTTGGGTGAGCGTCAGGTCGTCGCTGATCTGGTCGAGCAGCGTCTCGCTTGCGAGCACGCGGGCGGGGACGCGCATGTCACCGTCTTTGGGAATCTCCCAGACGAACTCGCGGAGCTTGTGAAGCGTGATGTCACCAGCTTCGTAGGTGGTCATAGCAGAAGGTACGGTCGCCGCGCGGAATAGGTTTTCACCTCCGGATTCACCCGCGTGTCAGGCGTCGAAGACGACGTAGCCTTCCCAGCCCGTTGGCGTCTCCTCAATGCGCATCTCAGAGTAGGTCACTGCCTTGATGTCTCGGGCGACCACGTCTGCGAGCGGCACGCCCCGGGCGCTCGCTTCGACCACCCACTCGCCGTCTTCCTCGCGGACCGTCGTCTCGTTGTCGACGGGGAGGACGAGGCGCACGTCGCGTTCGTAGATGAGGTCATCGAGGTAGTCGAAGAGCGCGGCTTCGCGGCTCTCTGCGCGGACAGTGAAGGAAAATCGCTCGCCGGTGGCTGGAAACTCGTCGCACATACAGGCGGTGAGGCCGTCACCGAAGGCGGCAAACAGTTCGCCAAGTGTTTCGCCGGTCGCGGCGACACCCACGTCTGCGGTGTGCTCTTTTAGCTCGAAACTCACGACGAAGCCTCCGCGATGTTCATACGAGTCACTTAGACCGCATCGTCTTTTTCCTCGCGGTTTCCGGGTGCGGCGTCTGGCTCTTCAACAGCGGAATCGACGTCGTCCGGCTGTACCTTCTCCTGTTGGTTGATGCCGGTGAGTCGCGTCAACTGCTCAGACGAGAGGGCGGTTCTCTCGCCATTCGATTCCCCGACGGCAACCCCGCTGGTCACGATGGCTCGGACGCCCTCTTCGACGGTCATGTCCACATCGTGGACCTTCTCTACGGGGAGGTGGACGAGAAAGCCGCCCATCACCGGGTTCGGCGCGAGCGGGAGAAACAGCGTCTGCATGTCGTCGTGGCCGGCTGCCACCTCAATCTCTTCGGGCGTATCGGCGGTGAGAAACCCTATCGTGTACGCGCCCTCGTGGGGGAACTCGACGATTTTGACCTCCTGAAAGCTCTGTGTGTCGCTTTCGATAAGCACGTCGCTCATGCGGCGAAAGCTGTGATAGACCCCACCCACGCCCGGGATTGCCTCAATGAGCGTGTGAAACCGGTCTGCCATGTGCTCGCCGCTCGTCCCCTCGGAGACGATGCCGACGACGAAGATGATGACGACGGTGGCGACGATGGCGGTGGCCTGCACCAGAAAGCCCGGCATGTTGATGGTCCAGAAGTAGTTCGCAACCCGAACGAACGGAGCCAACAAATCAGAGACGAATCGTACGATAAACCCGAGGACGATGAACGTGATAATGAGCGGAATCGTGAGCGCTGCACCGCTCAAGAAAATTTTCCGAAGTCGTAGTTTGAAACTTTCCGCGTGTTCTTGTGGTAAGCCCCCCTCACCGTCACCCGAATCCATTACCGACTCGTATCCTCCCACTGCTGAAAGTGTTGTGGCAGGGGCGGTGGTATTATATCGGCTCCGTCGCTATAATCCGTGATAGTGAGCGTCAACATCGAACTCCGCGTCGCCGGGCCTGGCAATGACGCTTTTGCGAAGGAGGCCTGGGAGCTAAAAGAGCACATCCGAAAACACGAGGGGTTCCTCCGCCAGCGGCGTGGCTTTTTCATGGACGCCTACCGACGGTCTACGGCGTATCTGCTCGTCGAAGACGGCCCCGTCGAGAAGCTCGTCGCCTTCTGTTCGGTTCGCCGTGATGGATACATCCTGTTTCTCGCCGTTGACCCTGACTACCGCGGCGAGGGCTTTGCAGAACGACTCGTCAAGGCCATCGCAGAAGAGTATGGCTCCGTTAGCTGTCACGCGCGAACGACGAACGAACGGGCACTCGGCTTTTACGAACACATTGGCTTCAAAATCGTCCGCGAAGTCACGAACTACTACGAAGACGGCGGTGCGGCATACTATCTGCGGCTTGGCAACAGTTCGATTACGAGCAAGTTCTCCGAGTTCATGCGCCGCTGAAGGGCAAGTCCTTTCTAACCGTACGACGAATCCCGGTCGATGGAAGAGCGCACGCGTGCGTATCTCCGTGGCCGCTTTCGAGACTACTACAGACGCCACGAGATAACGCCACCACCGAACGCCCACGAGCGAGAGTGGGGCTTCATCCCGTGGACCGACACGCCGGGCACGACGATGGTTCGCCACCGGTCGCTGCTCGACTTGGGCGACCTCGGTGAGTTTCTCAGACACAAGCGCCCACGCCACGTCTACTTCTCCGCCGGGCAGTACGCAGACCCGAGTGCGAACTCGATGACGAAAAAGCGCTGGCAAGGCTCAGACCTCGTCTTCGACTTGGACGCAGACCACCTGCCCTCGGTGACCCTCGGCGAGGACTCCTACGCCGAGATGCTCGAAAAGTGTAAGACCGCACTCATGCGCTTGCTCTCGTTTCTCGACGAGGATTTCGGCTTTCGCGACACGCAAGTCGTTTTCTCGGGCGGCCGGGGCTACCACGTCCACGTCAGAGACGCCGCGGTCAACGAATTAGAGCGCGAAGCACGCCGCGAAATCGTCGATTACGTCCGCGGTATCGGCCTCGACTTCGACGAACTCATCGCCACCGAGTCCGTCCAAGGGCTGGGCAGAAAAACGCCCGCCGACAAGCGCACCCTCCGCATTCGCGGTGGCTGGGGCAAACGCGCCCACCGCCACCTCATGGGCTACGTCGATGACGTACTCGACCAAGACGAGGAGGCAGCCTTAGAACGCCTCCAGTCGAAAGACGGCGTCGGCGAGGGGCGGGCGAAAGCCGCGCTCACCGCCATGCAGTCGAATCGTGACGCAATCGCAGCCGGAAACATCGACGTTCACCCCGCGTTCTACAAAATCGCGCGCGACGTGATGCGCGAGGTCGTCGACCTCGATAACGCGCCGATTGACGAACCCGTGACCACCGACACGAACCGCCTCATTCGCCTGCCGGGAAGCCTCCACGGCGGGAGTGGCTTACAGGTGCTCCGCCTCGAACGTGACGAACTCGCCGAATTCAACCCACTCGAAGCGGCTGTGCCCGACACGTTCGTCGGCCACGACATCACGGTGGAAGTCACGAACGGCGGAACGGTCGAACTCGGTGGCGATAGTTTTACACTGTCTGAAGGAGATGTTACAGTTCCAGAGTATCTGGGCATCTTCCTGATGGCCAGAGGACGCGCAGAGAAGGGCAAAGAATGAATCTAGACGACCTCCAATCTGTCCGAAGCAAAGAGCGCCAAAAGGACAGCCTGCAGCATCTTCGATCGACCTTTTATGCCGACGCTGCGGAGTTCATTCAGTCGTTGCGCGACGAGCGCGAAGCGGCCGCCGCGCGCGCAGACGACCCCTTCGACGCACCTGAGGTCCGCAGGCTTTCTGATGACATCAAAACCGCAGAGAGCACCGTCGAAGCCGTCTACGAGCGCCGCATCGGGAAACTCGTCAAGCTGGCGAGCCTCGACGCCGCGGGCATGCCCGTAGACGACGACGGCCTCACCGCAGAGGAAGAGGGCGTTTACGAAACGCTCGTGACGGCAATCGAGGAGAATCGCGCACACGTCCTGTCGGTGCTTTCGGGCGAAGGCGTTCCGACCAGCACCGACGAGGAGACAGAGGCTGCAGAGCCAGCGCCGGAGTCAACCGAATCGCCCACTTCCGGCGTCAGCGCCGCAGACATGATGGGAAGCGCGGGCGCAACCGAGCCAGCAGACGAATCGCGCCCGGTTCCCCCAGAGCCGACTGCGGACGAGCACGCGCCCGAGGTCCCACCGGACGAACCCGAGTATCCAGACGCAGACCCACAGCCCGGCGCAGACAGTCCAGAGCCAACGGCTGACGCCGAGCCAGAAGCTGCTGACGAAGCTGAAAAGGCAGAAGAGGCGGACGACGAGCGCACGACCGTCCGCATCACGAAAGACGTTGGCGAGATTTTCGGTATCGACCAGCGCACCTACGTCCTCTCTGCAGAAGACGTGGTGACGCTCCCTTCGGCCAACGCGAAGCCACTCGTTGACCAGGACGCCGCAGAACCGCTCAACTAACTCACTTGTTCTGCCGCACAGTTGTTCGGCCCGAGTTCCAACTCCGTCGCTTCTTGGTCGTCGGTGAGGTCACGGATGCCGGTGTTGATGGCGATAACCGTCTCGTAGTTCGGCGGTTTTTCGGGGAGCGTAGCGGTGATTCGCTCGACGAACTCGGCTTCGGGGAGCGCGAGCAATGAGAGGGTGGTACGGAGGGTGTGTATGTCCGTGAAGATGGGTTCACCTGGAGTCGCGCTCGGTGATGACCCGTCTGCTTCGAGTGGGAAGTGACCGGGGAGGACGAGTACGTCGTCGGGTTCTGCGAGGAGCGTGCCGTGAAGCGACTGGTACAGGAGTCGCGCACCGTCTGCGGCGTCTGCGTCGCCAAACTGGAGTTCGGTGCGGCCAACGGAGTTTGTGAACACCGTATCGCCCGTACACACCGCCACGTCGTCTACGAGGTAGTTCACCATCTCAGAGGTGTGTCCGGGGACTGCGACTGCCTTTATCTGCACGTCGCCAACCGTGACTACCTCGTTTTGCCCGAGAGCGTCGTAGTCGTAGGTCACGCCGCGGTCGGTGGCGCGTTCGCCGAGGTGGTAGGTCGCGCCCACGGCGTCTGCGAGTGCGCGACCGCCGCTTAGGTGGTCTGCGTGGACGTGCGTGTCGAACACGTCGGTTATCTCGACGCCGTGGCGCTCTGCCAGCGAGATGAACTCCGCGGTGTGGCGGGTCGTGTCCACGACCGCCGCCGTCCCCGTGTGTCGGGCGATAATGAGATAGGACAGACAGCCCTTCGCCCGGCGCTGGACCTGAATGACGGTCACCTTGGCAGAATCGGTCGGGATGGTGACGGTGTCGTACACCGCGCTCCACGCCTTCATGCCGCCTTCGACGAGCGACACGTCCTCGTAGCCGAGGTCTGCGAGCGCGTCTGCGAAGTGGTCAGAGGAGATGCCCTTCGCGCAGATGGTGATGATGTGGTCGTCGGTGGTCACGCCGAGTCGGTCATAGAGTTCGTCTTTCGTCACGGTGTCGCCGGGTTTGTACGGGAAGTTGAGCGCGCCTTCTATGTGCCACGCCTCGAAGTTATCCGGCATCCGAGTGTCGATGAGGGCGAACGAGCTTTCGTCGTCGATGAGCCGACGGAGGTCGTCTGCCGTGATACGAGAGACCATACTACTCCAAACGTACAGGAAGTGGATTAACTATTGCCCGACCGGTTGTGCGACCAACGCACACAGTGAACGCGGTGGGATGGTATCGACAACACAGACGACCGAGCGACGAGAGCGGCGCGAGCCTGGTGGGAACCCCCCAACATACGAACCATTATTGCTGTCCGGGCGATTATGTAGAGGTAACCGATGGCCGACTCGATGGCAGAACTACTGCGAAAAGACATGGAGTGTGAGGGACTCCTCGAATGTTTCCACGGGCTCCGGGAACTCGACCGAGACTGCTTCAGCGTGCTCGCACAGTCCGAGGAGGCGTTGACGATAGACGAAATCGCGGACAAAGTCGGGCGAGAGCGCTCTACTGCGTACCGCGCCGTCCAGCGCCTCCTACAAGCGGGCTTCATCCAGAAAGAACAGGTGAACTACGAACAAGGCGGCTACCACCACGTCTACACCACCGCGGCTGCAGACGAGGTCGCAGACGAACTCCAGCGCCTCCTCAACGACTGGTATGCGAAAATGGGCACGCTCATCCAAGAGTTCCGGACGAAGTACGACCACGAGCCGCTCGAAGTGAGCGAATAGCAGCGGTTTTTTCGAGTGACAGTGGTGTCGTGAGCTGCGGGTGCAGCCGAAGAAATATGATGGCCAAACGTTTACCTGACTCCTACTGCTGGCTTGGATATGGATATCGCGCTCGCACTACGGCTTGACGTACTCATCGTTCTCGTGTCGCTTCTGATTGGTGGCGTCGTTACCACTGCATTTTTCGTTGGAGCAGGATTCTATGCCCTGTTGTACACAGCCGTCGTTGGTGGGCTCATTGCATTGATCGCACTCGGTGTCGCACGTGGTGGCTATGGTGGACTTGAGACACCGTGAGGCAGGTCGTGACTGGACGATGGGATTGCTGATTTCGTTCCTCAAGATATAACCGAACTCGCTGTATTCACCACGGCCTCAACGAACTATCCGCAACTGAGGGGTTAAACAGTGCCTACAATTCGTCTTTCGAATCAAAAAAACGGTGCGAGACTACTGGAAGGTGCGACTGAACTCGCGTTCTTCGGTCTCGGGTTCGCGCTGCTGGAAGCGCTGTTCGATTTCGTCGTAGCGGCGCTTCGTCTCGTCGGTGACCGACGGCTGAACCTCCTTCATCGCCTTCTTGAAGTGTTTGGCCGTCACGCGCACGTTACCAACGCCGGTGGCGATGTCTTCGGGCGAGACGCTGCGGATGAACTCGCGGCTTGCGGCCATCGACGCCTCGCGCACGAGTGCTTCTAGGTCGGCACCAACGAAGCCCTCGGTGTCTTTGGCGAGTTTATCGAGGTTGACCTCTTCTGCGATTGGCTTGTCCTTCGTGTGGACTTCCAAGATGGCGCGGCGGGCCTCCTCGTCCGGGACGGGGACGTGGATGTGGCGGTCTAAGCGACCCGGGCGCAACAGCGCCGAGTCGATGAGGTCTGGCCGGTTGGTCGTCGCGATGACGACCACGTCTTCGAGTTCTTCTAACCCGTCGAGTTCGGTCAGAAGTTGGGAGACCATACGTTCAGAGACGCCGGAGTCACCCATGCGCTGGCCGCGTTCGGAGGCAATAGAGTCGATTTCGTCGAAGAACACCACCGTTGGGGCGTTCTCGCGGGCTTTGGCGAACACTTCGCGGACACCCTTCTCTGACTCACCGACGAACTTGTTGAGCAGCTCGGGGCCTTTGATGGAGATGAAGTTCGACTCGGCCTCGTTTGCGACGGCCTTTGCGAGCAGGGTCTTCCCCGTGCCGGGTGGCCCGTAGAGCAGGACCCCCTTTGCGGCTTCCATGCCCATCGTCTCGAACACCTCGGGGAATTCGAGCGGCCACTGGATGGTCTCGCGGAGGCGCTCTTTGGTGTCTTCTAAGCCACCGACGTTCTCCCACGACACGTCTGGCGCTTCGACGAACACCTCGCGGAGTGCAGAGGGCGAGATGCCCTTTAGCGCCTCTTTGAAGTCGGTTTCCGTGACCTGAATCGATTCGAGGACGTCCGCGTCAATTTCGTCGGCTTCGAGGTCGAGTTCGGGCCGGATACGCCGGAGTGCGTTCATCGCCGCCTCGCGGGCGAGCGATTCTAAATCCGCCCCGACGAAGCCGTGGGTGTTCGCCGCGTACATGTCGAGGTCGATGTTTTCGGTGAGCGGCATCCCACGAGTGTGGACCTGCAGAATCTCCTTGCGACCTTGCTTGTCCGGGACGCCAATTTCGATTTCACGGTCGAACCGGCCACCGCGGCGCAGCGCGGGGTCGATAGCGTTGATACGGTTGGTTGCGCCAATAACCGTCACCTGTCCGCGCTCGTTGAGGCCGTCCATAAGCGAGAGGAGTTGGGCGACGACGCGGCGTTCGACGTCACCGGAGGTCTCCCCGCGCTTTGGCGCGATGGAGTCGAGTTCGTCGATGAAGACGATGGCCGGAGCACCCTCTTCTGCGCGCTCGAACACCTCACGGAGTTGCTCTTCTGACTCCCCGTAGTACTTCGACATGATTTCGGGGCCGGAGATAGTCTCGAAGGTGGCGTCGATTTCGTTTGCGACGGCCTTCGCGATGAGCGTTTTCCCCGTGCCCGGTGGGCCGTGGAGGAGGACGCCCTTTGGCGGTTCGATGCCGAGTTGTTGGAACAGCTCGGGGTGGCGCATCGGCAACTCAATCATCTCGCGAACCTGCTCTAACTCCCTGTCGAGGCCGCCGATATCCTCGTAGGTGATAGAGGGACCACCGAGCGGGCTGGTTCGCTCTGCACCGCGAATCTGCTCTGCTGGCTTCTCGCTAATCTCGATTTCCGTCGAGTCGGTGACGACGACGGTTCCAGACGGCGTGACGCCCGCGATGCGGAGCGGAATCTTCTGATTCGACATGCTCGTCATCGGGCCAAAGCCGAGCGAGAACGGCACTGTCTGGCCTTTGGTGATGGCCTGTCCGGCGAGCTTATCGCGGATGTACGGGCCGATGTTCCCGCGGATGCGGAGGTTCTGTGGCAGAGCCACCGTCACCTTCTTTGCGGGTTTCACGTCGGCTTTCTCGACGGTGACGCGGTCGTCGATACCCACGTCCGCTTCCTGGCGAAGTCGGCCGTCGATGCGAATGATGCTTCGCCCTTCGTCCTCGGGGTAGCCGGGCCAGACGCGGGCGACGGCGCGCCCACTGTCTTTCCCTTCGATGACGATGTAATCGCCGTTTTCGAGGCCGAGTTCGGCCATTGCTGCGCGGTCTACGGCGGCCAGGCCGCGACCGGCGTCTTTCTGCTTTAGGGGTTTGACGGTGAGCTTCATCGGTCTACCTCGATAGTAAGGATGCCATTTTTGATAAACGCTCTTGCCCTATCCTCCGTGGGTATCTCGATTTCGAGTTGTTCGTCGTCGTCCCAGACGACGATTGCGGTGTGGTCGATGACATCGACCGAGGCACCACCACGCATGCCGAGGTCGGCCGCGAACACGGTCGTATCGGCGTAGTCGTAGCGGGTAAACTGCCCCTCATCTCCGCCCGGACTGTCTTGTAGCGTGATTTTCATACTAACCTATAGTTAGTTATCTCAATATTTAAGTGTTTCGCTGAGAATCGTAGTACGGCGCAGGGAATCGATTATTTGGTGGTATTGCGGTTCAGTGTTCTAAACTTATCCGTCGGGCCTGTGTCGTCTCACGTATGGACACGGTATCTCACCACGGACGGGAGACGGCGTATCGACGCACCGACTTTGGCGACGACGGGCCGCCGGTCTGCTACATTCACGGCAGTGGCGGCAGCCACCGCGTCTGGACGGGCATCTACGGGCGGCGCTCGAACACCCGCCCCGCAGTTGCCCTCGACCTGAGCGGCCACGGCGAATCGGACGATTTCGACGCCGAACCCGGCTTTGCAACGCTCTCTGCCTACGCGGACGACGTCCTCGCCGTCGTCGAAGAGACCGGCGCATCCGTCCTCGTCGGGAACTCACTCGGCGGCGCAATCGTCATCCACCTACTCGTCGAACGCGGGTTTGAGCCAGAAGCCGTCGTCCTCGCAGGCACGGGCGCGAAACTCGCCGTGCTCGACGACCTCCTCACCCTCTTCGAAACGGACTTTGAGCGCGCCGTTTCGTTCCTCCACGGCGAGGACATGCTGTTTCACGACACGACAGCGAGCGTCACCGACCACTCGAAAGCCACGATGAACGCGGTGGGCCAAGCCGTCACGACGAGGGATTTTCGCACCTGCCACACGTTCGATGAACGAGACGCGCTTGGAGATATCGAAACCCGTACCCTCGCACTCGTTGGCGAGTACGACCGACTCACACCAGTTGCGTATCACGAGTATCTGGTCGAGAACATGCAGAATGCAACGCTCGTCAGGATAGAAAACGCCGCCCATCTCGCGATGATAGAACAGCCAGAGGCGTTTGCCACCGCAATCGAGCGGTTCCTTGCTCAGTAGAGATTGTCTAAATCTTTCTCGACGTGGCTGTGTTCGGGGCCGGGGAAGCTTCCCTCGCGCACCTCGTCTGCGTATGCAGAGATTGCCTTCTCCATTTCCGCGCGCACGTTGCCGAACTGTTTTGCGAATGGTGGTTGCCAGTCGCTCATGCCCACGATATCGTCTACGACGAGCACCTGTCCGTCCGTGTCCGGGCCAGCGCCGATGCCGATGGTCGGAATCTCCAACGCCTCGGTCACCTGCGCGGCGAGGTTCGCGGGGATGTGTTCGAGCACGAGCGAGAACGCACCCGCGGCTTCGTGTTGTTTGGCGAGGTCGAGGATTGCTGCGGCCGAGTCTCGTGTCGTGCCTTGACGGGTGTAGCCGCCGAGCTGGTTCACCTGCTGGGGAGTCAATCCGAGGTGTGCCATGACCGGAATCCCGAGTTGCGTGAGTTTGCGCGTCAGTTCGACGGTGTGTGGCCCGCTCTCGATTTTGACGGCTTTCGCCCCGGCTTCTTTGAGCATCCGCCCAGCGTTTTTGATGCTCTCTGCGTCGTCTACGCCAAAGCTGAGAAACGGCATGTCCGCGACAACGAGGGCGTTTTCGGTCGCCCGGGCGACGGCGGCCGTGTGGCGCACCGTATCGTCAACCGTCACGGGGAGCGTCGAGTCGTAGCCGAGCGAGGTGTTCCCGAGGCTGTCACCGACGAGAAGAATATCGAGGCCCTGTGCATCGGCAATCGCGGCGGTCGGCGCATCGTACGCCGTCATCATCGTGATGCGCGTCTCGCCCGCCATATTGCGGATGTCCTTGACTGTCGTGGGCATATGACAGAGGTGGTCGGGATGGGATTAAACGTATTCGGTCGCCCGCACGCGATAGCGACAAACGGCAACCATTAACCACCCCCCACCGCTACGAGAACCTGTGCCAGCACGCGTCGAGACGACCGAAGTCGAGGGAATCGACTACACGTGGGTGATGCAGGTCACCTTCGTCCTCACCATCGCCATCGGCGCACCCGTCGTCACGCTCCTCTCGATTCCCTACACCCTCCCAACGTGGGGGGCGCGTGCCTCGTTCGCGATTCGTGTCGGGGCCATCATCTGGCTGCTGACGGCGCTTTCGGTCTACACCTACGCGCGCCGGAGCGCTTCAACGTAGACGAACTTCGTCCCCGCCCGTGTCGCGGTTTCTGCGTCGCTTTTCGAGTCGCCGATGAACACCGTCTCAGCCGGGTCTGCGCCGAGTTCGTCGATGACCGAAAGCAGGGGTTCTGGGTGTGGCTTTTGTTCGGGAAGCGAGTCGCGCCCGACCATCGCAGAAACGCGCTCAGAGAGGCCGTGGGTTTCAAGGGCGATATGCACCGCAGAGGCGCAGTTGAGCGAGCACACACCCACTGGGATGCTCGTCGGAATTGCGTCTGCTAAAAATAGTCGCGTCGAGTTGTGTGCGCCGGTTCGCTCGTGGTCTGCGATAATCGACTCGACGAGCGCGCCGTTGTCCGTTTCTTTGCCAAGCGAGAGGAGTCCCCAGAGGTCTTCGCCGCTCGTTTCGACACCCCGACTTTGGAGGGCTGCGGTCACGTTCTCACGAACCGCGTTCCAATCGACATCGAGCCGGACGAGCGTGCCGTCTAAGTCATAAACAATCGCGGTTGCCGACGCGAGCGTGGAGGGGGCCATAGAGAGTGTCTGTCTGCTGAATAAAAATCGCTTCTGGCTACTGGTTTTCGACAGCTTCCTCGACACGGTTGACGACCTCAGTCGCCACACTGCCCGGAGCCAGCCCGATGAACAACCCGTCGTCACCGGAGAGCACGCGAATCGCAATCATGTTCCCCATGTAGGTGACGAAGGCTCGAACACCGTCCGGGTCGACGAACAGGTCTTTGAACAGCTCCCGTTCGGTGAAATCTAAGTGAACGTACGAATGGATGGTGTCGAAATGAGCCTCCATCTGGTCGCGGTCGCGATAGAGTGCATCGACGGTCTCTGAGACGTACAGAATGTTGAACGCCTCTGTGTTGTACTCGACACCGATGAGTACCTCCGCATCGGGAACCGAAGCCGCCGCTTCGAGTGCGGCCTCGGCGTCGAAATCAACGACGGCAGTTGTGCCCGTGAAGTTCATTCAAAGCCCTTCACAGCTATCCGATAAAAGGGTACTGTCAATGCACACAGTCAGGAAATGGGCATCGCTTCGCTACCCGAGTAAGTTGCGGGCGATGACCATCTTCTGAATCTCGGAGGTGCCTTCGTAGATGGTCGTAATCTTCGCATCGCGGTACATCCGCTCGACGGGGAAGTCCGTGGTGTAGCCGTAGCCGCCGTGAATCTGGACGGCTTGATTCGCCACCTGGACGGCGTTTTCGCTGGCGAAGTATTTCGCCATGCTCGCGGCCATCTGAACGTCCTCACCGACGTCGTCGCGGCGGGCGGCGTCGCGGGCGAGCAGACGGGCGGCCTGTACTTTGGTCTGCATGTCAGCGAGTTTGTGCTGGATGGTCTGAATCTCGGCGATTGGGTTGCCGAACTGCTCGCGCTCTTGGGCGTAGGCAAGGGCTTCGTCAAGCGCCGATTGGCCGACGCCGACCGCCTGTGAGGCGATGGCGATGCGCCCGCCGTTCAAAATAGAGAACGCCGCAGAGAGCCCTTTCCCGACCTCGGTCAGCCGATTTTCCGCGGGGATGTGCACGTCGTCGAAGATGAGTCCCGTCGTATCGCTCGCTCTGAGGCCCAACTTGTCTTCCTTTTTGCCGACTTCGACCCCCGGCGTGTCCTTCGGGACGAGGAACTGGGTGACCGTCCGCGGGTCTGTGCGGTCGGTTTTGGCGAACACGACGGCCACGTCAGAGCGCTGGCCGTTCGTAATCCACTGTTTTTTCCCGTTGAGCACGTACTCGTCACCGACGCGCTTTGCTTCGGTTTCCATCTGCGCGGGATTCGAGCCGGCGCCCGGCTCAGAGAGACAGAACGCACCAATCGACTCGCCGCTTGCGAGGCGTGGCAGCCACGTTTCGCGGTGGGCGTCGGTGCCGAACTCGTTGATACAGGCGTTTACGAGGTACTGAACCGACATCGCCGTCGCCGCCGCGAGCATGCCGTAGGCGACCTCCTCGTTTACGATGCTGTAGGTCATCCGGTCGCCGCCAAAGCCGCCGTACTCCTCGGGGATGTTGAGGCCGAGTAAATCGAGGTCAGCGAGGCCCTGCCAAACCTCCTCTGGGAACACCTGCTCTCGGTCTGCTTGCTCGGCCGTCGGACGAATCTCGTTTACAGAAAAGTCGCGGACAGCCTCCTTTATGGCCTGTTGTTCAGGCGTGAGTTCCATACCCACAATCTAGAGGCAGGGTCGAAAAACTTGCCCCTTTTTCACTCGGCGAGGGTGAGGTCGAAGCGTTCTTCTAAGGCTTCGATGACCGAGCCACCGACGCCCGCGCTCGTCGCCCGACCCTGCTCAATGGCAAGAAGGTCCTCTTCGGCGAGGTCTAAGTCGTCAGCGAGGTCTTCGACCGTCAGCCCGGCGTCTTGGCGCGCTTCGGTGACGAGGTCTGCGTAGCCTTTCACGAGGTACGGAAGCGGGTCGTCGTCGTAGTGCGTGCCCTCTTTCTCCCAGCGGGTGGGGTCGCCTTTGCGGGCGTCTGCCATCCGCGCGACGTTTCTCGCCGCCCGCTTTTTGCGGCTCTCGCGTCGTTCTTCCGGTTCGTTCATTCGCTCTTTGCGTTCGCGTTTCGAATCGCCGTGGGGCGCACAGTCACGGCAGACGAGCAACTCGGCCCCGGCTATCGATTCCGTCCGGAGGTCGCCGGTGGTTTTGCCACAGAGCTCACACGAGTCGCCACCGCCGCCGCCGAGGCTGCCGCCGGTCGAGTACTTGGCCATGGTCGATTTTAGGGGAATTGACCGTTTAAAACGTGCGCTTCCCTCAGTTTTCCGCGAAGCGTTCTATAATCCAACCAGAACGCCTATACAGAGCGGTGACACGTACAGTTCCATGCGCCGCCGCCAGTTCCTCCACCTCGGCGTCGCTTTCACCCTCGGCCTCGCAGGCTGCCTGAATCAGGGGACGGAAGGCGACGCCACCACGACCTCATCGCAAGCGACGACCACGACGCCAGCAAGCGACGGTCGCCGTGGCGTCTACATCCAGTCGTTCGTCGAAGGGATGTACATGGCCGGGATGGCCGACGCCGGCCCGTATAAAGTCGGGTTGATGTACACCGTCCCCCACGAGTTCTGGAACGTGAATGGAACCCGCCTACAGAAAACTGCAATCGACGAAGCTGATTCGGTACACGTGATGGCAACCGTCTGGGACCCAGAGACCGGCATCGTCCTCCCTGAATCTGGCCTCTCGGTCGAACTCGCTGGCAGAGAAGAGGTCATCTACCCGATGCTCTCCCAGCGCATGGGCTTTCATTACGGCGACAACATGCCGCTCGGAGAAGACGGTTCGTACACCGCAACCGTCTCGGTTGGGGGCATGAACATCCGACGCACCGGCGCGTTTGAGGACAAATTTGGCGACCCTGCCTCGGTGGACATCGAGTTCGAGTTCACGAAAGACACCCGCGAGCAGATTTCCATCACCGAAATCGAGGAAGCGGGCAACCCCGGCTCAGTCAAGCCAATGGAGATGATGCTGCCCCTCGGCTTCGCGCCCGAACGCGATGCCCTCCTCGGTACCGTCCTCGGTGACGGAAACAGCGGCGACGGCGTGTTCGTTGCGACGTTCCTCGCTGGAGACGAAGTGCCCGCTGGCATCGACGCCGAGAATTACCTCGCCGTCTCCGCGCGGACGCCGTACAACCGCTTTGTCCTCCCGGCGATGGCGCTCGGTGGAACACTTTCACGCGATGGTGAAGAGATTTATAGCGGAACCTTCGAGCGAACGCTCGACCCCGACCTCAACTACCACTACGGCGCGGGCGTGTCGGGTGTCGAATCCGGCGATATGCTCACGCTCACCGTCGAAACGCCGCCACAGGTCGCGCGCCACGAGGGCTACGAAACCGCCTTCCTCGACACGGAGCCGTTCGAGATTGCGCTGTCCGGGCAGTGAGGCTTTAGTGTCGGCGGGTGAACGGAGCGATAATCGATGATGCGCACGAGTCGAGTGGTCGTTGCCCTGACCGTGATACTTGCCCTCCTCGTAGGTGCGACGACGGCGAGTGCCCATGGAAACCACCTGAGCGCAGACAGCCAAGTGTCCGGCGACGGCTCGATCATGGTCGAACGCCTGTTCGTCGACCAGCCCGCCTACCTCGTGTTGCACGCAGACGACGGCGGCAATCCGGGCGTGGTCATCGGCCACAAAGCCGTCTCTCGCGGGTTTCACGCGCCCATCTCCGTGAACATGCGCGACGAATTCTGGCAATCGATGGACGGCAACGAAACCGTGTGGGCGGTGCTCCACGAGGACAACGGCGACGGCGAGTTCGACCCAGAGAGCGACGCTGAACTCCGTGCCTTCGGCGGGGCCGCAGCCACGCCACTCACGGTGCGAAAAGCCACTGGCTCCGTCTCCGTCGCCGCCGCCGGATTCAGCGTGAAAGAGACGCAAGTAAACGAAGTGACCATCCCGCAGGTCACGGCCAGCCAATCGAGCTTCCTCGTCCTCAGAACCAACACGAACGGGTCGCCCGGTGACATCGTTGGTCACGCCACTCTCACGCCGGGAACCCAGACCGAGGTTCACGTCGCCATCAATGAAACCTACTTCGACGCCCAGCAAGCCCAGTTCCTCCTCTGGGCAACGGTGTACGAAGACAACGGCGACGGCGAGTTCGACCCCGCAACCGACACCCTCGTCACGGCCGGTGACGCCCCGGTCGCGTCGCTGTTTACCGTCGCAAAACCGCTCGGAGACAACTCGGGCGGCGTGGGCGTGAACACGCCAACTGAGACGGCCACCGAGACCACGGCGGCTTCCCAGCCAACGGAGACGACCACGACAACCGACACCAGCGGCTCTGGCTTTAGTGTACTGGCGGCGCTCGTCGCGCTCACTGCGTTCGGCTGTGTCCAACTGGGCCGCCGGGTGTGACACCGCGTCCCAGTTTCGAGGACTGAACCAGAAACGTCTTTCTTCAGCCCCTTATATACTCACAGCAATGAATCGGCGCACGTTTTTACGGGCCAGTGCCCTCACCGGCGCAGCCTCGCTCGCTGGTTGTACCGGGCTGTTCGAGAGTCAATCGGTTCGTGAGCCGCCGCTCGCAGACTTCCGGCCGAACGCCGTCTATCTCCCGACCCATGCAGAGGGGATGGAAATGGCGGGGATGGGAACGGCCGGTGACTACCAGTTCGGCCTCATGTACAGCTACCCCCACCGATTCTGGAACATGAACGAACGTGCGACCCAAAAGACGAGCATCACCGCAGAGGACACCGTCCACCTGATGGCAACCGTCTGGGACCCGGACACCGGCGTCGTCCTCCCCGAAACCGGTCTTTCCGTGGAACTGGATGGTGAAGAGGAGGTTATCTATCCGATGCTCTCCCAGCAGATGGGCTTTCACTACGGCGACAACATGGGTCTCTCCGGCGATGGCACCTACACCGCGACCGTCTCGGTTGGCGGCCTGAACATCGAGCGAACCGGCGCGTTCGCAGAGAAGTTTGCAGACCCCGCCTCGGCGGACATCGAGTTCGAGTTCAGCCAGTCGAAACTCGAAGCCATTCCGTACCGCCTGCTCGAAGACGAAGCCGGGAACAGAGGCGCACTCGAACCCATGCAGATGGAGATGCTGCCAACCGCCACCGCCCCCGCAAAAGACGCCTTACCCGGTGAGTTCATCGGAGAGGCCACCAGCGGTGACGCCCTGTTCTACGCGACGCTCCTCTCCGGTGGCGACGTGCCAGCAGGCATCGACGCCGAGCGCTATCTCGTACTCTCTGCGCGAACGCCGTACAACCACATGGTGCTCCCAGCGATGGGACTCTCGGGGTCGCTCGCAAACAGTGGCGAGACAGTCACAGACCTCCAGTTCACCCGGACCTTAGACCCCGATCTGAACTACCACTACGGCACAGCAATCGACGCCGACGTGTCGTGGGACGAACTCGGCGTCACGGTGGACATCGTCCCACAGATCGCACGCCACGAGGGCTACGAGACGGCGTTCATCGACATGGAGCCGACGACGATTCAGCGTTCGTCGTAAGTGTAGGCGAACACGCGCCCGTCGCCGTACATCACGTAGATTTCTGCCGCGCCGTCATCGTCTGTGTCCGCGAGCGCCGGGTGGGTGAAAATCTGCACGTCGCGCTGGCTGGTTGCGAGCACGTCGCCCGTCTTCGGCTCGACGACCGAGACGATACCGTCGTTCGACACCGCGACGAGTTCGTCTGCGCCGTCGCCGTCTACGTCACCGAGTACTGGTGGCGGCATCATCTGCACCGACTCGGTGGTGAGCGTCGTCTTCCACTCGATGTCACCGGTAGCGGCGTCGATGCTCCGCAGCGTCCCGTCTTTGGCCGTCGCGTACACCTCGGCCTCGCCGTCGCCATCACCGTCGCCAAAGGCGTTCACGGCAGCAAAGCGGCCGAAGTCGTGTTCCCACTCCACCGCGCCGTCTGCGCCATCGACCATGCCGACGGTGCCAGAAACCGTCGCCACGACGATTTCGTGTTGGGCGTCGTCGTCTGCCTGTCCGGTGGTCATCCACGTAATGGAGCCATCGAACGGTTTGACCGTCCACTGTTCGGTGCCGTCTGCTTCGTAGAGGCGAATCTCGCCACTCGACAGGCTGAGCGCGACTTCTGGCTGTCCGTCGCCGTCGAAGTCAGAGACGGCGGGCTGGCCCCACACGTACGTCGAGAGGTTGTCCGTCCAGAGTGCCGTCCCGTTCGGGTGAATCACGGCAACCGTCCCTTTGATGTCCACGACGACGATTTCAGCCGTGCCGTCACCGGTCACGTCCGCAACGACTGGCTGGGTGTAGCCGTACGAACCGAGTTCGTAGCGCAATTCCTCTTCGCCCGTCAGCGGGTCGAACGCGATGACGGCCTGTTCGGTGGTCGCCGCGATGACCTCACGAGTGCCATCGCCGTCGTAGTCAGCGAGCGCGGGGTCTGCCACAGAGTGAATCTCACAGCCGTCTTCAGGAATCTCGTGTGTCCAGCGCGTCTCGCCGGTGCTCCCGGAGAGGGCAAACAGCGCACAGCCCTCAGGGTCTGTGGGGCCGCTCACCGGTGCGTACACCCACGGTTGGCCGTGGATTCGCCCCGCGGCTGGCGCGTGGTGGTTCGACTGAACCGAACGCCCGGTATCAGAGACCCACTGCTCGGTGAGCGTGCCGCTCGGGTTCAACGCGTTCGTCGCGCCGAGGGCGGTGAGGCTCCCGAGCGTCACCACGAGCAGGGCAAGGGCGAGCGCCGTTCGGGGTCGCATACCGGAGGTTGCAGATTCAGAGAGAAAAGCCCTTCTCGTTCGTGAGCGAACGAATTTTGAGCCGACAATCACACCGCCGTCTGCCATGTGAGCGCCTCCCGACCCCAACAGAAAATGAACACCCTTTTATTTACCCCCGAGAAAGCAAAGATTGCTTACAAAGAACGGCATGCGTGGGTAGCCAAGCCAGGCCAACGGCGCAGCGTTGAGGGCGCTGTCCTGTAGAGGTCCGCCGGTTCAAATCCGGTCCCACGCACTGCTATGGCACGTTCATCCGTGTCTTCAGTGCGGGTGCTCGTCTCAGAGACAGCACCCACGCACAAACTTACTACAGAACCCACTCCCAAAGAGTGGCAACTCGGTTTTTACAGAAAGCTACGAATCCAGAGTAACAGCAGTGTTAATACAGCGAGAGAACCGCTCAGTTCCCGTTACAACCGGCTTCGAACACGTCTTTGTGCAGTTGGCTCGTCACCGTTTGCATCAGCGTTTCTAAGTTCACCGTGTCGGCGCGATTGTACTTGACGAGCGTGTCGAGCGAGCCGTCTTTCCCGCGTTCGTGTTCGCGCCAGAGACGGACGGCGTCTCGGCCCGTGATGTCGGGTTCGTCGCGGTCGATGCCGATGTCCTTCTCGATTTGTTTCAGGCCGCCCGAGAGGCCGAGCTTCTTGCAGGTGTACATCAGGTCGATGTGCGGGTGGTCGATGTCGATGTCGAACGAGCCTTCGAGGAAGGGCACGTCGAAGCGTTTGCCGTTGAACGAGGCGATGATTTTCGCCTCGGAGAAGATGTCGTCGAGCGCGTCGACGGTGAGGTTGTCGTCGCGGATGAGCGTCGTCGTCTCGCCGTCTTGGTGGAAGCTCACGGTCGTCACGACCGAGTTTTTGTGACTCAGGCCGGTCGTCTCGATGTCGAAAAAGCACACGTCAGAGGCGAAGTTCTCGTAGATGCGCCACTGTTCGCCGGAGGGGAAGATAGAATCGAAGTGGCGGGCGTCACCGGCTTCTAAGCGGTCGTAGCCCTCTTCGATGAACTGCTCGATGTTGTCTGCTTTTCGGTCTGAGACCGCCGCGCGGTCGAACTCGTCCCAGTGGGTGATACCCGACTGCCAGAGCTTGCGCTCGGTGCCAGCGCCAACCCCGGTGACGGGAATAAAACTGTTCTCGATACGCATGTCGAAAGAAGGGCTGGCCGGCGACGTAAAGCCGTTGTCTTCCCGGTCAGAACTCGCCGTCGAAGATTGTCTCCGTGAGCGCCATCTCTGACACAACGTCGTCGGTGAGCAGGCGGTCTCTCGCGTCCGCGAGCGCCTCGTCACGGGTGTCCTCATCGCGTTCGTCGCCCGCGAGCGCGCTGTCTCGCAAATCAGCCGACACGTCGCTGAGGACGGCGGCCACGGTCGCGAGCTCATCGAGCAGCGAATCGAACGACCTCGGTCGGTCAAGTTGGGTGAGCTTCGTCGCCAACGTGTCGAGGTCGAGACCAACCGCATCGAAATCCTCCTCTGCGTCGTCATAGTTGTGCGCAAACAGCCGCGAGACGCCCTGGTTGTAGGCTTCGAGAATCGAATCGAACTCTCGGAGCAGCCCCGCAAGTTCCTCGCTCACGAGCAGTTCTGCCTCGAACTGCGCGACTTTCCCCTCGTACTCGGCTCGCGAAAGCGTATCCGTCCCCGCTGTGCTCTCTGGGGTCGTCTCGTCGAGGAGGGTATCGAGAAGCGTGGACGCGGCGTTGCGGGCGTCGCGTTGCTGGTTGAGCCCCGCGGTGAACTCGAAGGAGTCGTCGGCGTAGAGGCCGCCGGTCGCCCGCACGGTTTGGTGGTATGCCGTGATAACGCGGTCTTGACACCGGGCGGCGTAGCGAACGAACTCGCCGACGTCACGAAGTTGGGCGCTTCGCTCCAGTTGCGAGGCTGTCCCGAACTCGTCTGCGGTGTCGAGTCTGTCCCACGCCTCTCTCACCTTGTTCCCAATCGGCGTCCACTCGAAGTCATCGGTCGCGGCGGTTACGCTCAGAATCGACGCACCCGTCCCGAAGTCACTGTAGAGGGTGACGGCCTCTGCCAGATTGAACTCGGCGCGGACAAGCGCCTCACGCGCTGTTTCGTTCTCCTGCGGTTCCGGTGTTTCCGTCTCGGTCTCCGTTTCTGTCTCGGTTTCAGTCGGCGTTTCCGTGGTTGGCTGCGCTGTCGTCGGCGTCGACGTCGTTTGGGTCGGCGTGGCTGTCGTGGTCGTAATATCGTCACCAGTCTGCGTGGTGGTCGAGGTTGGTTCCGGCTGGGTAGTTGAGCATCCGGCCGCGAGCAGAAGCCCGGACGTGACGAGGAAGTGACGGCGAGGAAGCGTCATCGCTAGTATAGGTGGCGCGACAGGAAGATGGTTATAACTGAGTTAATGGGGCGGATTCGCAGAAAGCATCGAGTAACGGCTATCCGTCCGCAGGGGCAAGACGGGCACATGGAAGTTCTCACCAGAGACCGCGTCCCGGCGCTTACGGGGCTGCTCACGGCCATCTCATTGGCGCTCGTCTTCGGTGCCGTGCTTGGAGCGATTCCCACGAGCATCCTTCCGCGTGCGCCCGACTGGGTGTACGAGTCAATCCCCCACCTCAACGCCGCCATCAGCTTCGTCGCCATCCTCACCATCATACAGGGCTGGCGCTGGATTCGACAGGGACAGGTGCTGAAACACCGCGCCGCCATGCTCACCGCCCTCGGGCTGTTCGCCGTGTTCTTGAGTCTCTATCTCTACCGCATCTCGTTCGTGGGCACGACGAGTTTCATGGGGCCAGAGACGGTCAAACTGTATCTCTACTACCCGTTTCTCGCCATCCACATGCTGTTCGCCATCGCCTGCATTCCGCTGCTCTACTTCGTTGTGCTCACGGCGCTCACCCGCCCGATTCGAGAGATTCCGAAGTCGAGTCACAAGCGGATTGGCCGGATCGCGGCGGCGCTGTGGCTCGTCTCGTTCTCGATGGGCATTGGCGTCTACCTCCTGCTGTATATTATCTACTGAAAATCAGTCGTCTGCGAACACCGGCCGCGACACGTCTCTGTCCGTTTCTTCGCCGTTGATGTCGTAGGGATATTTGCCCGTGACACAGCCGAGACAGAGGTCGAGGCGTTCTGTTTCTAACACGTCTGCAATCGCGTCGATGGAGAGATACGAGAGGCTGTCTGCGTTGATGACATCGCGGATATCTCCGACCGATTTATCAGACGCAATCAGTTCATCGCGGGTGGCCATGTTGATGCCCATGTAACACGGCGCGATGATAGCGGGTGCGCCGATGCGCATGTGGACTTCCTCCGCACCGGCGTCTTTGAGGAGTTGGACGAGCTGGTTCGATGTGGTTCCGCGAACAATCGAATCGTCGATGATAGTGACGGTTTTCCCCTCGATGGTGGACTTGATGGGATTCAGTTTGAGGCGCACCGCACGCTCGCGTTCGTCCTGTGTGGGCATGATGAACGTCCGCCCGACGTAGCGATTTTTCATGAGGCCCTCTGCGAACTCGACGCCGTCGCCCGCGGCGTCCGCGTAGCCAGAGGCAAACGCACGCCCGGAGTCGGGAACGGGCATCACCACGTCCGTGTCGATACCGCTTTCCTCCCAGAGTTTGCGCCCGAGTTCGCGACGTACTTCGTAGACGAGTTTGCCGTCGATAATCGAGTCCGGGCGGGCGAAGTAGACGTATTCGAAGAAACAGTGGGCCGTGTTGTCGTTCTCGACGAGTTGGTAGGAGTCGAAGTCAGAGCCGTCTTCTGCGAGGACGATGAGTTCGCCCGGTTTCACGTCGCGGACGAGTTCGCCGTCTAACGTGTCGATGGCCGCGCTCTCTGAGGCGAGGACGTAGCCATCGTCGAGTTTTCCGAGGACGAGCGGGCGGTTGCCCTGTGGGTCGCGGACGCCCATCACGGTGTCGTCGTGCATGATGGTGAGGGCGTACGAGCCGTGAATCCGGTTCATCGTCTTCTTGACGGCACGCACGAGGTCGCCGTCTAAGAGGTTGCGCGCGAGGTCGTGGGCGATGACTTCCGTATCGCCGTCTGAGGTGAAGGCGTGGCCGTGGGCTTCGAGTTCGGCGCGAATCTCGTCTGCGTTCACGAGGTTGCCGTTGTGTGCGAGGCCGAGCGAGCCACTTTTGAACGAAACGGAGAACGGTTGGGCACAACTCGAATCGACGCTTCCGGCCGTCGGATAGCGGACATGGCCGATGCCGACCTGTCCGTGGAGGCCGTCTAAGTCGTTGAGCGTGAACGCATCACCAACCAGCCCCATCTCGACGTGGCTGTACTGTTGGAAGCCGTCGTGGGTCACGATGCCCGCCGACTCCTGTCCACGGTGTTGGAGGGCGTATAGCGAGTAGTATAGCGGTCGCGCGGCGGGTCGGTCAGCCAGCGAGATGCCGACGACACCGCACTTTTCGGTCAAGCCGTATTGGAACTGTGGGGAATCCCGCCCATCTGCCATGGTCGTTGGTGTGGCGGCCAACCGTAAAAACCCCCGCCATTGTGTCGTAATCGCCTGAACTTCCCGCCCAAATATACACGTTCATGTATATGTTGGGGTGGAGAACCACCGCACCGTCGCTCAGCGTGTGATGAGAACACCACGCACGCGTGAGTAGACACTCGTGAGGTGGGGAGAGAGAAAATTTCACGCGACCGCAACCGCGGCCGCAGATTCATCGCGTCTATTCGCCGGCTTTCGACTGCCAGGCGTACTCACGGCGTTTGGCCGTTTTCCCGAAGCCACAGGACGCACAGACCTTCTTTCTGCTGTGATAGGACTTGTTCCCGCAGCGACGACACTTCACGTGCGTCGTCTTGTTCTTCTTACCCTGGCTTGGAGTACCTGCACCAGTCATGGAGTAATCGTGACGACGTTATCGCCGCGTATAATGGTTGTGTCTTCATCCGACTCAACCACGAGATTCATATGCTGGTCGTAGCCGGCGAGCTCGCCGGTGAACACCTCGCCATCTTTCAGGCGAACGGTGACTTCCTCCCCTAGCGACGCCTCGAGGACGTCGAGCGGTCGTCCACTCATACCCATACCGCCCTTCGTCGCGGTATTAAACGTACCGGCCTGTCCCTCAGAGCGACACCGAGAACTCACCAAACTCGGCGGCGTGGGCTGCAATCTCTCCAAGCAGGTCGGAAACGGCCACGAGGTCGTCGGTGTCGATGACCTCGACCGGCGTGTGCATGTAGCGGTTTGGCAGCCCGATGTTGAGCGACGGAATGCCTCCACGCGTCGTGAAAAAGGCGTCTGCGTCGGTTCCGGTAAATGAGCCAGCAGCCTGTAACTGCACGTCGATAGAAGCAGCCGTCGCCGCCTGCCGTGCGAGCGAAACCACTCGTGGGTGGTTCGCAGACCCGCGGGCGATGACCGGTCCGTCCCCAAGCGAGATGTCCCCGCCCTTGTTCGCGGGTGCGTCGGGGCTGTCGGTTGCGTGAGTCACGTCCACCGCGATGGCCACGTCCGGATTCAGGTCGTGGGCAATCATCTTCGCACCCTGTAAGCCGATTTCTTCCATCACCGTACTCACCGCGTAGACGGTAGCCTCTACCTCGGCTTCCGCTGCCTGCCGAAGGCCTTCTGCGGCGGCCCAGACGCCGATTCGGTTGTCCATCCCGCGGGCCGACAGTCGCGTTCCATGGAGATCGTTGACAGTGGAGGAGAACGTCACGGCATCCCCGATTTCGACGAGGGCCTCGGCGTCGGCTTTGTCGTTCGCGCCGATATCGACGTGCTGTTCTGTAATCTCGGAGATCTTGTCGTCGTCGCCGTCACGTAAGTGGATAGCCGCCTGCCCCACGACACCCGAGATGGGGCCGTCTGCGGTGTGAATCGTGACGTGTTGCCCCCGAGAGACGGTCTTGTCCGCCCCGCCAATCTTATCGAGTCGGAGGAAGCCGTCGTCGTCGATGGTGCGGATGATGAAGCCAATCTCGTCTGCGTGGCCGGTGAACGCCAGTTCCGGGTCGCCACCGTCGTAGACGGCGATTGCGTTGCCGTAGGCGTCGGTGTGAACGTCGTCTGCGAACTGAGAGACGTAGTCCACCCAGACGCGCTGGACGGGGAGTTCGAAGCCAGACGGGCTCGGTGCTTCGAGGAGCGAATCGAGAAACGCTCGCTGGGACTCGTTCATGGCTAAATCTCGGTGTGAGAAACGTATCAATCCCCCGAACCAGGCCACAACCGATAAACAGTTGGTCAACCAATAGAACAGTATGGGAAACTTCACTCTCTTCGAGGTGCACCTGCACGGCGAGAACGGCGGCGGCTTCCAGTTTGGCCCGACGTTCTCGAAATCGAGCGACAAGGATGAATCTGCGGACACAGACGCATCGGAGAAGTCGCGTCGCTTTGGCCGGTTCCGCCGGTCGAAAAACGACGACGAAGACGCGACAGCCGAAACGGAAATCGAAGTCGAAGACGGCGACGAGGTGGACGAGGTCGGAGGGGAGAAAACCGCGAGTGGCAAAGGCGCGCTCATCGCAATTCTGTTCCTCGTCGGCGCAGTCATGCTCGTGAAGAAACTCCGCGGGGGCGGCGACGGCGAAGCCGAAGTCGACCTCGAGTAGGCACAACCCATTTTACCGGCGCTCTCTAAACAGAGTCGTGAACTTCTTTCGTAGCGTCAGAGCGGTCACCAGTGCGACCGGCGATGGCCCCATCGACTGGCAGGCCGTCGCGGAAGCCACGAAAGCCGCAACTGACCCCGGCGACCTGACGTTAGCCGACACAGAGCAAGCGGGCTACGCAGACGACGTCCGCGACGCCCGCAATCGGGTGCGAGAAGTGTCCGGCATCGACTTCGACGTGCCGCGCACCGTCGAGATTCAGCACCGCCACCACTGGGTGGACGCCAACATCACCACCTTCGAGCGCGTGATGGCTCCACTCGAAGACCAACAGCTCTCGATGATTCCCGGCGTCGCCCGCGTCGTCAACACCGGGACGATGGCTTTTGCCCTCTCCTTTCTCGCAAACAACGTCCTCGGGCAGTACGACCCACTGCTGCTCGCAGAGGAGTCGAAAGAGCAGATCGACCACGGTCTCTACTTCGTCCACCCGAATATCGTCCGCGTAGCCGACATGCTCGACGCGCCGTTCCCGCGCTTCCGGCGCTGGATTGCGTTCCACGAGGTGGCCCACGCCGCCGAGTTCGGTGCCGCGCCGTGGCTCTCTGACCACTTAGAAGCCCAGATGCGCGAAGGCATCGACGACCTCTCTGATGGAAACATCAACCGCCAAGCCTTCACCGAACTGAACACCGCGATGACCGCCGTCGAGGGCTACGCCGAACTCATCATGGACCACGCCTTCGACGGCGAGTACGAAGACCTCCGGCGCAAACTCGACGAGCGCCGGAAAGGCGGCGGCCCCGTCGCCCAACTCGTCCGCCGGATGCTCGGCATGGGCATGAAACGCCGCCAGTACGAACTCGGCAAGGAGTTCTTCGAGATGGTGGCCGCCGTCCGCGACATCGAAACCGCCGCCCTCGTCTGGGAACAGCCAGAAAACCTCCCAACGAAAGACGAGTTAGAAAATCCCGCGCGCTGGATTGCGCGGGTCGCGTAATCGACTCGCTTACTGCCCGGTGAACGTCCGGTTGTCGTCTTCCTTTTCCGACTCATCGCGTTCGACACTCTCACGAGTCACTCGGTTGGTTCGACTGCACCGATTGACACTGTCCCCGAATCATCGAGCGAAAGCGTGTACGTGAGCAACTTGGTTGGCCCTGCCGAATCCAATTCGGAAAGCGAGACGCGGTAGTACGTCTGGTACTCGCCTGCCGGGTAGCATGGTCCGTCTTGACCGGTGGTGTAGAGGGCGTGTTTTACCGAATGCGACTCACTGGGGGCGAGTTCCAACTGGACGGCAATAGATTCCCAAGCGACCCGTGGCGTTTCACCGTCGGTCGTCAAAAACCGCCAACAGCCGTCCGTTTGGCTCTCTGCGAGTTCCCCATTCGTGGTGAAGAGGTGTTCCGGAGACGTGGGATACAGTGTGAGTTTTCCCGTTGCGCCGTCGAGTTCTGAAGAATATTCAAGCACCGCTGCGCTGTTGGACGTATGGTACGGGCGCAGTGGAACGGGTTCAATTCCGGTGTTGGTCACGCCGAGTTGGACGATTGGTGGGTGCGCTGCAGTGCCCTGTGAGACGACAGACGCGTGCGCAGCGAGCGATGAAGCATCGACGGATTTCGCGGTCGTTTGTGTCGCCTTTGTCGTCTGTGCCGTTTGAGTGGTTTCCGTCGCTGGCGTCGATGCTGAGAGACAACCGGCGAACGAGAGCGCCGCAACTGGCGTGCAGCGGAGAAATTGTCTCCGCGAGAGGGAGGTATAGCCCACACATTCAGGCTCGTTGATAAATACTTTCAGGGAAAATAACCGAACTCCGAGATTATTCGACCGACTCGAACACCGGCGACGGCTGGCCTTCGTGTTCGAACACGTCAGAGAGCGTCACGGTGTCGCCGATTTCCACGTCGTCTGAGACGCGGCCAACGGTTTTGGCCTCGCCGAGTTGGACGACGGCGAGTTTGAAGCCCGCGTCGAAGCCGAGAGGCGAGACGGCGATGGTCGTCTCGGAGTAGACCTCGCCTGTGGTTTCGAGTTCGATGGTCGCAATGTCGCGGCTGCCACAGCGCACGCACGCGGCTTTCGGTGCGGCGGTCTGGTGGCCGCAGTCGGCACACTCCTGGCCGAGCAGCGTGCCGTTTTTGAGCGATTCACTCCAGCTTTCGTAGGTCAGGGATTCCGGGAGTTCTATTTGACTCATGCGCGCACCTCCAAGACCGAGACGAGCGTGGTACCGGCGTCGCCACCGAGGTTGTGGGCGATGCCCGTTTCCACGTCTGCAATCTGTCGGTCGCCCGCGTCGCCGCGGAGCTGTTCGACGAGTTCGACGAGCTGTGCGGTGCCGGTCGCGCCAATCGGGTGGCCCTTCGCTTTGAGGCCTCCGCTTGGATTGATTGGCATGTCGCCGTCGATGTAGGTTCGGCCCTCTGCGGCGGCGGGGCCGCCCTCACCGTCTTCGAACAGGCCGAGTGCTTCCGAGGCCATCACTTCCGCGCCGGTAAAGCAGTCGTGGACTTCCGCGAAGTCAACGTCGGCTGCCGTGATGTCCGCCTGCTCGTACGCCTGTTCAGCAGCGCGACGGGCCGACATCGTCGATGGGAAGTCCGGTTTGTCAGAGAGCGGGATGATATCCGTGCCGTGGCCGACGCCGGTCACGTCCACGGGAGCGTCGAACTCGTCTGCGATGTCGTCAGAGACGACGATGACCGCGCTCGCGCCGTCCGAGAAGGGACAGCAGTCCATGAGGTGGAACGGGTCTGCGATAATAGGCGAGTCGAGCACGTCCGAAACGTCGATGTCGCGGCCGAAATGCGCCCGCGGGTTGTGTGCGCCGTGGGCGTGATTTTTCACCGCGACTGAGGCGAGTTGCTCCGGCGTCGTGCCGTACTCGAACATGTGTCGCTTCGTGAGCAGTGCGAACACGCCGGGGAAGGTGAGACCCGTCGGCTGTTCGTACTGGCGATGACTGGCGGAGGCGAAGATGCGCGTCATCTCGCCGGTTCCAAGCCCGGTTTCCGGCGTGCAGCGCTCGACCCCGCCGACGATGACCACGTCGTGGAGGCCCGACTCCACGTCTTGGACGGCGTGTTTGAACGCGTTCGAAGAGGTTGCACACGCGTCCTCGAAGCGCTGACACGGCACGCCCGCGATGCCGATGTGCGAGGCGAGTGTCGGCGCGAGGTGGGTGTCGTTTTCGGTCTGGCCACCCATTGCGTTCCCGAGGTAGAAGGCGTCGATGTCATCGGATTCGACGCCGGCGTCATCCATTGCGGGGAGGGCTGCTTCAGCGAAAAGCTCTGGTAACGTTGCTTCGTGGACGCCGAACTTCGTCATGCCGGCTCCCACGATACTTGCTCGTGCCATCTGTTCTCATCCAACTTCTCATTTTCACGGTTATCAATCGTGTGATTCCGTCATGCCTGTCCGATTTATGGTCGCCGTCGGGCGTCACCCGCAATATCGCCCGTTCCCGGAAACACCAGCCAGACGAGCAACACGCCAAGCGCCGACCCGGCGAGGAACGCCACGCCGAATTCGATCCACGTGGGAGAAGACGGGAGCGTGATGAGCCCGGCAGAGGCACCGACGAGCACCACAAAACCGATTTTCAGCCGCAGCGTCGCTGCGGTTCGTTCCTCGCTCGATAAGGGGCCGACCATCACCGGCCACCCGTACACAGCATCATAGCCTGACTCACGAGTGCTCGAACCTTAATGTGCGTGAAAACGCTAAGAAGGCGGTCACATGAACCCACGACCAACTTCATCATCCTCGATGAGGTCGTCGAGTTCGGCGTCGAGCAGTTTCTCTGCCTCTTCGAAGGTTGACGCAAGCTCGTCGAGCTTCGCAGACCGTTCGGTGTGGTCGAACTCGAGCGGCCCGAACGCGGGACTGTCGAGTGCGCCCATCACGTCTTCGAACAGCGCGTTCGGCGTCGTCGGCGCGTCTGCGTGGGCTTTCAGAATTTCGGTGAGTTCCTTGCCCGTGCGCTCTGCCTTCGACTCCTCGATTGGTGACTGGATGCCAAAGCGCCCGCCGACCCTCTCGTTCGGGAAGAATGGCTCTAAGTCGTCGTCAATCCGCCGGGCGACGCGCGTGCCGACGCCCTTCACCTCGAAGGGATTTTTCGCGTAGGTCTTGAGTTGGAAGACGCCTGCTTTCGGATGGCCGAGGTAGAGGTCTTCGCCGAGGCCACGGTTACGATTGCCCGCGACCGCTCGCCAGTCGCCTGCGTCCGCACCGCTTTCGACGACGTCTTCGAGGATGTCTTGCCAGTTCCGGACGCGCATATCGAGTCTTAGCGACGGGGTGAGAATGAATGTATCGTCCGTCGGAACGGAGGGGAGCCACGACGGGCAGGATTTTTCACCGCGCGTCACGGAGGACAGACGTGCATCTACGGGGTCCCGTCATCGAGGTAGGCGAAAAACGGTCAGTCAACACGAAATACGGAGAGAGCGACCTCGCAGAGGTCACCCTCCGCCCCGAAAACGGGCAGGCAGACCCCGTGAAACTCACCCTCTGGGGGAAGTGGGCTGAAACGGCCGACTACCTCAGACCGGGGATGGAACTCGTCGTGAAGGACGCAGACGAACGCGAGTATCAGGGTGAAACCCAATTTTCGACCACCGGAGACACCATGGTCGTGGTCGAACCGTCTTTCCTCGTGAACGTGACCGACATCCGCTCGTGGGTGCAGTGCCCGCGGATGTACTACCTCAACAAAATCACGGGCATCCCGCTCAACTACCCCGTCATTAAAGGGACGATCGTCCACGAGGTGTTCGGCGACCTCCTGCGCGGAGGCGACTTAGAAGAAGCCGTCGCAGATCGCGTCGAAGAGGCGGGCTTAGACCTCGGCCTGCTCGAAAAAGACACAGAGGAAGTCCGCGAAGACGTGAAAGCAAACGCCCGTGCCATCGAGGGCTGGCTCGCCCAAGGCACCCTCGGCACCGAAGACGACTGGCGAAGCGAGCAGACGCTCATCAGCCAGACCTACGGCATCAAGGGCCGGGCCGACGCGCTGCGCCGCGGCATGCCCGTCGAACTGAAAACAGGCAAGAACACGAATCGCGAACCGCGCTTTCACGACAAGGTGCAGGTCGCGTGCTACTCACTCCTGCTCTCAGACCGCGGCGAGATGCCCGATACGGGAACCTTACTCTATACGAAAAACGCGGCACTCGACCGTGCCGAGGCAACAGGCGACCTCTCGCCCGCGAAAGAGTTCTCGATGGGCAAGGGCTTTCTCGCGTTCGTCCTCAGAAAGCGCAACGAAATCGCCGCGATGGAGTTCGACATGTCCGTGCCGACGGGTGAGGAGGCGAACGCGAAATGCGAGTACTGCTTCGAGCGCGACAGTTGCATGGTCATCGCGGGCCGCCTCGGCCAGCACTCGAAAGCCGGAACGATTGGCGCCCCCGTCCCCGACGACGAACGCGCCTACTTCGAGCAGTTTTACCGACTCGTCGAACACGAACGCCGGGCCGTCCACACGGAGTACGCAAAACTCTGGGAACAGACCGCAGAAGAGCGCGCTGACGCCGACCTCGCGCTCATCGACTTAGAACCAACCGGCCAACAACAACTCGAAGACGGTCGCTGGGAGAATTATGCGACCTGCGACGACCCCGTCTCGAAACTGCGAGAGGGGGACTTCGTCCTTGCAAGCGACGGCAATCCAGTGCAGGGCCACGCCGAACTCGGTCGCATCCAGAAACTCGGCACCGAGATTACCGTCGTCACTGACGAACCGCTGGAACTCAGGAGACTCGACGTGTATCCCTCTGAACTCTCAGCAGACCGGATGCTCGTCGCGCTCCACGACGCCATCCTGACGGGCGAGGAACGGCGCAAGGATATCCTCTTTGGCCGCCGGGAACCCGCCTTCCACGACGAGCAGGTCACGTACATCGACAACAACGAGTCGCAGAATGCGGCGGTGAACCTCGCTGTAACCGCAGAGGACTGTGCGCTCGTCCACGGCCCGCCTGGCACTGGAAAGACGTACACCATCGCCCGCATCATCCGTGCCCTTGTGAAGCGTGGCGACCGCGTCCTGCTCTCTGCGTTCACGAATCGCGCGGTGGACAACGCGCTCGAAGCCCTCCGCGACCAGGGCTTCGAGGATTTCGTCCGTGTGGGCTCAGAGAACGGCGTCCGCCACGACATGCAGGACAAGCGCTTGGAGACGCGCGGTGAGCCGGCGGTGCAAGCCGCGAAAATCACCGACGCATCCGTCGTCGCGGCCACAACCGCAGCCTGTGGCTCTCGCGTCATGCGCGAACAAGCGTTCGACGTGGCGCTCGTAGACGAGGCCGCCCAGCTCACCGAACCGGGCACGCTCGCGGCCATCAATTTGGCTGAAAAATTCGTTCTCGTTGGCGACCACGAACAGTTGCCGCCGGTCGTCCAGTCAGAACCGGAAGAAGAGGACGGCGACCTTTCGCTGTCGCTGTTCGAACGCCTCCACGACCAGTTCCCCGAGGCGTCGGTCATGCTCGACCGCCAGTACCGCATGGCACAGAAGATTCAGGCGTTTTCCTCCCGGGAGTTCTACGACGGCAAACTCCGCCCGGCCACGCCCGCGGTGGCCGCCCAGCGCATCGACCAGTTGTCGGACGTGGATGCGAGCAAGCTGCCCGAGCACCTCACCGACACCGTCTCGTTCGTTGACCCGGATGGAACCGCGCGCGGGAACACGAACCCGGACGAAGCGCAAGCGGTCGCAGACGTGGTCGCGGCCTACGCGGACGCAGGCGTCCCCCACGAAGCAATCGGCGTCATCGCACCTTACCGGGCGCAGGTGGCAGAGATTTCGAGAACCGTCCCTGAAACCGTCGCCGTGGACACCGTAGACCGCTTTCAGGGGTCGAGCAAGGAGGTCATCATCGTCTCCTTCGTCACCACGGAAACGCTCGACAGTCCCATCTTCAAAGACCACCGCCGCGTGAACGTGGCGCTCACGCGGGCAAAGAAGGCGCTCGTGCTCGTCGGGGACGCAGACGCCCTCTCGACGATGGACCTCTACTCGCGGATGGTCGAGTGGGCGCGGTAGCGAGGAAAACCCCTTTTCCGCAGGCGGGTGTTTGCTTCGGTATGCGACTTACGTTTCTCGGAACCGGAAGCGCGATGCCCACCGGCGAGCGCGGCCAGACCGGTATCCTGCTCGAATCCGACGGCGAGCGACTGCTCGTCGATTGTGGGAGCGGCGTCCTCCACGCACTTGCTCGCACCGACGTGGGCTACGAAGGCGTGGATACGGTGTTGCTGACCCACCACCATTTAGACCACGTCGCAGACCTTTTGCCGTTGCTCAAAGCCCGCTGGTTGGCCGGTGAAGAATCGCTCACGGTCGTCGGACCGCGCGGCACCGCAGACCTCGTTACCGACCTGCTTGACGTTCACGAGTATCTCACGGGCAGGGTTGACCTCGATTTGAAAGAGGTTGCCCCAAGCAAGTCGTTCACACTGAAAGGGTTCGACATCGCCGCGATGGAGACCATCCACTCGATGTACTGTCTCGCCTATCGGTTCACACCAGTCGGAACAGACGGCCCCGTGTTCACCTTCTCGGGCGATTCGGAGGCGTTCCGCGAGTTGGCCGAGTTCGCAGAAGGCTCGGCCGTCCTCGCCCACGACTGCTCGTTCCCCGACGAAATCGACGTGTCGAACCACCCGACGCCGAGCCAATTGGGAGAGGCACTCTCCGGGCTCGACATTGGGCGCGTGTACCTGACGCATCTGTACCCGCACACGAACAACAAACACCGCGAGATGCTCGACTCGATTGGCAAGCACTACGAAGGTGACGTGCGGTTTGCAGAAGACGGCCTCTCGCTCGGAATCGACGAAGAATGAATTACTGCAACCGATAGCGAAGAATCGCCGCAATCCCCCCAAGGTTTGAGAGTTGTTCACCCGGTGGGAACGAACTCGAAAAGACGGTGACTTCGCCGCCTTTCTGTTCGACCGCCTGAATCAGGTCGTTCACGTCGAAATCCCACTCGCCCTGCCCGCCGCGTTCCATGCGGAGGCGTTCGTCGAGGATGAGTAAATTTTCGACTGCGCCGTAATCCGAGGCTTTCTGCACTTCTTCGACGCCGTAGGCAGCTTTCGCGTCCTGTGCGATGTTCTCCATCAACGTGTCGATGAGTGCTGCCTCTTCTGCGATGCGCGTCTCTGCTTGCACCTCGTCCACCGCGCCGCGTTTGAGCACTTCGTGGACGCCACGGTCGCCGACGGAACTCGTATCGACCATCGTGATTTTCTCGGCGATGTCCTTCGCGTTCTCTTGGAGGAATTTGAGCGCGTCCTGTTTGGTGAATCCCGGCCCCGCGAGGATGATGGCGTCCACCTCAAGGTGTGAGAGGACGCTTGCGATTTCCTCGAACAGTTCGCTGCGGGCGCGGGCGAACTCGCCTTTTCCGGTCGGTCCGGAGATGGAGGCGTACTCTTCGGTGCCGTACTGGGCGACCGTGTGGACGTAGGCTTGGGCTTCTTCGACGGTGACGATGGCCACGTCGGGGTTTTCGGTGGCTTCGACGGCGTCTTCGAGGCGGTCGAGTTGGTCTGCTTTCCACACCTTCTCTACGGTGAGTTCCTCGCGCTCTTCGACGTTCAGCGTGTGATGGAAGCCGAGTTGGTCTTCTCTCGAACAGCCCACAATCGTCCCGCTCACCCGCAGGCGGTTTGCGAACTTGTGGAACTCCGTCTCGTCTACGTCGAGGGTGACGTTCATCGGTTCGCGCTCGCCGCCTGTGTCGCGCATCATGTCGTCGTCGCGTTGGATGCGGCGGGTCGTGTCCCCCGAAACGTGGTCTCCCGGCTCTAAAATATAGGTGAGATGCCAGAGGTCATCGAGGCTTTCCGGCACGAGCACGATGCGCTCGCGGCCGCCCTCTGTCCGTGTCCGACTGGCGATTCGCATTGTCTGTTGGTCGTTTCTCAGCCCCTAAGTGCCTGCTGATTGCTCAGGCCGCGTGGGCCGTCGTCTGTGGCTCCGTCCCCGCCTGTGCGTTCGCGTAGCCGCGTCCGTAGAGGTAGTACACCACCATCTGGACGTAGAAGGCGACGAAGATGCCCACGAGGACGAACATGAGTGCGCCCGCGACTGCTCCGAGGACGATGGAGACGCCGACCGCCAACAACCACGCGACGAGGTAGTCGCCGGTAAGCGCGATGCTCAGAATGGTGCCGAACTCGAACCCAGCACCGAGTGAGTCTTTCGTGGCGAAGTTCGCCATTGCGGCAGGAATGGTGTACGCCACGAGCAAGAATAGGACGGTCACGAGGAGCCCGAAGATGAGACCAAGCACCCCAACGCTGGCCATGATGCCGCCACTGTCTGCCTGTGCGCCAGCGGCGAACCCAACGCCAAGAATCGCGAAGCCAATCAGCGCGAGAATCGAGGGGATGGCGACGTACGCGATGCTGATGACGAACACCATCAGCCCGTCGGTGAACAAGTCTGCCCACTCATCGAACTTCGGCGGCGTCTGTTCACCGCTGACGCCCACACGGAGGACGCGAACGAAGTATCCCTGTACCAAGAAGATAGGGAGGATGAACACGCTCAAGATACTCAACACACCGCCGATTGCGATGGTTTTCACCCAGTCGTCATCGTTTCGCGGAAATGACAGTGCTTCACTAAGCATTACAGCTACTCATTGGGTAGCGGCTGTCTTATATATTATCGAAAATAGCACATGAAAAATTATCAGGGCTGCTCGTTGTTCATTCTTCCAGCTATATCGCAACAAGAGAGTCAGGATTAACGGACAATGAACCGATACCCGGAGCTAAAACAACCATTTTATTGAAATGTAAGTAGTTCATACCAATAGTCACACCACCCCCTCCTTCTAGGGTCTATGGCCACTGAAACTTCACAACCAGTTGACGAACCACAAATGTCCCAGCGGTCGGGAACCGGGCTCGACGAAAACGTCGGCGGTGCGCTTTCCTACTTACTCGGATTCATCACGGGTATCATCATGTACTTCGTGGAACCCGAAAACGAGTTCGTGCGCTTTCACGCCGCACAGAGCATCGCGCTCTCAGCCGTCCTCATCGTCATCAGCATCGTCTTGAGCGTGATTTCGACGCTCGTCACCACGCTGTTCTTCGTGAATAGCGCCGGGACGTTCGCGCTTGCAAGCATCCTCTCGCTCATCATCGGGCTCATCTACCTCGTGTTCGCCGTTGGGTCGTTTGCCCTCTGGATTTACATGATGGTTCGGGCCTACCAAGGGAAGACCCCGCGCATCCCCATCGCCGCGGGCATCGCAGACCGGATGGTCTAGTCGCGCATCCGACTCCCGCCCGGCGGGAGGAACTCCTGAATTTTATCCGGTGATGCTACCTTCCTGACGAACGACGTGTCCGCAAATCGCTCGCGGAACTCCCGATAGCACATCTTCGCCATGTCGTTTTGGGCGTACTGCCCCGGTTCGAGTTCGATGTACGTCTCGGCTTGCCCCTTGATTGCAGAGGGTGGGCCGCCGATGACCTCCGTACGCGGCTCACAGCGAATCCCCACAGCCACACCAACCTCGGTTTTCTTGAAATAGGTTCGATCGCCGCGGATGGTGAACGCGCCTTTCTCTAAGTACTCGCCGCTCTCTGGCGTTTTCGACACCTGGTCTTTCGAGACCATGTACGCCTCGTCTGCGAAGCGTCCGTCTTTCCAGACCGACGAGTAGGAGACGGCGAACTGAGCAGCCTCCTTCTTGCTCTGTTCGGGGATGTCCACATCGCGGGCGGGTTCGCTCGGACCCGTCGCCTTGAGAATCGTGATGGGGCCACCGTGGGCTTGCGTGTGGAAGAACAGGTCGCTCTTGTCGAGGTACTTCTTTACGAGTTCCTCGTTGTCGTCGGCGTTTCGCCCGCCGATGACGAGGAAGCCGTCGCTCGTGTGGAACCAACGGAACCGCTCGTACCACTGCTCGTTTTTCCGGACGGGAATCGACTGTCGGTTGAGCCAATCGATGTCTTCTTCGTCGTCCGTAGGTTCGTCCGGCTCTGCGTCACCGGCTTCCCACTCGTCGCGCTGGCGTTTGACCGACGCCAACTCTTCGCGGGTATCTTCAATAGCGGCGAGCGCGCCCTCTTTCTTCTCTGCGATTCGCTTTGCCTCGGTGTAGAGGCGGTCTGCGTTGTGTTCGACGCCTTGGGTGGTGTCGAGGTCGATTGTGTAATCGTCAATCTGAATCGTCACCGTTGCCGTCGAACCATCGACGCTCACCACGGCCTCTGCGGCGGGAATCTCCCGCTCCTTTCCCTCCTCGAACTTCGCTTCGATTTCACGCCACGGGACGCCCTCGTCGCGTGCGCCGCGCACGGTCGAGAGGATGTCGTTTACGAGGTCGTACTCGCGGTAGAGCAGTTCTGCGCGCTCGCGCTCTGCGTCCGCTCGCTCGTCGAACCCGGAGATGGCCTGTTCTTGTTGCTCGATGATGCGCTGTTGGCGCTCGATGCGCTCTTCGAAGTCGGGACGATTGCTCCCGGCGCTCTTTTTGGGTTTGCCGCTCTGTTTCGCATCGTCAGCTTCGAGCCGCATGAAGTACTCATCAAGCGCATCGTTGAACGTCGAGAACGCCTCTGTGTCGAACTCGGCGTGTTCTTCGAGTGGAATCGGCGTCACGTCGACGGGGCGGTCGTCTTCGGTGTAGAGCCGTGGGTCGATGTTCCCTGGATTCAACGACTCTTTGAGGCGACCGAGCGCGTCGTACAGCGCCTCGAAGTCTTCGTCGGTCGCGCTGTCGATGTCTTTTGCCTTCTCGACGCCGGCGCGGGTACAGAGTTCTTCTGCGTACAGCCCGCCGAAGTTGAGTTGCGTCGCAAGCGTCCGTACGAGGTCGGTGTCGGATTGCTCCATCTTCGCCACGAACTGCTCGTAGCTTGCCTTGAACGGGTGAAAGCGCGAGGAGGGAAACTCGTAAATCGAACCGGGTGCGACCGTCCGCGATTTGAGGCGGACGGTTTCGAGGCTGCTGATAACCTCTCGGTCTTCGTTGAGGACGGCGATGTTCCCCTGCCCGAACAGTTCTGCGACGATGATCGTGTCTTGGTCTTCACGGGTGAAGTGAAAGGAGAGAATCCGGTCGAACTCGAACTGTTCGACGCCGGCGAAATCCGCACCCGACAACCGGTTTCTGAGCATCATCGCGAAATTCGGCGGACGACCCGGTGCGTCCGGGACGTGTTCGGGCGCGAGGAGGTGGGCGCGCTTTTGCTCCCCGACTTCGATCATCAACTCGATGCGCCCCCGCTCGAAATCACGCATCTTCAGCCGGAGTAGGTCGTCGTCGTAGAGGTAGGCCTTGTCGACTTTGGCCCCCTCGTACGCCCCGAACTCCGTGACGAGCGCGGCGAGGTCAACGCTCGTCAACTCGCGTTTCTGGTCCATATCCGACAAAGCGGGTGAGTTGGGAAAGGTATGTCGCTATGAGAAGTCCAAAAAAGGCCTACGCAGACGGCGGCGCGACCATCCCGTGGCGCGAGAGAATCACGCGAACCGCCACCTCCGTCCACCGAATGCGCATGTCGAGCGTGGTGTCGCGTTTCGCCGTCTCGATGAGGATGGAAGACGCGCCGAGTTCGCCAACGGCGCGGCGGGTGAGCGAGTGGCCCGTTCCCATCAGAATGTTCCCGCGTTTGAACTTGTGGTCGGCCATCGAATCCGGTACCTCGTGTTCGTTCAGATACGCGATGGCCGCGTTCGTATCGTCTCGCGCGGAGCCTTCGACGCCGGGGAAAATGGCCTGTCCGACGCTGCCCTCGTCAACCTTGAAAATCCCCTTTGAGCTGTGGAGGTCGATGACGATGTCGGGGTCGTGGTATTCGATGGCCGTCCAGATGGCGTTTGCGAGCGACGAGTTGCTCGGCTTGCCGACAGGGAACTGGTTGTTCAAGTCAGTGCCGAACGCCTTTCGCGTCCGGTTCATCACCGCGCGCTTGTTCGCCTCGGGGATGATGACGAGCGTCCCGCTCGTGACCGTCCAGTTGGTCATGTTGTGTGCCGCCGTGAACCCTGCCACCTCGTTGCCGTGCATGCCGCCGACGACCACCGCGGTCGGGCCGGGCTGATTGGATTCGATGACGTACACGTCCGTCTCGTTTGCCGTGTCCGGCAACAGCGAATAGCGCGACACGGTCTGGGTCTCCGATTGCCGGACAATCTCTTGGTCAGGGTTCGGAAACGGCTCCGGGGTGGGCCACGGCGTTCGTGGTGTCGCCGTCTCTGCCTCATTTCCGGGCTCGTCGGGTGCGCCGGGCACTGATGCATTAATACCGGGCGCTACCGGTGGGCTTCCGCCAAAGAGCGCAACCCCCACCCCGGCGAGCACCACGATTGCGACAGCGACGATACCGGCCAGCCGTGCGGCCTGACTCGTTCCCATCTCGTAGTAAAAATGACGCGCTACGAGGTGATAATTAAACGCCGCGTAGCAGTTTGCTTATTCGACGCATAACGCCTGAAATGGTCTGCAAAAGCGGCAATCGGCGGTCTACAGACGCTTGCTCACGTACGGGCCGTCTTGGTGGTAGCCCAACTTCTTGCGGTAGTACTCGCGCACGCCGATACCGGAGATGACGCTCATCTTGTCGAAACCGGCCTCACGGGCGAGTTCCTCTGCGTGGGCGAGCAGTTTCTTTCCGTAGCCGCGGTGTTGCCAGTCGCCTTCGCCCTTCCCGACGCCGATTTCGTTGCCGTAGACGTGGAGTTCGCGGATGAGCGCGGCGTTGTCGAGTTCGCGGCGCACGGGGTTGCCGGGGAAGCGCAGGCGACAGAAGCCAATCAACAGGTCTTTGACGGGATCTTCGAAGCTGATGAAGTGTTCCTGACCGCCCGCTGCCTCGTACTCTAACACCTGCAATTCGATATTCTCCGGGTCGGGGTCTGCGTCGTTCATCCCGACCTCGCGGGCGCGGATGTCGCGGCATTTGCCGCCCTTCTCTTCTAGGCGTTTCTCTGCGAGTTGCCGGAGGTTCGACTTCCAGACACCCGCGTCGATGAAGTCTGCGGGGATGTCGCGTTGGACGCGCTGGAGGCGGGTGTACGGCGGAATCATGTCCATTGCCTCTGCGACGATGTCCGCGGCTTCCTCATTGTCGAGTGGCTCGTACTCGTCGCGTCGCCACATGTCGTACGTAATCGTATCGCGGACGACGAGCGTCGGGTAGATTTTGAGGAAGTCGGGCCGCCAGTCGGGGCTCTCAAACAGTTGGCGGAAATCTTCGATACACATCTCGTGGGACATACCCGGCTGGCCGGGCATCATGTGGAAGCCAACTTTGAACGCCGCATCGCGCAGCCGGCGATTCGCGTCAAGCGAGGCCTGAATCCCGTGGCCACGATGCATGTCGCGGTTGATCCGTTCGTAGGTCGTCTGGACGCCTACCTCGACTTTCGTCCCGCCAAGGTCGAGCATGCGGTCGATTTGTTCGGGGTCACACCAGTCCGGTTTCGTCTCGAAGGTGGTGCCGATGTTGCGAATGGCCCCCGTCTCGTTTTCCGCGATAACGTCCTCTAAATATTTGAACTCGTAGTCGTCGAAGTCCTGTGCGAAGCTGACGCCCTCTGCGGGTTCCGGTCGCTTGTCCAGGTTGTAGTCATTCAGGGCTTCGAGCGCACGCTTGACGAACCACTCCTGATAGTCGTGGCTCCGTGCGGTCATCGTCCCACCCATCAAGATGAGTTCGACCTTATCGACGGGATGGCCAATCTCGCGGAGCTGTTCGAGGCGCAGTGTGACCTGTCCGTAGGGGTCGTAGTCGTTTTGCACGCCGCGGGCCGCAGCGGGTTCGTGGCCGGTGTAGCTCTGCGAACTGGAGAACTCAGAGGCCGGGCCGCCGGGACAGTAGAGACACTTCCCGTGGGGGCACATGTGCGGGCTGGTCATGATGGCGACGGGGGAGACGCCGGAAGCCGTCCGCACGGGTTTGCGTTGGAGCACCTCAATGAGTTCTTCGCGGCGCTCGAACGGGCCGTAATCGAGCAGTTCCGTGTTCTTCGGAACTTTTGGCGAGGAGAACTCAGAACAGACGTTCAGCTTCTCCTTCTCCAGATTGTCGCTGTCGATGTCGCCCGCGAGAATCCGTTCGACAAGCTCTGCACAGGCCTGTTCAAACGCATCGGTTTCCGTGGGTTCGGTGTCAGTTCGCATCAGCAGTTGCTATGGGTAGGTCATGGCGTGTGGCGAATAAGATTGTCGCTCGGAAACCGGCACACGCCCCGTGTAGACAGTTCGCACACGTATTTCTCCCCGAATCGCATAGAAACGCGCATGCACTCGTTCGAGTTTCACGTCGTCACCGCCGACCGCTGGGACGACTTCGAAACCCTGTTCGGCGACAACGGCGCGTGCGACGGCTGTTGGTGCATGTGGAACCGACAGACACAGGCCGAGTACAACGCCAATCGAGGCGATTCGAATCGCTGGCAGATGCACGACATCATCCACGCTGACGGGAAACCCGGCATCCTCGCCTACGCTGACGGCGAGCCGGTTGGCTGGTGTTCGGTCGCGCCCCGCGAGGAGTTCGGCCGCCTCGCGCGCTCCCCTGTCATGAAACCCGTCGATGACACGCCGGTCTGGTCGGTCGTCTGCTTCTACGTGGACAGAGCTGCACGCGGACAGGGCCTCACCGTCGCCCTGCTGGACGCCGCAAAGGAGTACGTCCGTGCGGAGGGTGGGACGGTGCTCGAAGGCTATCCAGTAGACCCACAGGGTGACCGCGTCTCGCCTACGTCTGCATGGTACGGCCTCGCGAGCGCGTTCGAGGAAGCGGGGTTCGTGGAAGTGGCTCGCCGCAAAGAGACGCGGCCAGTCATGCGATTCGAACTGGAAACGTAGTCACTCAGGGCTGGTGAGAACGGAGAGAGAATGCCGAGTTACGCGAGCTGTTCTGCGACCGTTGCGATGACGGCTTCGAGAACGGCGTCGCGCTCGCCGACGAGGAATTCGAGTTTCCCGTCGTGGGCGCTGCGCGGGGTGACGCCCGCGTTTGGCACGCGGAGGCGTGCGGCTTCGGCAACTTCGCGCACGTCCACGTTGGTCGTCGCGCGGATGTGGATTTCGTCGTCAGCGAGGCCGATGGTCACGAACGGTTCGCCCTCGCGGTTGCGGCGGTGGACCTCGTCAAGGAGGAGTTCCGTTGGCGGGAAGTCGAAGCGGTTCGTGTAGGCGTCGGTGTCGAGGACGGCGAAGTTGACGCCGCCTTCGTCCACGTAGTCTAAGTTGGCTTCCGCCGTTTCGAGTTCGTCGTCGAGCTTGGTGCGGAACTGCTGGGCGATGTGGCTTGCAAGGCCGCCGACTTCGCCGAACAGGAGGTCGGTGATGACCTCGCGTTTGTCCTCGTAGGACTGGTAGTAGGCTTCGAGTGCGATGGCTTCGCGGAGTTCGCGGGTCGCCTGCTCGTCGTAGCCAGCGTTTGCGGCGAGTTCGACGTACTGTTCTGGAGCGTCCTCCCAGAAGCTGACTGCGGGGATGTGAGCGAGATCGTCGCGCACACCGGAGTTGACGCTCGCGGCGACGTTCGCGCCGAGGACGGTGCTCGTGAGGTTCGCCTCGAACGCCTCGTCTTTGAGGTTCGGGTTGAGCATCGTATCGACGACTTCAGCGACTTCCTCGTCTGCGACGGCGGCGTCAACGACGACCTTCGGCGCGCCGTAGATGTCGAGGAGTTCGAGGCCGTCGAGCGACTCCTTCGTGGAGCCTGCGGCGGCGAGGACGAACAACGGGAACTGCTCGTCGTGGCGGTCGCGGTTCGAGAGCATGTTGGTGACGTCGCCAGTGGCGTCGTCCATGCCGTAGACGCCGTCCTGCAGCGGACGACGGTCGAAGTAGTGGTAGATGGCGTCTTCGCGGGAGTGTTCCTCGCGGATGAGGGGCAGGGTGGCGCGCTCGATTGCGGCACCGGTGAGGTAGCCGTCTGCCGTTGCGCTGTGGCGGACGATGACCGGGCGGCCCTCGATGACGGCGCGGCGGATGGCGGTTGCGACGTCACGAATTTCCGCAGAGAGCGCGGAAACGACGGCATCCTCTGCGAGTGGCTCGGTCGCCTCGGGGCGGGCGCGGGCGTCTAAGGCGTTCTTGAGACGGCCTTCGACGGCGTCGCGTTCGCCGCCTTCTAAGATGTCGAGGTCTTCGGTCTCGACCTGGAGTTCGTCGCGGCGCATCTCGACTTCGCCGTTGAGGCCGATGATGTCGCCAACTTCGACTTCGGGGTAGGCGCGGACGCCTGCTTCGACGAATGCGGCGGCGTCTACGGTACCGGTTTCGTCGCGGATGGTGAACACGGTGGGGCCGCTCGTCTGGCGGACACCGGTGACCGTCCCTTCGAGGCGGGCGTTCTCGCCAACGTGGTCTGCGAGCGTGCCGATTTCGACGCGCTCGTAGGTGACGCCCGCATCGTCGGCGTCTGCTGGCGTCGTCGTGGTTTTGTCAGGCGTTTCGCGCTCGGTTTCTTCTGCTTGCTGTTCGTCTGCTTGCGGTTCTGACTGTTGTTCTTCTTCTTCTTTCTGCTTTTGCGTGCGACGCTCGTCGTCTTTCTGCTGTTTGGCTTTCTGCTTGTCAGAAAGCGTCTGGCGGACGACGGCGCGCTTTTCTTTCTTTGGCTTCTCCGCCGGCAGCTCGTCGCCCTGTGGCGTCTGGATGAGCTTGCCGCGGAACTCGCTGTCGGCTTGGCGAATCGACCATGCAAGGTCGATGTTGCCGTTGTTGTGCACTTTCGTGACTTGGACGTAGACCGGATCGCCTTCTTCCCAGTTGAGGGAGTCGAGACGGCGGTCTAGCTCGCTTTTGTGGAGGAGGCCGGTGACGCGCTCGCCGATGTCGATGAACACACCGAACTCAGCGAAGCCGTCTACGGTGCCTTTGTAAAAGCGGCCGGGGGTCAGTTGACCGGGTCGATTACCAGTGAACTCGAACACGACGTCCTCTTGATGGACGTCGCAGATGGGGCCGTTTGCCTCAGCCCCGCAGATGATACACTTATCCATTAGCCGGTAAAAACGGCCCTGGACTAAAACGGTTATCGGATTCCTGCTGTCAGCGACCTACTCGAATATCGCAGTTTCTGCTTCGAGTGAGTCTATCTCGTCTCGCACTTTTTTCGCGTCATCCGGGAACAGCGCGACCTGCACTTCGTTGCCCTCATCGTCGTGAAACACGAGTTTGACGCGCTTATCCCCGAAGGCTCTCGCCTCCGCCTCAGCCACGTCGAACAGCTTCGCCGTCGCGGATTTGTTGGCCGGGCCGACGTTTTTTATCGCACCGTCTTTCAGTTCCACCATGAACTCAGCGAGTTGGAGTGTCAGCATGCCTCCCGATTCACAGCGGAGGGGTTAAACGATACCGAGAAGCGTCGCAAACGCAGGGAACCCACGGAAGCCGAAGCCGAAGATGATGGCCGCGGGTATCGCCCCGAGCACCAGTGCGCGCGGAATCGAGACTTGATGGATTTTATGGACGCCAACGACGAGGAGCACCGCGCCGTATAGCGCACATGCCGCCCGCACCGCGGGTATCGGAATCCCCGCAAACACACACGGGGCTGCGGCGTAGGCGAGCAGTTGCACCGTCTCGCTCACGCCGCCGCGCTCGGGGGCGAACGGAATCAACAGGAGCGTCTGGATGGCGGCGGTCAGGTGGAGTGCGGCGGGCGCGACGAACAGCGCCGCCAGCGCGAGCGCGAAGATGAACGAGAGTGATTCCTGCCCGCCGAAGACGGGATAGGCGTTCTCGACGAGCAGAAAGCGCGTCGCCTCTTCGATGGTCACGACGAGACCCGCAAACACGAGCCCCGGCGCTTGGTCGCCCGGCGCAACGGCTGCACGAAAGAAACGTCGGGGGCGAACCAAGACTTCGACCCACGCCTGCGCGAGTGCGACCGGCCCGCGGTCGCGGCCACCGGTCGGATTTTCAACCCACTGCGTCACAAGCGTCCTAGTCGGTGCGAAGGGTATGACAGTTGCGACAGCGCGCTTCGTAGCTCTCCTCTGCGCCGACGAGAATCGTCGGGTCGTCTACGTGCGCGGGCACGCCGTCGATGAGTCGCTGGGTGCGGGTCGCTGGTTCGCCACATTTGATGCAGATGGCTTGTACCTTATCGACGTACTCTGCGACCGCAATCAGGTTCGGAACCGGCTCGAACGGCTCGCCGCGAAACGTCATGTCGAGGCCGCTCGCGATGACCCGGCGACCGTCTTCTGCGAGCTGTTCGCAAACGGAGACGAGATTCTCTGAGAAGAAGTTGGCCTCGTCGATGCCGACGACCTGCTCGCCGTTGAGTGCCTCGAAGATTTCCGGGCCGGGATTCTCAGGGTCTACGACGAGCGCCTCCCACTTCGCGCCGTCGTGGGAGCCAATCGTTTCGGTGCCGTAGCGGTCGTCGATGGAGGGTTTGAACGCCGCGACCTCCTGACCCGCGATTTCTGCGCGTCGAAGACGACGGAGAAGCTCCTCCGTTTTTCCGGAGAACATACAGCCGGAAATCACCTCCACCCAACCGCTGTTGGTGATAGCGTGCATATCCTCTACACGGACGAGCGAGTAGCAAAATAGTTGTCAATCGCGGCGGCGCGACACTCCGGATTGCTTAATCGTCCGCACCGACGTTCTCCTCTCTCTCTGCGGTGCGCGGGTCGGCTTCGATGTTCCAGAACTGCACCACGCGACGCCCGAGTGTGCGAACGCGTTTTTCCATTTCTTCGTCGACGAACTCGCCGTCGTAAAACTGGTCGCGGACGCCCGGAATCGCGGCCTGATGGGGCAAGACCCACGCGCCGAGCGACCGGCCGACGCTCCGGAGGTGTTCGAGCGCCGTCGTCGGGAATCGGCCACCAGACACCGCAAGGAGGCCAACGGTCTTTTCGTCGAACTCGTCGAATCCGGCGTAGTCGAGAATCGTCTTGAGCGGCGATGAGTACGAGCCGTGGTACATGGGGGTTCCGAGGACGATAGCGTCTGCGTCCTGCAGTGTCTGCATCAGGGCAGGCACGTCACCCGGCTCGCGCTTGTCTGCGTCGAAAAGGGGGATATCCATGCCGCGCAAGTCTACGAGTTCCGTCGTCGCGCCCGCGAGTTCGGCTTCAGCAAGTACGTGAAAGAGCGCGGTTCGCGTGTAGCTCTCGTCACGGAGGCTACCACAGACGGCAACGACGTGTGGGGCGTCAGTCATAGCTGTTGGTCACGACCGGGTATTGAAAAGCAGACGGGTTTCGGGACTATCGGCGGAGCGCCGCTTCGTTCGTCTCCGGGTCGAACGCAACGAGTTCGTCGCGGTCTAAGTCTGCGAGCAAGCCAGCAAGCCACTCGCGACCATACTCGCCCTCCGGTGTGTAATCGACGCGAATACGCGGCCCGAGTTCGTCGACCGTGAGCGAATCGTACTCTTTGAGAACGTTCACGACGCGCCCGCGGAACTGCCGACGACTCCCCTCGAACTTCGGTTGCGTTGGCACGTCCGGCGCAGTAAAATCACCCGTCTCGTAGGCCTGACACCATGTCCGCCACGGACACTCAGCCGCGTCGCACTCGGGAACCTTCCCGCAGGCCACCCCACCTAATTCCATGATGGCGTTGTTCCACACCCGCGATTCACCCTCGGGCATGAGTTGGTTTGCGGCCTCCTCGAACACCGCGTCGTCGTCCGGCAGGTCGAACGCGCGGTACGTGACGCGTTTGACGTTCGTGTCCACGACGGCATCGCCGGTGTTGAACGCGAAACTCGCTACCGCGTTCGCCGTGTACGGGCCGACTCCCATGAGTTCCTGTAAGCCCTCGGGTGTTTTCGGGAACTCGCCGTCAAACTCTTCGACCACCTGTCGGGCGGCCTCGTGGAGGTATTTCGCCCGGTTGTTGTAGCCAAGACTCATCTCGCTCCAGAAGCCGACCACGTCGGCGCGGTCAGCGTCAGCGAGTTTTTCAGGAGTAGGCCAGCGGTCGAGGAACGCTTCCCACGCTTCCACGACGCGCCCGAGTTGGGTCTGCTGGCTCATCACCTCGGAGACGAGAATGGCGTAGGGGTCGTCGGTTCGCCGCCACGGAAAGTCGCGGTGGTCTGCCTCGTACCACTCGACCAGCGCCAGCTGGACGGCGTCTAAGTCTGCGGGAAGCGACCACGCTTCAGTCATTGGCGGAGGTAGGCACAGCGCGCGTTTAGGGGTAGTGGTTTTCTCCCCGTACGGAGTGGGTCAGCCATGGCACGACAGAACGTTTCGAGCGGGACGACGTGGGAACCAATTGTCGGCTATTCGCGGGCAGTTCGAATCGGCAATCGCGTCTCGGTGTCGGGAACCACCGCGACAGACGAGGCGGGGAACGTCGTCGGCGAAGACGACCCCTACGCCCAGACGAAGCAAGCGCTCGCAAACGTCGAAACGGCGCTCGATGCGGCGGGAGCGGGATTCGAGGACGTGATTCGCACCCGTATGTTCGTCACGGACATCGACGCGTGGGAAGCGGTTGGTCGCGCCCACGGAGAAGTATTCTCTGAGATACGCCCGGCGACGAGCATGGTCGAGGTGCGGCGGCTCATCGACCCCGCGATGCTGGTCGAAATCGAAGTCGAAGCCGTCTTCGAGTGAGCGGGAAACAGTCAATTGGTTGTCTCTTGAAGCAGGACTATGCGCCTGACTCCCTCCTCGCTCCTCTGGTTTGGGATCGTGCTCATCGTCGTCGGCCATACCGAAAGTGTGGTGGCCGAGAATCGGTCTCGCCTGTATCGCAATTGCCATTCCGTGGTACGCGCTCGTGACAGTCGAACAGAGCGAGGCAACGAGCTGAGTAGACGAAACCGGTTTCAGTCGTCCCATCCACCTACCGGCTATGAGTCTCGACGACCTTTCCGAGGATATCGAACACCAGTATACGGCGCTCGATGAGTCGTTGCCCGTGAATTTAGACCGGGAGACGAAAAACGAACTCGCAGTGCTCACGACCGCGCTCGAACCCGACAACCCGGACGAACTCGTCCGCCGGGCGGTGCACCTGCTGTTTCAGTCGATTGTCGAGCGCGGGACGCTCGATTTCCACCTCCGGCGGCGCTACGACGTGACCTACGACGAGTACCTCTCGGGGATGACTTACGAGGACATGACCGGCGGCGGGTACGACTACCCACAGCGCGACGACGAACGGCGCTACCAGTTCTGATTACTTCGGCCGTTCGAGCGCGTAGCGGTCTGACGTTTTCGCATACCAGTTGCCTGACAGCCGACCCACGGCATCGAGTTTCTCTACGTCGAGCTTGCCGCCGGTCGTCACCTCGTCTGCGACGTGGACGTTCACGACCTCACCGAGCACCATCGACGACGCGCCCACGTCGACGAAATCAGCGAGGCGACACTCGTAGGCGACCTTCACGCCCGCGACGCGCGGTGGGTCAACCTTGGTCGAGTCGGCGCGTTCGAGACCTGCGTGGTCGAACTCGCTTTCGCCGTGGGGGAGCGTGGCCGAACTCTCGTTCATCTGTTCGACGAACGCCTCGGTGACGACGTTCACGACGAATTCTTCGGTATCAAGAATGTTCTTCGGCGTGTCTTTGAGGTCGTCACCGCGGTCTACGGGCGCGAACATGACCGTCGGCGGTTCGACGCTCACGACGTTGAAAAACGAGTACGGTGCGAGATTGTCTACACCGGCTTCGCTGTGGGTGCTCACCCACGCAATCGGGCGCGGGATGACGCCAGCGGCGAGCGTGCGATACAGGGTTCCGTCGAGGGTGTCCGGGTCGATTTCCATGGGTAGTAAACGACGTGGGTACGGCCGCGTCGTGAAGGTGGTTGCGTGTCAGGACTCCTCGTAGATGAGCGTGGTGGTGTCGGTGGTCGTCGAAGCACCATTTTATTCAGACATAAATAGACACGATTTTATACCATTGTGAACATCTCCCAGTCACACGCCGACGCGTGGGACTGTCGGCACCCGGCGAGGGGGGATAGGTTGTGACCGAATTTCAAGAGAGCAAAATGTACAACGACGCAGTCAGTGACAATGGAAGCGCCGGAGAGCAAGCAGCGGTTGCAGCGGGTGAAGAGCCGATTGCGCAGTGCGTCGCCGTCGTAGAGGGGTACGACGACGCACCCGATGAGTGTACGATTTTCCCGCTCTACGTGGACGAGGGAGCACAGACGACGACCTGGATTTCGGCCGCAGAAGGGTCGTTCGTTCCACGCAGCGAGATGTGTTAGCCCGTTAGAACAGGCCGATGTCGAGCGCGTAGGGCCACGATGCACCGCCGAGGGCGAGCAAGACGAGGACGCCGCCGAGCAGTCCAACGTTTTTGAGGAAGGCCGTCATCTCGGACTGCTGTTGGTCTTCGGGCGCGTTCCAGAAGTCGTGCATCTTCGGCGTGGCGACGACGAGGAACACAGCAAGCGCGCCCGCACCGACGACGGGGTACACGCCAAGAATCAGCGAGAGGCCACCGAAAACGAGCATGACACCGGAGGCCACCACCGAGAACGTCGGCGCTGGGACGCCTTTCATCTCCGCGTAGCCGCTCATCTGCTCGGTCTGCATGAAGTGGTTGAGGCCGGTAAAGGCAAGCATGCCGCCGAGGAGGACGCGAGCGAGTAGGAACGCAATCGCACCAGCGGTCGTTTCGAACACCATCAGGCAGCCACCTCCACCGGGTGAGCAGGTTGCAGTTCGATACGTGATTTCTGACGGGGATTTAGTAGCATCACGTTACCAGCCACGAGCCTGCCGAATATATAATTTAGCTGACATAGGTGTTACCAGGTGACTTCGACAGCCACTACGTTACACTAATGTCACTGACAGGGCGTCACAAGCCGAGAAAAGCGCGATTCGATTAGTCGTACTTCTCGGGGTACGCCGCCGCGAGGAGGTCGCGCTGTGCGGCGAAGCGTTCTCTGATTGGGTCGATGATGTCGGAGATGTACGCTCCCGTTGCCTTCTTTAAGTCGAGGGGGTGGAGGTCTTCTGCGACGAAGTCAGCTTCCAAGTCGTCGTAGTCGTCGTAGACGATATCGCCGCCGTACTTCTCGGGGCGGTCGATGACGAACGGCTCGCCGCGCTCTTCGAGAATCGGGAAGACGAGGAAGCGCAGGTATTCGAGCACGCCGTTTTCCTCGACTTCGCCCTGCGGGCAGTACGCGTCGGTGATTTTGTCGATGACAACGTCCTCGGCGTCGGTGAGGTTCACCTTCGAGGATTCGTCAGACGCGCTCATCTTGCCGCCCGAAAGCCCCGAGAGCAGCGGCGCGAAGACGCAGATTGGCGTTTCGAAGCCGTGCTCGGGCAGAATCTCGCGGCTGAGCATGTAGATGCCACGCTGGTCGATACCGCCGTAGGCGATGTCGGCGTCGAGAGCGGGAATGTCGAGCGTCTGCATCAGCGGGTAGATGAGGCCGCCGAGTTTCGGATTGTCACTCTGGCGGACGACCTCGCTCCCGGCGCGCTGGACGCGGCTGATGGTCGTGTCTGCGGCCATGCGAAGCAGGTCGAGTGAGTAGTCGCGTTCCAGTTCGAAGTCGCGCCCGCGGATGAACTCGATTTGTGAGCCATCTGCACCGGCGGCGTCAATCATGCCCTCGATAGCTTCTTGGTAGTAGTCGGTGCGGGCGTCTAAGAGGTCGAACGGACTCTTTTCGTCGTCTAAGTGCGCGTGGAGGTCTGCGACGAGCACTTTCACGGTGAGACCGGCGTTGAGGAAATCGGCGAGTTTGCGCATCGTCGTGAAGTGACCGATGTGCATCTCGCCGGTCGGAGCCAAGCCGATATAGACGGTGGGCGTCTCCGATTCCGCAAAAATTGCTGACAGCTCATCTTCGGTGACGACCTCCTCTGTATTGCGCGAAACGAGGTGTACGCGCTCCTCTCGGTCCATACGGGTGTTTGCCGTGGGCGGTGGTTAAAGGGTTTGATTCACGGGACGTCACCTCTCAGGAACAGCAACATTATTAGGTTCAGAAACATCCTTTGCGTATAGTACTCTTCAGGAAGCAGAACGCAGACGAATCTTCGTCTGTGAACTACCGGGTCAGGCCCTGAAGAAGCACGGAGGAATGCAGATTCCTCGACTCCTGTCTTCGGACGTAAACAGGCACACCCGTTACCGCCGTCGAAGGAAGAGGGAGACTACGACTTGCACACAAACCCAGTCGCATGGTACCGCGCCTGCGAGAACCCACAAAAGAGACGGACTTCCGTCCGGTGAAACGACGTCAAACAAAACGCGTCGTTTCTCTTACATACACCCCGAGCACACCCACCTTGTCATCCCGCACGATATGACCGAACCCACGTCCGATAAAACACCGCTTGCCCGCCTCACGGAGACGGTACAGCACCTCACAGCAAGCGATTCGCCCACTGCCCTCTATGACCAACTCGTCGCGGGTGGCGAGCGGCTTGCTGGCTGTGAGAAACTCGTCGTCTACGAGTTCAACGAAGAGCGTGGCGTGTTAGATCCCGTGTCTGGATCCGGCAGCGAGACGGTTCCCCCGGTCGAACACGGCGACGGTATCGTCTGGGAGGCGTTCATGGAAGGCCACGTGGTTCGGTCTGCGTTAGAGACTGAGACCATCGTCGCCGTCCCCATTTCCACACACGGCGTGGCGGTTGCAACCCTCGACCAAGACGTGCCAGCCGAAACGAACGAGGCGCTCACTGTACTCGCACACACCGTCGGCGCGTTCCGCGACCGACAAAAGAGCGACGAGCGGGCGCAAGCACACGAACACCGCGTTGACGAACAGGCGCGCAACCTCGAACGGGCGGCGACGCTGAACGCCATCTTCTGTGATATCGGCGAAGCAATCGTGACCGCCACGTCGCACAGCGAGCTCACTGAGGCGGTGTGTGAGAGTTTCGAAGCGGCGAAACCGTACGTGTTCGCGTGGCTGTGTCGATACGATGAGCCGCCGCTCGAAGTCGTTTCACACGCAGGCATCGCGAGGGACTACGGCGAGCAGTTTACGAGCCCAGACCGCACGCCGAATCTGATGGAGACACTCGCGGCGAACGCGACGGCTACAAATCAGGCCACCGTCGAAAGCGTGCTCGATTCGACTGAGTGGCGCACGGAGCGCAAAGACGCCCTCACACACGGGTTCAACTCGGTGGTGGCGATTCCGATTGGCACGGGCGAACAGACGACACACGTCTTGTTCGTCCACGTCGCAACGGCCCACACCGTGACAGACCGCGAACTCACGGCGTTTTCGAACCTCGGCCAACTCATCGGTCACGGCCTCCAGTCATCCGTTCGGTCGGGTCGCCAACTCACAGACGAGCGCGTCGAAATCGAGGTCCACACCGCAGACGAACGCCTGCTCTGTAATCGACTCTCCGCGACACTCAACTGCCGGCTGAACATCGAGGGCATCCTAGAGCAAGTAGATGGCCAGACGCTCGCCTTCGTCTCGTTCGTCGGCGTCCAACCGGACACCATTCTCGAAACCGCAGCCGAGATGGAAACCGTCGTAGAGCTAGGGCTGATTTCCGCGACGGACAACATCTGCCTGTTCGAGATGCGGTTTTCAGAACCCGCACTGCTTGAGATTCTCGACGCACACGGCGCGGTGTTAAAAGAGATGAGCACCCAGCACGGCCAAAGCCGCATCCTCATTGACGTTCATCCCGACATGTCTGTTCGAGAGATATTAGACGCAATCAAACGTGCCTACCCCGACGCCGAACTTGCGGCGCGCCGCGACCACACCACGCCGCGCCAGACGCGCCACACGTTCTACGCACTTCTCGAAGCGGAGCTGACCGAAAAGCAGTTTACCGCGCTCAAAACGGCGTACTTAGGTGGCTTTTACGAGTGGCCTCGTGTGACAAACGGCGAGGAACTCGCCGCGACGCTCAACATCTCAGCACCCACGTTACAGTACCACCTGCGCGCCGCAGAACGCAAACTCGTCACGCTCGCACTCGACGGGAAACTCTAGGTATGTAGAGTGTCTCCGCCAGACCCTCTAGTCAAATAGGAGATTTACTTATCCACCTATCCTCCATATGATAGGTTGACCACAGTGAGTGTGGTCGTGAACTCAGACACCCCCCACGGTGGTGATTGTCGTTACCCCCACTCAACGACGCCGGACAACCCCCAACATTTTGTCCGGCCACCATCACACTTGCGTTCATACTACTATCCGAATACTACCAAACAAGAGCATGACCGACTCCGAAAACACGATTCTGATTGTCGATGACGAGAAGGACATCGTCGAGCTGTTCTCGATGTGGTTGTCCCCGGACTATACGCTCCGGGTGGCCACAGACGGGAACGAAGCGCTCGAAATCCTCGATGAATCCATCGACCTGGTCTTGCTCGACCGACACATGCCGCGACTCACGGGCGATGCGGTGCTCGAAACAATCCGTGACCGCGGCCTTAGCTGTCGGGTGGCGATGGTAACCGCAGTCGAACCCGACCTCGATATTACCGAGATGTCGTTCGACGCCTACCTCTGTAAACCCGTCACGAAGTCGGCGCTGCGCAGCGTGGTCGAAACCCTGCTCGCACGCGACCGCTACGACTCCGAAATCCAAGAACTCGCAATCCTACTGACCAAACGCAGTCTGCTCGAACAACAGCTTACACACCAAGAAATCGAGCAGAGCGAACAGTACGCCGCGTTAGTCAACCGAATCAAATCAATGCGACCGTAGCCCGGTCTGCGCTTTCTATACACCATTTCCTTCCTAAGCGACGGCTTTCGTCACAGCGACCGCCCGAGCCGAATCCGTTTTCTTTCCGAGTGAAAAAGCAGGCCTATGCGCGACCTTCCGAGCATGGGGCTTGGCACGTACCTGAACGACGACCACGACCAGTGTGCACAGACCGTCGAAACCGCCCTCGAACTGGGCTATCGACACGTTGACACCGCCCAAGAATACGGCAACGAAGCCGCCGTCGGTGAGGGACTTGCGGCCGCCGACGTAGCCCGCGAAGACGTGTTTCTCGCCTCGAAAGTCGAAACGACGAACCTCGCCTCCGAGGACGTGCTCTCGACCACCGAACAGAGCCTCGACCGCCTCGGCGTAGACACTCTCGACCTGCTCTATGTCCACTGGCCACTCGGTGCGTACGACCCAGCAGACACCCTCCGGGCGTTCGACGAACTCTACGCCGAAGGGAAAATTCGACACGTCGGCCTCTCGAATTTCACGCCCGAACTGCTCGAAGAGGCACTCGACCACCTCGACGCCCCGCTCTACGCCCACCAAGTCGAGATGAATCCCCTGTGGCAGCAAGCCGAACTCCGCGAGATTGCAGAACGCGAGGGCCACCATTTCGTCGCCTACTCGCCGCTCGCCCAAGGCGCAGTGTTCGAGATTCCGGAGATTCAGGAAATCGCCGCCGAACACGACGTGAGCGAGGCGCAAGTTTCGCTCGCATGGCTCCGCGAAAAGGGGGCGAAGGTGATTCCGAAAGCGACCAGCCGCGAACACATCGCAGACAACTTCGCCGCGACAGACCTGACGCTCACCTCGGAGGAGATCGCGAAAATAGACGGCATCGAGCGCGCAGAACGCACCGTCGAGTTCGACGCCGCGCCGTGGAATCAGTAGCTCAGTCTTCGTTTTCGAAGTTGAGGCAAATCGAGTTAATGCAGTAGCGCTTGCCCGTCGGATTCGGCCCGTCATCGAAGATGTGCCCGAGGTGGCTGCCGCAGTTCGCACAGTGAACCTCGGTGCGAACCATTCCGTGGCTTGTGTCGCGTTCGAACTCGACTGCGCCCTCGATGGCGTCGTAGAAACTCGGCCAGCCCGAGGAAGTGAACTTCGTATCGGAGATGAACAGCTTCTGGCCACAGCCTTTGCAGGTGTAGGTTCCGGGGTCGTCCTTGTCGATGAACTCACCCGTGTACTTCGGTTCGGTTCCCTGCTCGCGGAGCACTTTGTACTCCTCCTCTGAGAGAATTTCTCGCCACTCGTCGTCTGTTTTCGGAACCTCGTGGGTGGCTGATTTCTCGCTCATACCTACCTAGACGGCCGCGAGGCTCTTTTGGTTTTGCCTGCGTCGAAAAAGAATAGAGTCGGTTATTCGATGACGATGAGCACGTCGCCCATGTTGACGCTCTCGCCTTCGGAGACGCCGACGTGCGTGACCGTACCGGAGGCGCTTGCGACCACGTCGTTTTCCATCTTCATGGCTTCGAGCACGCAGACCACGTCGCCCGAGGTGACCTCGTCGCCCTCTGCGACGTTGACCGCGAGGATGGTGCCTTGCATCTCGGCTGCGACCTGCTCGCCGTCGGTCGGCGCGGCCGAACCACTGTCCTCAGAATCGCTTTTCGATGGTCGTGGCGCAGACGGTTTCTTGCTGCCGCCGGTTGCGGCGACTGCGGGTGCGCCGTGTTCCTCTAAGTTGACCTCGAAGCGCTTGCCGTTGACTTCGACGACGAACTCGCGTTCGACGGTCTCTTCGTCGCCCGCGGCACCGTCGCCTTCGGTGCCCCACTTGGCTTGGGCGTCTTCGATGCGGGAAACGTCGAGTTCTTCGTCGAGATACTTCGTCGTGTGCGTCCCAGCGACGAAGTGATCGTCGGTGAGCATCAGCCGGTGGAACGGAATGACCGTCACGACGCCTTCGACATCGAACTCTTTGAGCGCGCGCTTCGACCGAGCAATACACTCATCGCGGTCTTTGCCGTGGACGATGAGCTTCGCAATCATCGAGTCGTAGTCGCCGCCGATTTTGTCGCCCTCGCGGAGCGCGTCATCAAGGCGCACGCCGATGCCGCCCGGTGGCGCGTACCTTTCGAGCGTACCAGTCGCAGGGGCGAACTGCTTTGCGGCGTTCTCTGCGTTGATGCGGAATTCCATCGCATGGCCCTCGATTTCGACGTCGTCCTGTGCGAAATCGAGTTCTTCGCCCATGGCGACTCGAAGCTGCCACTTCACGATGTCGATGCCCGTGATTTCCTCGGTGACACAGTGTTCGACCTGAATCCGCGTGTTCACTTCGAGGAAGTAGAAGTTGCCATCCTCGACGAGGAACTCGACGGTGCCTGCGTTGACGTAATCGGAGGCTTTCACACCCTGGCGGGCCGCCTCACCGATTTCTGCGCGCAGGTCGTCTGAGAGCGCCGGGCTTGGGCCTTCTTCGATGACCTTCTGGTGGCGGCGCTGGAGCGAACAGTCACGTTCGCCGAGGTGGCGGACGTTGCCGTGTTTGTCGGCGACAATCTGTACCTCGATGTGACGCGGGCTTTCGAGGTACTTTTCGACGTACACAGACGGGTTGTCGAAGTAGGCTTCACCCTCGCGCTGGGCCGATTCGAACTGGTCTTGGGCTTCGTCGGCCGATTCGACGACCTTCATCCCGCGGCCGCCACCGCCGCCTTCTGCCTTGATGGCGACGGGGTAGCCGTACTCGTCACCGAACGCTTTGACTTCCTCGCCGGAGTTGACCGGGTCGGTCGTCCCGGGGACGATTGGGACGCCCGCGGCTTCCATCACTTTGCGGGCTTTCGTCTTCTCGCCGAGCTGTTCCATCGACTCGGCGTTAGGGCCAATCCAGTTGATGCCAGCGTCTGCGACTTTGCCCGCGAACTCGGCGTTCTCTGCGAGGAAGCCGTAGCCGGGGTGGATGGCGTCTGCGTCGGCCTTCTCTGCGGCCTCGATGACCGCTTCGTGGTCGAGGTAGGACTCTGCTGCGCGCGCCGGGCCGATGTTGTACGCTTCGTCGGCGTAGCGGACGTGACCAGCGTTTTTGTCTGCATCGCTGTACACTGCAACGGTGCCAATCCCAAGCTCTTCGCAGGCACGCATGACGCGAACTGCGATTTCACCTCGGTTGGCGACGAGAACTTTATCGAACATTTGTGAATAAGGGTGTATAATCAGTCGCGTTATCTCATTCTATCGGTTCTACCTGCGGCCGCCCACGCGTTGGTGGGCGCACGCGATGGAACTCGAACGGTGCGTTGTTGGAGGGTCTCCATCCGCCCGGCGAACGTCCAGCGTTTGCCGTCCCACGTTTCGTCGTCTCCCTTTGACGCGGCAGCGACGCCGCGGTCGTGGAGGTGTGCGCCGATGGCGGCGGCGATGGCGGCAGCCTCGTCTGCGTTCGCGTCGTCAATATCGAGCGCCGCGAGTAGCTCTTCTATGTCCATCTCAGAGCGGGATGTTGCCGTGTTTGCGGTCTGGTTGGCTCTTGCGCTTCGTCCGGAGCATTTCGAGGTCGTTGATGAGTCGTGGGCGGGTCTCCTGTGGCTCGATGACGTCGTCAACGTAGCCCTTCTCTGCGGCCTCGTACGGGTTGGCGAAGGCGTCGCGATACTCGTCGATGAGCTCTTGGCGCTTTGCCTCAACGTCGTCTGCGTTTGCGAGTTCCTTGCGGTAGAGGATGTTCACCGCGCCCTGTGGCCCCATCACCGCGAGTTCGGCGGTTGGCCAGGCGTAGTTCACGTCCGCACCGAGGTGCTTCGAGGCCATCACGTCGTACGCACCGCCGTAGGCTTTGCGCGTGATGACGGTCAGGAGGGGCACGGTGGCTTCCGAGTAGGCGTAGAGAAGTTTTGCGCCGTGTTTGATGATGCCGCCGTGTTCTTGGTCGGTGCCGGGCATGAACCCGGGCACGTCCACGAAGGTGACGAGTGGGATGTTGAACGCGTCACAAAAGCGCACGAAGCGCGACCCCTTCAAGCTGGATTCGATGTCCAACGTCCCGGCGTTGATTTTCGGCTGGTTGGCGACGACGCCAACGGCGTGGCCGTCGAGTCGGGCGAAACCGATGACGATGTTGCGGGCGTACTTCTCTGCGACCTCGAAGAACGAGCCCTCGTCCATCACACGGTCGATAACGTTCACGATGTCGTAGGGCTTCTGTGGCTGGTCAGGGACGACCTCTTTGAGTTCGTCGTCCATGCGCTCTGGGTCGTCCCACGGCTCGACACGCGGTGGGTCTTCGACGTTGTTCGAGGGCATGTACGAGAGCAGGCGACGGATGTCGTCTAAAGCTGCTTCCTCGTCTGCCGTCGAGAACTGGGCGACACCACTTTTCGTGTTGTGGGTTTTCGCGCCGCCGAGTTCTTCCATGGTAATCTCCTCGCCCGTGACGGTCTTGATGACCTCGGGGCCGGTAATCATCATGTGGCTCGTGTCTTCGACCATCAGGATGAAGTCCGTGATGGCGGGTGAGTACACCGCACCGCCCGCACACGGCCCCATAATCGCCGAAATTTGTGGGATGACGCCGGAGGCTTGCTGGTTGCGGTGGAAGATGTCCGCGTAGCCAGCAAGCGAGACGACGCCTTCCTGAATCCGCGCGCCAGCAGAGTCGTTCAAGCCGATGATGGGCGCGCCAACGTCCATGGCTTTGTCCATCACTTTCACGACTTTCTCTGCGAACACTTCGCCGAGCGACCCGCCGAAGACGGTGAAGTCGTGGGCAAAGACGAAGACGGTGCGCCCGTCAACCTCGCCGTAGCCGGTCACGACGCCGTCGCCGGGAATCTGCTCTTCTTCCATCCCGAAGTTGTGCGACCGGTGGGTGCGCAGCTGGTCAAACTCGGTGAAGGTGTCCTCATCGAGGAAGTAGTCGATGCGCTCGCGCGCCGTCATCTTCCCCTTCTCGTGTTGGGCTTCGATTCGGTCTTCGCCGCCACCAAGGAGCGCTTCCTCGTGCTTCTCACGCAACTCAGAGATCTTCTCTTCCATCGTCATGGGGACTCACTCCAAACCGAATACATGCTACATCGATACAGAAGCGCCCCAAAAAGGATTCCGTAAAGAGGCAAATGTCTGTTCGACAGCTGTCGAAGATTACAGCACCGAGGTCGGCCTGCGCAGGCCGAAAAAGGCGACGAGACCGATGACGGCGCTGAGAAGAAGCGTCATCCACGTCTCAACGGAGCCGGTGAGGCTGAGTGCCCCAAAGATGCCGGTCAGGAGGGTGAACAGCAAGAACAGCGGCAGGACGACGCCCACGGCGAACAGCCACGGCGTGGCGAGTGACTTGCCGAAGTCAGAGGCCCCTTTTGCGAACTCGGCTGCGGCGTCGCGGCCGAGCACCCAGCCAACGAACAGCAAGAACGCGAGAATCCCGGCGGTGAGCATCAGGTCGACGAGCGTGCCCGCGATGAAGCCGAACACGGCGGGGCGAAGCGCGTTGACGGTCATGATAACCGAGACGAATACGAGCAGGCCACCGGTTGCATAAGCGCGTTCGACGCCGAACTCGTCAACGAGGAAGGAGACGGGGATTTCGAGCATACTGATGGAACTCGACAGCGCCGCGAGCGCGACGACGCCGAAAAACAGCGTCGCAACGAGCGGACCAATCTCGATGCCAGCAACGGGCGGCAGGTTCGCAAACGCACCAGCGATGCCGATGAACAGCGCGCCGGGGCCGCTCTGTGCTGCCATCTCGGGGGCGAAACTGAACAGGAGCGGGAACACGACGAGCCCGGCGAGCACGCCCACGAACGTGTTGAGCACCGCGATGGCGGAGCCGTCGAACGGGAGCGAGCGGTCTTCACCGAGATACGAGGCGTAGGTGATCATCGTCCCTGCGCCCACCGAAAGCGTGAACAGCGCCTGTCCGGCGGCGGCAGGAAGGATGCTGAGGAAGTTTTCGCTGAGGTACGTCCAGTCAGCGCCGAGGTAGAAGGCGTAGCCCTCCGCGGCGTTCGGCTGGAAGAAGGCCCAGAGCGCGAAGGCGATGAGCAGGATGACGATGGCGGGCATCATCACCTTCGTCGCCAATTCGATGCCCTTGCGGATGCCCGCAAAGACGATGAGCGCCGTCAAGACGAGAAAGAGCAGGCCAAAGCCGACGGCTCCGATCGTCCCGAAGGAGATGGCGTCGTAGAACGCGCCGGGAGAGCCGAAGTATGCGCCAGTTGGGCTCGCGACGAGGTAGCGGAGAATCCACCCGCCGACCACGCTGTAAAACGAGAGAAGGACGACGGCGGTGATGACGCTGAAGCCACCGACGAACTCCCACGCCCGCGACCCGGAGAGCTCTCGCATCGCGCCGACAGGGTTGCGTTTTGCACGCCGGCCGATGACGAACTCACCGAGCAGGCCGGGGACGCCAACGAGGAGGACGATACCGAGATAAACGATAAGAAATGCGCTGCCACCGTTTTCAGCCGTCATCCACGGGAATCGCCAGATGTTCCCGAGTCCAACGGCGCTGCCGACAGCCGCGAGAATGAACCCAATTTGGGTTGCCCAGGTTTCTCGTGTCATTGTCGCGCACTCACCAAGGCGCACCTAAGTGACTTTCGAGTTTCAACCCATCAATCCGGCAATAGCATGGCAGTACAGCCGCTCAGACGGCCGGTTTGGGCGAAACGTTTGTGAGGTTTGGGGGTTAGAGCGGCGGCATGATGCCTTTCTCCAGAAGCGTCTGGATCCCAAATCCGAGGGTCACGATGACGCCGAGGAGAACGACCGTTCGAACCGTCCAAAGCCACGTGGTGCTGAACGTCGTCCGATTCCGCATGCCCTTGAGGAGTTCTCGACTCGCATCGCCACCGAGAACCCAACCAACGAAGAACAGGAGCAGAAGAACTCCGAACGGCAGGAGGAACTTGTAGGCAAGCGTGTCGAACCAGCCGAGCCACGCGATGTCGAGCGCAGACGGGATGCCAAGGGCGAAGATGATGCCCCCGACGCCGAGTGCGGCGGGCTTGCGGCCGACGTCGTAGTGGTCAACGATGTACGCGACGACCACTTCAAGGAGGCTGATAGCCGAGGAGAGCGCGGCGATGAGCACGACGCCGAAGAAGATGACGCCGACTATTCGGCCGAGTCCACCGAGGTCGGCAAAGGCGCTCGCCACGGCGACGAACAGCGCGCCGGGGCCGCTCGTGTTCGGGTCGATGCCCTGTGCGAACAGGAGCGGGAACACGACAAGCCCGGCGAGAATCCCGACGAGCGAATTCAGGAAGACAATCGTGAGGCCGTCTTTGGCGAGGTTGTCGTCGTTGCCGAGGTAGGAGGCGTAGGTAATCATCGCGCCCATGCCGAGTGAGAGCGAGAAGAACGCCTGTCCGACGGCGAACGGCACGATTTCGGTGAAGTTCGCCCGGAGCGTCCCGAGGTCAGGATTGAGGAAGTAGCCGTAAGCGTCCATCGCGGCGCTCGGGTTGTTCACATACGCGAACCCGGCGAGGCCGACGAGGATGAGCGCAATCGAGGGAACCATCAGCTTCGTGGCTTTCTCGATGCCGCCTTCGATGCCGAAGGCGACGATGCCGATGGTGATGGCCATGAACACGGCGTGGAGCGCGAGCGCCTCTGGCCCCATCGAAATCGTCCCGAAGTACGTGCCAGGGTCGGCGAAGTACGCGCCGGTGACGCTCCCGCCGAGGTAGCGAAGCACCCAGCCACCGACGACGGAGTAGTACGACAGAATCCAGAAGCCGGTAAAGAGGCCGAGCGCGCCGACGACGCGCCAGTTTTTGAAGCCGAGTTTTTTGAACGCGCTAATCGTGTTCAGGTTGGTTCGTCGGCCGATGACGAACTCTGCGAGCATCGCCGGGAAGCCAATGGCGATTGCCGCGCCGATGTAGACGACGAGGAATGCTGCCCCGCCGTTGGTCGCCGTTTTGAACGGGAACTGCCAGAGGTTTCCGAGGCCGACGGCACTGCCGACGGCCGCAAGGATAAATCCCATCCGCGTTGCCCATGTCTCTCTTTCACTCATGTGTGAAACCCCCTATCAGTATGGGTCAAATAAGTGTCTCGATTTGTCGTGACTTACCAAACATCTGACTGGTATGTTTGTCATTCGAACATATGTGAAATGCACACACAGAACGAGTGTCAGAGCATGCCAAGACACCACAGGACACAAAATTGACAATCATATTATGATTGGGAATCGCAACCAGTGAATCTAGTGGTCAAATTACTTGGCAGAATGCAAATATTGCTCGAACCAACATTTGGATTCAGCGGTGTCCGGTGTGGTGGCGTCTGGAGCGTAAGTTACAGAGAAATAATTTCTGGAAAAAGAGAGATGTGTTCACCGCTGTGGGGTAGTGGTTCTGAGAAGGCGACGAGAATTGAAGCGTCAGGCTTCACCGTACACCGGCACCGCCGCGCCGCTCGTCACGTCCGCGGCGTCGCTGCAGAGGAACATGATGACGCGGGCGATTTCAGCGGGTTTGACCCATTTGTCGTGGTCTGAATCGGGCATCGCCTCGCGGTTTGCGGGCGTGTCGATGACGCTCGGCATGATGGCGTTTGCTCTGACGACTCCTTTGTTCTCCTCGGCGATGGTTTCGGTGAGCAGGCGCACGCCGGCTTTCGCGGCGCGGTAGGGGCCGTCGCCTGTGCCGCCTTCGAGTGAGGCGCGGGCGCTCGTGGAGACGATTGCGCCGTCCGTCTCTTTCAGGTGGGGAATCGCGTGTTTGCTGGCGAGGAACATCGTCTTCAGGTTGACGTTGAACAGCATGTCGAAGGTGTCCACGTCGGTTTCGTCGATGGGCGTCCCGCCGTTCCACGTTCCCGCGATGTTCACGAGGCAGTCGAGTTGCCCGTGGTCAGCGACGATTTTCGAGAAAGTCGATTCGACCGTTTTCTCGTCGGTGAAATCACCCTCGTAGAAGTGGACGCCCGCGACGAGCGTGCCCGATTCTGGTTCCACCACGTCCGCCGCACAGACGGTGGCTCCCTTTCTTGAAAATTCGTTTGCGACGGTGCTCCCGAGCGCGCCGCTCGCGCCGGTCACGACGACGACCCTCCCCGAAAAGTCGAACTCGACACTCATGGCTACTGGTTGGCGTGGAAACAGGATAAAGGTGGGCTGGTTACGGCGTGACGACGAGTTTCCCGAGGAAGCTCTCATCGAGGACGGCGTCGTGGGCCGCGGCGATCTCATCGAGCGGGTAGGTGTCGTAGACGAGCGGCGTGAGTTTGCCGCTGTCCATCAGCGTGCCGAGTCGTTTGAGGACGGTACCGACGTCGGGCGTGTTGAACATCGAGACGTGGTGCACCGAGAGCGCTTTCGCGCGGGCGGCGGGCACGCTCGGGAAGGTGGCTTGAGCTTCTTCGTTCCCGATAGCGACGATGCGTGCGCCCTTCGCCGCCACCTCGCAGTCGAGCGGGAGGTACTCGTCGAGGCGGTGGTCGAGAATCACGTCGGGTTTTCCTGCGTCTTCGATTGCTTCCTGTAAGTCGTCGCGGGCGTAGTTGAGCACTACATCCGCACCCAGTTCTTCGAGTGTGTCATGGTACTTCGGAGAGGCCGTGGTGACCACGCGTGCGCCGGTAGCACTCGCGATTTGGACGGCCATGTGGCCAACGCCGCCGCTGCCGCCGTGGATGAGCACCGTCTCTGCGGGTTCGAGATTTGCTGTTGCGATGAGTGACTGCCACGCGGTGACGCCGACGAGCGCGGCCCCGGCGGCTTCCGCGAACGAAACGGATTCGGGGAGCGGCGCGGCCATCTCGGTGGGGACGACGACGTACTCAGCACAGGTTCCCTGCAGCCAATTGCCGAGGGCGGTGGCGTAGATTTCGTCGCCTGCTTTGAACTCGGTGACGCCGTCGCCGACTGCGGTTACGACGCCCGCCACGTCGGAGCCGGGAATCCACGGCAGTGAGGCGGGCTTGTACGCCCCCTCGCGGAAGTAGGTGTCCACCGGGTTGATACCGGCGGCGTGGACGGCGACGAGCAGTTCTCCTTTGTCGGGTTCGGGACGCATGACCTCCTCGGTCTGGAGGACGTCCGACCCACCGTATTCGTGGTAACGTACAGCGCGCATGGCAACGTGAACGTGCGCACCGTGGAAAAGCGTGACCAATCAGGAGAACGGTTCGCTGTGTGCCCCAACCGTGTGAACTGCGCACAGTTCACGCAGATATTGCCACGCGGCGACGGTAGCGGCAATAACCGGCAGTCGGAATGAAAGGGATTTAAGCGACGTGTTCACACGCTAGTATACGTATGAAGCTGCACGAGTATCAAGCGAAGGATATCTTCGCAAACGCGGGGATTCCAACGCCAGACTCGGAGCTCGCAACCACCGTAGACGAGGTTGTTGAAGCTGCTGGGTCGCTTGGTTATCCCGTAGCGGTGAAGGCCCAAGTTCACGTCGGTGGTCGTGGCAAGGCCGGAGGCATCAAACTCGTTTCCGACGAAGACGAGGCACGAGAGGCTGCCGACGCAATTCTCGGCATGGACCTCAAAGGCTACACCGTCGAGAGCGTTCTCGTCGAGGAAGCCGTCGACTTCGTCGATGAACTCTACGTCGGCGTGACGATGGACCGCGGCGAGGGCAAGCCCGTGGCAATGGTCTCGACGAAAGGTGGGGTCAACATCGAAGAGGTCGCAGAAGAAACCCCTGAAGCCATCGCCCGCGAACACATCGACCCGGCGTTTGGCATGCACCCATACCAGGCCCGTCGCGCCGTCTACGGCGCTGGTGTGGACGCAGACGTCGCCCGACAGGTCTCCTCGATTCTCCAGACGCTGTTCCAGCTCTGGGACGACAAGGACGCGAGCGACATCGAAGTCAACCCGCTGATGGTCACCTCGGACAACGAGGTCATCGCGGCAGACGCCGTCATGAACATCGACGACGACGCGCTGTTCCGCCAGCCAGACCTCGCGGAACTCGAAGAAGAAGCCTACGAGGACGACTTAGAGCGCAAAGCCGGCGAGTACGGCTTTGACTACGTCCGTCTCTCCGGCAACGTCGGCATCATCGGCAACGGTGCGGGCCTCGTCATGACGACGCTCGACCTCGTTGACTACTACGGCGGCAAGCCAGCCAACTTCCTCGACATCGGTGGCGGGGCAAAGGCCGCCCGCGTGGCGAACGCACTGGACATGGTCTTTTCGGACCCGAACGTCGATTCGGTCGTCTTCAACATCTTCGGCGGCATCACCCGCGGCGACGAGGTGGCGAAGGGGATCAACGAAGCGCTCGAAAGCTTCGACGAGATTCCAAAGCCCGTCATCGTCCGACTCGCCGGGACGAACGCCAAAGAGGGCATGGAGATTCTGAACACCGACCTCGTGCAGGTCGAAGGCACGCTTGAATCGGCCGTCCAAGCGGCTGTTGCACGCGCAGAGGAGGTTCAATAATGAGTGTATTTGTCGATAAGGACACCCGCGTCGTCGTCCAAGGGATTACGGGCGGCGAAGGGAAGTTCCACACCGAACAGATGATGGAGTACGGGACGAACGTCGTTGCCGGTGCCGTGCCGGGCAAGGGCGGCCAAGAAGTGAGCGGCGTCCCCGTCTACGACACCGTGAGCGAAGCCGTCGAAGAAGAGGACGCAGACGCATCCGTCGTCTTCGTTCCACCGGCGTTCGCCGCAGACGCCATCTTCGAAGCACTCGACTCCGAACTCGACCTGGTCGTCGCCATCACCGAAGGCGTCCCAACCCAGGACATGGCGAAGGTGTACAAGCGCCTCTCCGAGGTTGACACCCGCCTCATCGGGCCAAACTGTCCCGGCCTCATCACGCCCGGCGAAGCCAAACTCGGCATCCTGCCCGGCAACATCTTCTCCGAGGGCAACGTCGGTCTCGTCTCCCGCTCGGGAACGCTCACCTACCAAGTCGTGGACAGCCTGACCCAGCGCGGCATTGGCCAGACCACGGCAATCGGCATCGGTGGCGACCCAATCATCGGCACGTCGTTCGTAGACGCCCTCGAAGCGTTCGAGAACGACCCCGAGACCGAAGCCGTCGTCATGTGCGGTGAAATCGGTGGCGAGGACGAAGAGGAAGCCGCCGCGTTCATCGCAGAGCACATGGATACGCCGGTCGCTGGCTTCATCGCCGGCCGCACCGCCCCACCAGGAAAGCGCATGGGCCACGCGGGCGCAATCGTCTCCGGGTCGGGGACGGGCACCGCAGAGTCAAAAATCAACGCGCTCAACGAGGCAGGCGCACCCGTCGGCGACACCCCTGAGGAAGTCGCAGACTACATCGAAGAGTTCCTCTAAACCACCGTACTCGTTTTTTGCGTTTTGCTCCGGAGCGGCCGCTCAGCGGGCGGTTGTCGAAAAAAATCGGTCTTATGCGGGCTTTTCTGCCATCGGCTTCTCCGCGCGTGCGGAGTAGAGCTGGTACGCGAAGTACAGCTCGTAGACGCCCGCGAGGCCGACGAGGAGATAGATGAGGTTCTCAAGCGTCGGAATCGAGCCGAAGATGAGGTTCACGACGTTCCAGTTGGCGTTGATGAAGCCCCCAATCCCGACGAGGCCCCAGTTAAGCGCACCCACGATAACGAGGATGAGCGACGCCCAGTCGAGAATGTTTGCTCTAATTCTGCCTTCATACTGCATGGTTTAACACCGAATAAAAGAACGCAGTCTGAGGAGAAAAAGATGTCTCGTAAGCGTACATGATTGTCAGGTATTATCGTATACACGAGCGTATTGGATTTAATGTAGGTGTGAGTCAGTAACACGCCAACAGTCGCTCGATTTACGCGGGCTATAACCCTCCGATTTTTGAGACACTCAGCAGGCGCTGAATAGGAGAAAGTATATCATAGAGCAGTTACCGATACCGTCGGTTAGGCTGGCAGATTTGTGAACTATCTGGGGCAGATGTGGCAGTTCATGAAAAATTTGACTGGCGCTGGCGGACGCCAGTCGGGGTGGCTAACCCATAGTACAGCTTGCACGACCATGTTGGTCTAGTGGTAATCGTTCCGCGGGGGTTGTTCCTACCAACCACCCCCACCGCAATCGGAGTTCGTTTCATGCATTACAACACCACCAAAGACGATGCAGGTAATAAAAGTTCGCTATAAGGACAATAATAGGTCGTTTTAGTATCGAAGGGGCCTAGTAAATCCCACTATTGGAAAACAAACATCCAAAATAACTCGCTGTAACTTCTCAAGAGTCGTTTTCTCCAAGTGTAGTGCTGCCAAAGGTTACACCTGACTGGTTTCTCCGTCGGGTACGGCGATGGACCACCGCACTCAATGAACGTGCCAACGAAAGAATCACACAATCAATCACGGCGGGACGGTAGAACGCGCACACACCCGCCGGGTGGTTTTCAGTCGGTGGCTCATTGTCCCGGTGATGACATCAGACACGTCCCTCTTCGACGAAATCTCTCTCGGCGCGCTCACACTCGACAACCGCGTCGGCCTCGCACCGATGACAAGGACGAGTGCGACCGAGGACGGAACCGCAACCGCTGAGATGGCTCGCTACTACGCCAAGTTCGCCCGCGGTGGCTTTTCGTTCCTCATCACCGAAGGCATCTACACCGACGAAGCCCACAGTCAAGGGTATCACAACCAGCCGGGGCTCGCAACCGACGAACAGGCCATCTCGTGGGAATCCGTCGTAGACGCCGTCCACGACGAGGACAGCGCCATCTTCGCCCAGTTGATGCACGCCGGGGCACAGGCGCAGGGCAACCGCTACACGGACGAGACCATCGCGCCCGCCGCCGTCCAGCCGAAAGGCGAGCAGAGTCCGCTCTACGGCGGCGAAGGCGAGTTCCCCGTGCCCCGTGAGATGACCCACGCAGACATCGAAGCGGTCACCGAAGGCTTCGTCGCCGCCGCACAGCGCGCCGAAGCCGCCGGGTTCGACGGCGTGGAAGTCCACAGCGCGAACGGCTACCTGCTCCACGCGTTCCTCTCTGCTGAGTACAACACGCGGGACGACGAGTACGGTGGCTCCGCGGAAAACCGGGTTCGCTTCACCCGCGACATCGTCGAAGCCGTCCAAGCAGCGACCGCAGACGAGTTCGGCGTTGGCGTCCGTATCTCACAGGCCATGGTGAGCGACGAAGAACACAAATGGGAAAACGGCGAGGACGACGCCGCCGTCTTCTTCGACGCCCTGAGCGAGGCGGGCGCAAACTACATCCACACGACCGACGGCGACGCGACCGCACCGACGTTCGGTGACGACGGGCCGACGCTCGCCGAAGCCGCCATCGAGCACGGTGACGCACCCGTCATCGCAAACGGTGGGCTTGGCGACCCCGAGACGGCTCGTTCCGTCATCGACTCGGGAGCCACACTCCTCACGCTCGGCACGAGCGCCCTCGCAAATCCAGACTGGCCAACGAAGGTCAAAAATAACGAAGCGCTCGACGATTTCGACTTCGAAAAGACGTTGCTGCCAAAAGCCACTATCAGCGACTTCGAAGTGCCAGCCCCCGCTGACGACTGAGGTCTACGTTTCGCCTTCCCACGGCGCAAACTCCGGATCGATTGCCCGGTCCCCTCCATCAAGCGCATCGATTCGGTCGAGGTCTTCGCTCCGCAAGTCGAGTGTAAGGCTCTCGTAATTCGCGCGGAGATGGGCTTCACTGCTCGATTTTGGAATTGCCGCAATCCCGTTTTCGCGCAGCCACGCGAGGCTGATTTGTGCTGGGGTGGCGTCGTACTTTGCGCCGATTTCTGCGAGTACCGGATGGTCGAGAAGCCGTCCACGGGCGAGCGGTGAATACGCAACGGGTTCGATATCGTGACCCACACCATAGATGCGGAGCGTGCGCTGTTGGAGCAACGGGTGGCACTCGATTTGATGCGCGAAAATCGGCGCGTCGAGGTGCGTGCGCGCCTCGTCTAAGAGGTCGGGTGTGAAATTCGAGACGCCGACATGGTCTGCAACGCCGGCGTCGGAAAGTTCGTCAAACGCCGCGAGCGTCTCTGCCGGTTCGTAGGCTCCCGCTGGCCAATGAACGTAGAGCAGGTCAACGTAGTCGAGGCCGAGGCGGTCGAGACTCTCGCGGGCGGTTTCGAGTACGTCGTCGTGTGCGAGGTTCGTGTGCCAAATTTTGGTGGCGACGAACAACTCCTCGCGCGGAATTTCAGCGCGGGCGATACCCTCCCCGACGGCCGTCTCGTTTTCGTAGTACTGCGCCGTGTCGATGTGGCGATAGCCGATGTCGAGAGCAGTTGCGACGACTTCGGTGGCGTCCGCCCCGTCCATCCCGGACGTGCCAAGCCCGAGCCGCGGTAGTTTTGGCTGGTCGGCCATATCGTGCATACCTCTCTGTGGGGCACTGAACGCAAAGAGAATTGGGGGACGACGGTGGGAAAACGCTCGCTTAGAACCCGAGGTCGTCGCGGACGAGCACGAGCGTCGTGCGCCCCTCGGTCGTCTCGCGGCGGAAGATGAGCTGCTTTGCAATCACGCTCCCGACGCCGTAGGCCTCCTGCGCACGGGCGTCTTCGAGTGGGTAGGCGACTTCTTCGAGTCGGTCGAGCGCCGCGGGCAAGTCCTCGACAATCTTGTTCACTCCGGCGACCAGCAGGAGGTTCTTCGCCGCAAATGGGTACGCCCCGATGCGACTCCCGGAGGCGTCTGCAGCGACCAACTCGCCCGTCTTGGCGATGGCGTTGACGCTCCCGAGGAAGTAGTCGGCCGTCTGTGCCTCGCGGCGGGCGTCGAATCGCGCTTCATCGTCCTCGATGGCGAAGACCTCGGCGTGGAGGTTCTGCCAGTCGTGGTCGCCTTCGTTCAGGTAGTCCATGAACCCGATTTCTTCGAGCGTCGTGGAGTGGCCGTCCATTACCGACGCGCCGGTCGGAATCTGGCCGATGAGTTCCTCGCGCGCTTCCTCGGCTGAGTCGACGACCACCACGTCGAACCCGCGCGCTTCTAAGTTCTCGACCGCCGCGTCAAGTTCCGCCTCGCTCGGGAGTTCGTCGAGTGATTCGTCGTACGATACCTCGTCCTCGTAATCGGCCTTTGTCTGTGACATGGTTGAGTAAGGGAGCGCCAGCGCATTTGCTCAGGAGCTGACACACCAGAGTTCCGTATCACCGGTATGGACGGAGCACACAAAAGCCCTCGCGGACATCGGTGTCAGCAGGTGACGCGAGTGTTAGTGGGGTCAGTTGGCTACAACACTGAAGACACATCGCTCCCGTCACTCACGCATGGGAATCTGTCCATACTGCGAAAACAGCGTCTCAGCCGTCGAAGAAGTCATCCAAGAAGGCCCCGTCCTCGTCTCCCAGTGGGTGTGCCCGAGTTGTAACTACATCCTCGGCGTGGCCGCGAGTGAAGGTGAGCGGTAGGTCGGAACAAGGTTTTTCTACGGAAGCCTATGGGTTTACGAACATACGTCAATCACCTGAAAACATTTAATCCCCACCCGAGTGCGAATCGTATGCGACTGAGAGACGTTCTGTTGCTCGCTGTCGTTGTCAGCACCGTCGCGTTCGCTGGGTGCACGGGGGCACAGGGTACCGCCTCCCCGACGACTGAACCGACCTCCACAACGGCGACGAAAACCACCGAAACAACCACGGAGTCCACATCCGACACGCCCGAATATGGCGACGAACTGCTGTCTCTCATGGAGGTCGATAACGCAACCGCGATGAAGGCGAATGCAAGCCAGCGAGCAAATTTCTCCGACCTTTACCAACGCGAGCAGGCAGTTTTCCTTGAAGCTTACAACTGTTCGTGTAATGTAGAACAGGAAATTTTCCGGTTCCACAGCGAACATCGATTCGACTACGTTCGCTTTAACGGACAGTGGTACTTTATTCGCGTTTCCATCGTCTGAGTAAGAACCCTGTCTCTGTCGTCAGCGATGTACCCGTAACCCGCGGTCAAAAATGGTCGATTGTGCTTCGCGGATTATCCCGCGATCAGAACGTTTCCGGCCATGGGCGCGGGAAGTCTTCCGAGAGTTGTGTGTTCCCTGGTGCTTCTGCTCCTTCTTCCGAAATGATGGGGCACAGAACCACAACGCCCAGCTTGGTGATGGTGACCAAGCCCGCATCCCGTGCGGCCCGTATGTCCGCAACATCATCAAAGAGCGCCTCCGGATAGTGCTCCGAGACGTACGGCGAGGCAGCGATATCGGCGACCGTAACTCCCGCCGCCGTGTTAACGAGATTGGCGTTCCAGTGGGGCGAGTAGCCGCGCTCGCCGGGAATGAACTCGACAACCTGTGCCTGCAACACTCGATCTCCACCGATGAGATAGATGTCGTTTTCTCCGCGTTCCGTGACTCCCTCCTCGAGACCTTGGTCGATGTAGTAAATCTCTTCTTCTTCGTACCAGCCGTTCGCTGTCCTGACGCCTCTGCTTGCCGCTGCGCTTCTGGTCGCAGTGACGCCGAGCGTGAGCGCCCCTGCGACCACGCCAGTTGTGCGCAAGAACGTGCGACGGCTCGAAGTATCCTGCCGCGTCGGTTGAGTCATTGTCTGTCTCCTACCCAATCAATAAGCTGGACAAAGGTTTCCTCGCCACCCTTATTGACTGGAGTTTAACATAGTTCCAGTAAACTAATAGCCATTTTCCAAAATTGCGCTATACTTAGACTCAAGTCTCTTCCAAATCTCACCTCAAAGCATCCCAGCGAAGGCAGTTGTGAGTGGCCAGCTCGTCACGACAGCAGTCGCTCGGTCATCCCCCATGTGCGGGGAACCGTAACTTGAGACCAATCGCAATGGGTGACACCGACTATACGCTGACCGAGACCGCTGATATGTTCCTCGAAGAAGTAAAAGCAGAGAAAGCAGACCAGACCTGCTTGAGACAGATACGTGGCAAACAGCTGCATGGCTGTTCCTGAATGCAAACTGGATACCCATTGCAGGCGTCCGTGTACTCGGTCTATCCGGATTCGGGTCGAGCGTGAATATTATTGATGCCACCGGTCAGCTCCGTACACTCTACGCCTTCCCGCCGATATTGATAACATTCGCCGCAGTTCTGACAGGCGATTCTCTTCCCTACACCGCCCGTCCAAGATACATCATTCAGAACTGTGCTTCGGTGATTATCGGAAATATCGGTGCGGCTATCGCGGTGATTATTGTATCAGGTGCTCGCCCATCTGTAGCGTTTGTCCTTCTCTTAGCGGGAATACTCGGTGGAGGATTACTTCTCGGTTCAAAAGTAGCAAACCGCCTCACTGATGTCCCTATTTTCGGTGTCACCACCCTCGGCGGCCTCGCGTTAATTGGACTTGCTACCATCGTCGGAGGCGTGACCGTCATTTCGGCACTCGCCCCGATTCTCCTCCTCGGAATTCTGGGGGTTCTGTTGGGGGCGATTCTACTGCTAACGGTGCGCTCCGTCTGAGCCCGTCACAAACGATTGTAGTCCCCCTTCTTGCTGAAAAAATCTTATTCAGAGCACTGGATGGTTCTGTTGAAACCTTCTTCGCTGATGGTTTGTCGAGACCGTGCTGAAAATAGAGCGCGAGTCGGTCACGAGCGAATGGTCTCGGTTGAGCCGATTGGGTCGCTCGCAATAGCGTAGCCACCGAACAGTCTCGGAGGGTGTTCGGGTGGACCAGAGATGCGACCCCACGGTGTAGGCGCGAGAGAGGAAAGACTCACCACCACTGACATCTGGAACCGCGTCGATCAATATCCACTCAAGTCGGAGCGATTTTACACGGTACGTGGATTGTACTCCTCTTTCCGGAGACTCAAAAGGGCATCTGTCGTGAGCACGGTTGAGTCTCGCCGAAACGCTTCAAAGCGCCCCTTGACCCACCCCACGACGCGCTCGTCGTCAGTCTCTACCAGACCGACGATGTTGTCTTCGTCGTCCTCAACGACGAGATATGCGACTCCATCGTTGATGCCAGCAGCGTACGAAATCTCTCCAGGAAAGATAGAAATCTCTGTTCGTTCGGACGCGACCATCTCCGTGAACTGGGATGCCCATTTCGACGACATCACTGTCGTGACGACTGAGGGCGTGAACACTGCCTCGAACCGCTGGGTTCCCGCCTCTATCGTCGCGCTGCGGGTGTCGATACACGGTTCGGGGAAATAGTCTGCGAAACACTGCGTCTCGGTGGTTCGCCGTTCGAACTCCCTGACGCGGGACATCACCGCCAACGGGTTGTTCTCGGTCGCCTGCGTGACCGTCGCGTCCGACAAGCACTCGATGCCGATCCCCATCTGGTCGAACGGGATCCACTGCCAGACGTCACGAATCGTTCGCTCTGTTTCGAATCGCTCTACAAGATTGAAGAATCCATCGGCGATTAGTTCACCGAGCAACGTCAGTTCGTATCGTCGATCGACGCGCTTGATCCAGGTTCGGCTGTCGAACTCGTTGAGGAGACGTCCGACCGTGGCGTTCGAGGCACCGGTTATTGTTCGGAGGTCATCGCGACTCTGGGGGCCCGCTGCCAGTGCACTGAGCGCGTTCACGCGGTGATCTGAACGAGCCAGAAATTCTATTTCTTCGACCGGTGCATTCATACTATTGACACGATGGCTGAGATATTACCCCTATCGATGTTACAGTTTTCTAATAAGTGTCGCTCGATGATACGCCAGTGTACCATCGGCTTCGGCTCTGCCATGTTATTCATCGACCCGCGTTACTGTTCGGATCCAGAGACAAACCTCGTAGTGAGAGTCGTGTCCGAAGCGAGTCGTCCGGGACTGGGACGTGGTCGTCGCGTATCCTTTTACCGCGCAGTCTGGCCCAGCCGCTGTTCCACCGCGGTCCGACGGGCTTCGGCCTCGGCGCGTATCGCGTCACGGTGTTCATCCCAGGAGGCGTACCTGGGGACGGGTGTCTTCCCAACCGGAACTTTGTTCTTAAGGTGGTTGCTGATTGTTGACATGCTTTCCCTCACTGATTGATCGCATCGATTCCTCTTGACGATGCTGAGTGATACTATTGCACGTACTGAAATCCGGTTGTTGCTTGACATCACCCCGTCGCCAGTACGAAACGTCCTTCGTTTGGGGGGTTGACCCGAATCTGCGCGATCCACCCTCTGTATGTTGCACTGTGCTTCTGACAGGACCTGAGTAGATTTCTACGGTCGTGCTGCATACACCCTCTGAGTGTTGCACGCCGCTTCTGACAGTGTCCGAGTAGGTTTGTGTGGTTGTGCTGAACTCAGCGCGCAAGTCGGTCACTGGAAAGACGGAGGCGTGGTTGTCGATAGGTCGGATGTTGCTGCCTGCCCCAGACAGCCCGTGAGGAGGACACTACACCCACTGCCCACAGAGGGCCCCGGAGTGTTCCTCTCATGGCGATCATGTCAGGAGGTTCAGGATAACGAATTACAGTCCGCTTTCGGATAGAAATATAATTCAGCTTACATTTATTCCCCACTGGGGCGTCGATAACGATGAGGAAAGATGACCAGAACCGATACAGCCGACCGAAGAAGCGAGGCCCAACAACCCGACGGTGTGTTGCGCCGTACCGTGTTGAAAGCCAGTGCCCTGACCATCGCAGCACTCGGGACAAGTGTCCCGGTTGCCGCCGATCCGATGGATCACGACGGCGAACCGGGAGACGACCGCAAGGTCGACAGTCCCGTGGGATTTTACGTCGAAGTCCTCGCCGGACACTCGACCTTCCCCGACGGGGTCGCCGCGAAGTTCCAGATGAAGTACAACGGTGCAAACGGAACTGTCGTTTCCAATTTGCCACGGGACGCGTCGACAACCGTCGTCGCCAAAGTGACGTGGGACCCAGAGGGTACCTCCGGATGGCACACCCACCCTGGACCAGTGATCGTCAGCGTCGTTGAAGGCGAACTCGAACTCATCAACGAGCGGGACTGCATCGTTCGGTCCTACTCGGCAGGCGAGGCTTTCATCGACCCCGGGCAGGGAAACGTCCATACCGCGTCTAATCCGAGCCAGAGCGACATTGCCGTGGCATACGCGACGTTCTTCGGTGTGCCCGACGGCGCGCCGCCGACGGTGTTCGTCCCACCGGTGAACTGCGAATAGCCACTCTACCGACGGCATGAACTGGCCGAGGTAATCGACCGGAAAAACATAGTTTTGTTGATAATTGTTATGATTCACCGGCCCCTATTGGTGTATCCTATGACCTCCGACGAAGAGCAGGAACACGAACTCACGCCGGATCGGGCTTTCGCTGTACTCGGCCACGAGACGCGACTCGCCATCCTGTTCGAACTCTGGAAACAACGCCGTCCCGACGAACACGTTCCCCAGCACCCGATGGCGTTCTCAGAGTTGCGAAAGTCCCTCGGGATGCGGGACGGGTCGCAGTTCAACTACCACCTCAAGCCCCTTCTGGGCCGGTTCGTTCACCAATCTGCGGATGGCTACATTCTCCGACGGGAGGGGCAGCGCGTGGTCAGCGCGATCCTCGCCGGGGCGTTCACCGACGAAGTCGTGTTCGACACGGTTCCGAACGACAAGCCGTGCGAAATCTGTGGGGGCCAGACCGTCTTCGAGTGCAACACCGACCTGACCCGTGGATACTTTGCGATCAGGTGCACCGAGTGCGAGGGAGCGTTCGGCGGCACTGGGTTCGATGGGGCATTGAGCCTGACCGACTCGCTCTCGCCGGTCGGCACGCGCAGCCGGGATCCGGAAGAATTCTACCGGGCTTTGGATGTCATGGTGAAACACCAAATCATGTCCGCAGTGGAGGGTGTCTGTCCCGACTGCACCGGAACCACGAGTGCGACGCCCAAGGTCTGTGAAGACCACCACGTCGAACCGGGCCGTCGCTGTGAGTCGTGTGACACCATCTTCGAGGTCCAGTACGACATCGTGTGTGATGTCTGTCAACAGATGATCGGTATTCCGAGCAACCGGTGTCTACTCACCGAGCCGCGAGTGCTCGTGTTTCTCGACGATCATGGCTACGACCCCTGGTACGACTGGCTCCTGATCGAACTCGAACTGGTCCAACGCCAGACGGTCCGCTCCGAGGATCCGTTCGAACTGGAGATGGTCCTCGAGGCCGACGGGGACCGGCTGGTCGCAACCCTCGACGAGAAGGGTGTTGTCACTACTCTCCACACGGGTGCCTCGATCGGCGTGTAGAATGTCGTGAGGAGCGGCCCGGTTGATGCTATTCTCTGTCTGTCTTAGCTAGACGAGAGGGCCGGTGTGACTGACTTGCGCTTTATATTCAGCACACTGTTTCTCTCAGGTTCCGATGATTTCAAAAGACCCCTCTGATTGCTTTCGCCCGGATTCAGTATTCAGGCACAAGATAGGGAATATTCTCGTGATTTGAACCGCTAACTTCCGCTGTGCAGAAGCGTCTATTCTACCATTGTTTATCTCTAGGAGGCCGCCATCTACAGGTTCAACCGAGCGAAGCGGGAAAGTGGGTCGGGGCGGATTTGAACCTCGGTCGCTTCGCTCCGCTCCGTTCCCTGCTTCAAATCCTTAGTAACAATGTTCACGACGCTGACCGCTCGCTTCGCTCGCGGAAGTTGCGTCGTGAAAATGGGTCGGGGCGGATTTGAACCTCGGTCGCTTCACTTCGTTTCGCTCCTTGATTCAAACCGCCCGCTCGTCACGACAGTAGTCGCTCGCGAGTTTGCTCGCGACAGAAGTAGTGGGTCGGGGCGGATTTGAACCGCCGACTTCCTCCGTGTGAAGGAGGTATCATAACCAGCCTAGATCACCAACCCTCTGCAGTACCTCGTTTCCGACGACTGAACTTAAGGGTTACTTTCGGCAGCCGAAAAAAGGCTTAGTCGGACGCTTCTTCGCGGCTCGACCGGTAGTCATCGAGGCGCTCGCGGGCGCTCGCGATTGCCTCGCGGGTTTCGCCCTCGGCTCGCACCTGCAGCTTCTTCAGCTCCTCTCGCACCTCTTCGACACGGGAGGGCTCTGGTTCCTCATCCTCGCGGCTCGTAAGCGTGCGGAACTTCTCCTGGATTGGCGCAAGTTCGTCTGAAACGCCGCGCTTTGCGGTCTCACCGGCGCGCTTCAGGTAGTACTGCGTATCTTCAAAGTGCTTGTTCATACGTGTTAATACGACAACACTGGATAAAACCCTTATGCCCAGGACAGTACGCGCGTGATGGATTTTCAGCGGGAGAAGACGAGGAAAGAATCTGCGTCGGCATCGATACCACAACACTTTTGGTTGTTTTAGGCCGACCTAAATCTGCAGGCGGTGCACAGAGGGCGACCATCCGTCGCAGTCGGCGTCTGTCCCAAAGCCGACGCATGGATGAGTGCGGCGGGGTCGTCCGAGACCGTGGGCATCACCCGGTCGCTGGCACCCGTCCACTTTTTCGCCCGGCATAACTTGTATAGCACAGCGTGTGAAACTCGTGGCTATGTTCACACGGTTTTCTATCCCGACGCCGTTTCGTGTCGGCGCGGTCAACGCCTATCTCTCCGGTCGCACCGTCGTTGACCCCGGTCCCGACAGCGAGGAGGCGTGGGCCGCCCTCTTAGACGGCTTCGACGAACACGGCATGACGCCAAACGAAGTCGAACAGGTCGTCGTCACCCACCCACACCCTGACCACTTCGGCCTCGCTGCGCGACTCCAAGCCGAAGGCGCAACCGTCATCGCCAGCCCCGAAGCCGCCCGTATCATGGCCGACTTTCCCGGCGAACTCGAACACGAACAGACCTTCTTCGCCGACTTCTTCGAGCGCAACGGGATGTCGAACGCGACCGCAAACGCCGTCGTCAACCTTCCCGAATCGTTCCTCTCCTACGCCCCGAGCGTCGAAACAGACCACGAAGTCGGTGGGGGCGACCAAATCGAAATCAACGGCGAACCACTCGTCGCCCACCGCGTCACCGGCCACGCGATTGGCGAACTCATCTTCGAATTCACCGAGGGCGACGAACGCCACGCCATCGTCGGCGACAACGTCCTCAACGAGATTACGCCAAACCCACTGCTCCAACCGCCGGAACCCGACGAAGACGAACGCCCGCGCCCCCTTCCGGCGTTCAACGACTCACTGCGCGCGCTCAAAGCAGAACAGTACGACCGGTTCCTTCCCGGCCACCGGACCACTATCGAGAACCCGAGCGAGCGCATCCAAGAGATGTTAGACGCCCACGACGCCCGGACGAAGAAGGTGTACGGCCTCGTCGACGGCCCCACGACGGCCGTCGAAATCATGCACGAACTGTTCGGTGACCTCCCCGTGACCGAGTTCTTCCCCGGCATGAGCGAAGCCGTCGGCCACTTAGACGTCCTCGAAGCCCGCGGCAAGGTGCGCCAGCACGAAAACGGCGGCGTCATCGTCTACGAGCGGACATGACTCGACTCCACGCCGTTGCCCTCGGAAACGCTCCTGCAGACCTCGTCGTCCGCGGCGCGCGAGTACTGTTCCCCGAGACAGGAGCGAAAAAGAAGCGAGCCATCGCCGTCGTCGGCGACCAGATCGCGGCACTCCCAGAAGACCCCGAGCCAATCATCGGCCCTGAGACCACCGTCATCGACGCCGACGGCCTCGTCGCCATCCCCGGCCTCATCGACGCCCACACCCACATCGAAGCCCAACACGCCTTCGAATACGCCTACCCTCACGTCCTCGAAGCGGGCACGACGAGCGTCATAAGCGAGTCGAACTGCCTCGGCTCGCTCTACGGCGCGGCCGCTTCCGAACAGCTGCTACGCGCAACAGCCCCGCTCGCAGTGAGCGTATTTCTTACCATCCCTCCACAGCCACTCGTCTCGACGTTCACGCCTGCGTGGGCAGACGAGGCCGAGAAACAGGCGCTCTGTGACAGCCTCACCCACCCGCGCGTCGTCGGAGTGGGCGAAGTTGACTGGATACACGTCGTCGGCCGCGACCCGCCTCTGTTCGACCTCTACGACGAGGCGAAGGCACGGGGCAAGCCAATCAGCGGCCACGGCGCGGGCTGTAAGGGTGCGAACCTGCAGGTCTTTGCGAGCGTTGTGGACAACGACCACGAGGCCATCGCCGGAGACGAGATGATAGCCCGCCTCGAAGCCGGCATCCACGCGATTGGCCGCTCGGGGACGGTCCGCGACGACACACAGGCCGTCGCAGATGCCTATCACGAAATTGGCCCCGCAGACCTCTCACTTTCGACCGACAGCGTCTGGCCGGGAGACGTGCGTGAGGGTATCTACATGAACCGCGTCGTCCGCCGCGCAATCGACGCCGGTGTCGCCCCCGAAGACGCGATTCGGATGGCGACGCTGAATCCAGCCACGCACTTTGGTCTCACAGACCGGGGGACGCTCTCGCCGGGCAAACGCGCCGACATCATCCTCCTCTCCTCCCTCGAAACAGTCGAAATCGAGACGGTCATCGCAGGCGGTGAGGTTGTGGTCGAAAACGGCACCGCGACCGTCGAGCCAGTCCCCTACGAGTACCCCGACCACTTCTACGAGAGTGTCCACCTCCCCGAAACGCTCGACCTCACGGTGCCTGAATCGGTCGCCCGCGACGGCTCCGTCCGCGCCATCGAACACGTCACCGGCCTCTTCACCCAAGACGCACTCGCAGAACCAGCGGTCGAAGCCGGGAGCCTCGTCGCTGACCCCGACGGAGACGTGCTGAAAGTAGTCGTCATCGACCGCCACCCCGCAGGCGACAGGGACGCTTTCGTTGGCTTCGTCACCGGCCTCGGTCTCGAATCGGGAGCCGTGGCGACGACCACCGCGTGGGAGGCCGGACTGACCATCGCCGTAGGCGCGGACGACGACGCAATCCACGCAGCCATCGACCACCTCCGCGAGCAAGGCGGCGGTTGGACGGTTGTCGATGATGACGACCTCACCGCAGCCCACCCGTGTCGCGTCGGCGGCTTCTTCGCGGACGTGCCAATTGACGAGGCCGCTGCGAACATTGAGGCCGTCCGCACAGCACTCAAAAATCAGGGTGTCACCGCAGACCAACCAATGCTCGCGGTGGCGACGCTCACCTTCCTCGGCGTCCCGATTCTCAAACTCACCCCGCAGGGCTACGCGAATATCCTGACCCAAGAACTGGTCGGCCTCACCCCCGACTAACTCAGTACGTCGGACTCTCTTCGGGAACGCCCTCGCGCTTGTTGACCACGCGCGCGAGGACGAACAGCGCATCGGACAGTCTGTTCAGGTACTTTACAGCCTCTGGATTGGCTTCTTCTTCGTTGATGAGCGCGACCGCCCGGCGCTCGGCGCGCCGACAGACCGCGCGGGCGTGGTGCAGTTTCGCGCCGGGTTCGCTCCCCGACGGAAGAATGAAGTTTCGAAGCGGCTCCAGTTCTGCGTCGAGTTCGTCCATCCACTGTTCGAGCAAGGCAACATGTTCTGGGCGAACCACGGGGTCGTCTGCGTCCGGGTCAGGGTTCGCAAAGTCTGCCTGCACGATGTGGAGGTGGTTTTGAATCGAGCGAAGCTTCTCGTCGATGTCCTCGTGGCCGGTCGGTCTGACGACGCCGACGAGGGCGTTCACCTCGTCTACGCTCCCGTAGGCTTCGATGCGGTGGCTCGCCTTCGACACGCGAGACATGTTCGAGAGGTCGGTCTTGCCCTCGTCGCCGCGTTTGGTGTAAATCTTCATGCCCGTATCGAGGGCCGCGAGCGACTTATACCCGGGCAGACGGTGAACAGTTTTCAGGTGGCCGTGCGAACGCGAGCCATGGCCTTCAGCGATACCCTGTGCGAGGAGGGGCGTCCCATCCTTGAATCGATTCTCGACCACCCGATGGTCGTCGGCCTCGGCGACGGCACGCTCGATGAATCGCCGTTTCGCTACTGGGTGAAACAGGACTACGTCTACCTCGTCGACTACAGTCGCGTATTCGCCCTCGGGGCGGCGTCAGCCCCCACGCTCTCACAGCTCTCGACGTTCGCCACCCTTCTCGACGAAACGGTGAATACCGAGATGGACCTCCACCGCGCCTACGCCGCCGAGTTTGGGATTAGCGAGGAGGCACTCGAAGCGACGAAGCCCTCACCGACCACGCAAGCTTATACCGACTTCCTCGTCCGCACCGCGGCCACCGAACCCTTCGCCAACCTCGTCGCCGCGCTCTTGCCGTGTATGTGGGGGTTCAACCAGACCGCTCGCCACCTCGATGTGCGCGGAAAACCCAACCACGAGCAGTATGCAGAATGGATTGAGATGTACGCGAGCGACGAGTTCACCGAACTCACTGATTGGTGTCTCGACCTGCTCGATACTGTCGCTACCGACGCAGGACCCACCGCCCGCGAGGAGATGCGCGAGCGATTCCTCACCTCGTTTCGCTACGAGTACCGCTTCTGGGATGCAGCGTGGCGAGAGGAACGGTGGACGGTGTGAAATTAGTGGGTAATACCACCAACTTTTAATCCCCGTATCGCAGACCCACTGCTATGTACGAATTCGTCTCAGTGTGGAGGTGTCGCTCGTGGTAACCGCCGCTGTCGCCCTCGGACTGACGGTTCTCACGCTCGTTACCTTCGCAGGGCTTGGCACGTGGTACGCCCGCGGCCGCATCAACTCGGTAGAAGACTACATCACTGCCCGCAATTCGACCGGCAGCGGGATGACCACCGCAACGCTCATCGCCTCCGGGATGGGGGCGTGGATTCTCTTTAGCCCGGCAGAGGCGGGCGCGGCCTTCGGCGGGCTTACTGCCGTCCTCGGCTACGCAATCGGGAGCGCGCTCCCATTATTCGCGTTCATCGTGATTGGCCCGCGCATCCGCGAACTCATCCCCGAGGGCCACTCCATCACGGAGTACACTCTCGCGCGCTTCGGGCCGGTGATGTACGTCTACGTCCTCATCGTGAGCATCACCTACATGTTCATCTTCCTCGCCGCGGAAATGACCGGGATTGCGGGCGCACTTTCGCTCGTCGCGGGCGTCCCGACGTGGCAAACCGCCGCGCTCGTGGGCCTGTTCGTCCTCGCCTACACCGGCTACGGCGGGCTGAAGGCGAGCATCTTCACAGACACCGTCCAGACGCTCGTCATCCTCCCGATTCTCGCCATCGGGTTTGCGGGCGCGCTGCTCGCCCTCGGCGGGACGGGTGAAATCTACCAGACCGTCGCAGAGACCAGTCCGAGCCTGCTAGACCCCGGCTTCCTCCCCGGCATCGAATTTGGGGCCTACATCGCCGTCGCCGTCCTCGCCGCAGAGATGCTGAATCAGGCGTGGTGGCAGCGCATCTACGCCGCGAAAGACGAACGCACCCTCGCGCGCTCTTTCACGATCGCCGCCATCACGGTGATTCCAATGGTGTTCTTAGCCGGGCTGTTCGGCCTCGCCGCCTCCGGTCTCGGCCTCGTCACGACCGATTTCACGGCGGGCTACAACGCCGACATCTCCTTTTTCCTCGTGCTTGACGCCGCATTCCCCGAGTGGGTGACGCTCGTCGTCGTCATCCTCGCCATCCTGCTCGTCATGAGTACCGCAGACACGCTGTTCAACGCGATTGCGAGCATCGTGACCGCAGACCTCCCGCTCGTGCTGGACGACCCTGACCGCGGCACGCTCACGAACGCCGCCCGCGCGCTCACCGTCGTGGTCGCGCTCGCGGCCATTTTCGTCGGCGCACAGGGCTACAGCGTGCTCACCATCTTCCTCATCGCAGACCTGCTCGCGGCGGCGACGTTCATCCCGCTGCTGTTCGGCCTCTACTCGACAGAAGCGACTGGGGCAGGTGCGCTCGGTTCGAGCCTGCTCGGGCTGCTCGTCGGCCTCGCCTACTTCCCGACGCTCAGAACCCCGCTCGCTGCCCTGCCAGTCGTCGGAGACCTCCTGCCGACGGCGTCGTACTTCAATTCGTTCGTCGGCGCGGCGGCCGTTTCGGGCGTGGCGATTCTCCTCATCTCGCGGGTGACCCCCGGGTCGTTCGACCTCGGCTCACTCGCCCGCACCATCCACCAACTCGACGAGGTTCGCGCAGACGGGGGTGAAGAACAATGAGCGCAATCGGCCAAACGCTGTTTTCGGCGCTCGCGTGGGGGTCGGTCGCGCTCGTCGTCGCCATCTTCGCCTACGAAATCTACGCCGTCGTCACCGACTGGCGCGGGTCGTAACTTTTCTGTCCTGCCTTCGTACGCGGAGCATGGCACTGTTCGCCGCCCTCGCTGACCTGCCGCTTTCGATTTCGTCCGTCTCGTACGACCTGCACGAAGCAGAGACGTCGAGCGACTTCACCCGCCTCTCGACCACGATTTCACTCGACGGTGACGGAGAAACCGGTCGTGGCGAGGACGTGACCTACGAACCCGACGACCATCGCGAACTGGTCGAAGCGGCGCCCACGTTCGACCTCGAAGGCGAGTGGACGTTCGAAGAGTTCTCCGCCCATCTCGCAGACACAGACCTGTTTCACGGCCGCGAACCCGGCCGCCACGACTTCAGAAACTATCGGCAGTGGGGCTTCGAGAGCGCCGCGCTCGACCTCGCGCTGAAGCAGGCGGACACCCCCCTCGCCGCCCAGTTGGGAATGGCGTACCAGCCAGTCAGATTCATCATCTCTATGCGCCTGCCCGACGCCTCGTTCGACCGCATCGAGAGGTGGCTTTCTATCTACGATTCCTATGAGTTCAAACTCGACCCGACAGATGAGTGGGACGACGACCTCGTCACAGCACTCGCAGCCACGGGCGCGGTGCGCGTCTGCGACCTCAAAGGCCACTACGAGGGGACGATAGTAGACCAAGCACCCGACCCCGACCTGTACCGTCGCATCATCGACGGCCTCCCGGAGGCCGTCATCGAAGACCCCGCGCTCACCGACGAGACCCGTCCACTCTTTGCGGGTCACGAGGGGCGCGTGTCGTGGGACGCAACCATCCACAGCCTTGACGACATCAAAAATCTCCCGTGGGAACCCGACTGGCTGAACATCAAGCCCTCACGCTTCGGCAGCGTCGAGTCGCTCCTCGAAAGTATCGAATACGCACAGGCAGCGGGAATGCACCTGTACGGCGGCGGCCAGTTCGAACTCGACGTGGGGCGCGAACACATCCACGCGCTCGCCTCGTTGTTCTACCCCGACGCCGCAAACGACGTGGCACCGGTCGAATACAACCGTCCAGAACCAAGCGCCGGGCTGGCGAAAAGCCCGTTGACACCGACTGACGCGCCGCGTGGCTTCGAGTGGTAACACATAACATTCCCGGTAACTCCTCATTTTCGACCTGTCCGTAAGGAGAAGTTCGTCAGACTGCGGTCTGACAGGGCTTAAAGGGGGGCCGAAACAATATTACCCTATGGTAGGGCAATTAGGTGGGCGGCAGCACCGCCGCACGCAACAAGGGCGCTCGCCACTTGCGTCCTCAGAACGGAGAAACAGAGAGCAAGCAGAGGCGAAACTCGTCACGCTGAATCACCTGATGGTGGCGGCGGGTATCTGGCTGCTCTCTGTTGGACTGTTCGTCGCACTGTTCTCGCCAGCACTGTGGCTCACGGGCATCTTCGGGCTCACGCTTCCGGCACTACCGTCTGCGACGCGATGGGCCGTTGGGAGAGCACGAGCACGAAACGCAGCCACGAACCGCCGCGGCCGACGCCGAACGAACACCACACTTCGTCTCCGCGTCCACAAATGGCTGCGAACGCGACGCGCGAACTCGTCTGGCCGCGACCGGCTGTAACCCACATTCCGCTTTTTTCACACCACTCCCCACAGCACGCGATTGGGTACGCGCTTTCTGCACGACTAGGACGGTATCGCCCTCGGATCGCGCGTCCACCACACCAGCCACTGAATCTGTTCTTTGTGTGATCGCACCGTCAAATACAAATGTCGTGTCATCGACGTTTCGAGTGGCCCTTTGATGACCGACCGGCTTGTGCGTAATCCGGTGTTCAATCCGCTCGCGCCTCACGCTTCGCGGGCAGCCCGATAGCCGCAGCACTCGGGTTCGCTTCGCTACGTTCTGTAGCCGCATTTTTTCGACCGAACACACACGCACATGCCGACATTCGCTGAGTTCCCGGCACACAGCCGGTGCTCATCCGACCTTGCAACGCTCCTCAAACAACAGACGCATCGCCCTCGTTCACACCACCCGCTCGACTCACGGATTGGAGCCACTGGCGGTGGTCCAGAATGACCACAAACACGCCGGAAGCATTGTCGTTGTGGCGCAATCGTAACTTCCGGCGGTTTTCGTCGGACAGTTCGTGACGAACGCCGGAGACAGCCTCTACACTGTCGCCGTCCTGTGGCTCGTCTTCGACCTTAGCGGCTCGACCGTCCTCACGGGAATCGCAAATTCGCTGTTGTTGCTCCCGTGGCTCTTGCAGATACTCGCCGGGCCGGTGGTAGACCGACTCCCGCTCAAGCCTCTTCTCGTCGGCTCGCTCGTCGCATCGGCGTTCGAACGAGTGCCGTACGGCTGGCTGTTGCTCATCGGCCACTCGCTTGGCGCAGGTTGCTGGGCTGCGTCGGCGTTCGCCCCAACGCCCGCGCTCACCATCGTCCTGTTCGGCCTCGCGTGGATTCCCATTGGCATCGGCGGCGTGCTTTCCTCGACGCTGAACCAAACCGTGTTTCCGGCTGACCTGCTCGGGCGCGTGTCGTCAACCAAAGGAACCGCGTCGGGGGCAACCCTGCCCCTTGGTTCACTCGTAGGTGGGTTCGTCGCGGAGATGCTCGGGACGACTACCACGATGGGGTTGGCCGCGTTCGGCTTTGGGTTCACCGGGCTGTATATTCTGCTCCGCCCGCGGCTTCGACGCCTCCCACCAATTGCTGAAGCAACGCCGGCCGCATTCGGCGTGACGAGGCCAACAGAACGCGACGGGGAATAGCAACCGAACCCGACCTTGGCAGGTCACCCGCGCCAGTACGAGGGAGTAAGAAGCACGAGCACGGGGATGATTTCGATTCGGCCGACCCACATGAGGAACGTCATGAGCAGTTTGGTCGTTTCGGGGAACGGTTCGTAGCTCTCGAACGGCCCAGCGACACCGAACGCAGGCCCGACGTTGAAAAAGGTGGACGCGGCAGCGCTCATCGCTTCGAACTCAGTGATCGGTGACGCCACACGCGAGGAGTTGACGACGACGAAAATCGTCGCGATGATGAAGATGACGAGGCTCACGAGTGTATAGGCGTAGATGTCACGGATAGTCTCCTCTGAGACCACACTCCCGCTCAGTCGAACGGGTCTGATGACGCGTGGGTGACCAGCGATAAACAGGTCTCGCCGGAATGCTTTCAAGACGACCAGCCAGCGCAGCGCCTTAATCGAACAAGTGGTACTCCCCGCCATTCCACCGATAAACATACAAACGAACAGGAGGTGTTTCGCCCCCGACGACCAGAGGTTGAAGTCGGTGCTCGCGTAGCCGGTCGTCGTCACGATGGAGACAACCTGAAACAGTGAGTGGCGTGCGATTTCCTCGAGACCGGTGTGCGGACCATCGGCGAGAAGAATACCACCGACGCCCAGGGTGAACACCGCGAGGATGCTCACGTAGAAGCGAAACTCGTCGCTTTGGCGCAGGCGGGCTGTGTTCCCGTGGATGACGAAATAGATGAGGATGAAACTCGTCGCGCCGAGTGCCATGAACGGGGTGGTCGCCCACTGCACGGCCGGAGAAAACGCCGCGAGACTCTCGGCGCGTGGGGAAAACCCACTCGTCGAAATCGTCGTGAACGCGTGGGCCACTGCGTCGTAAAAGGTCATTTCCGGGGCAAGTCCGACCACGTGGAGCCCGTAGAGGGTGGCGATATTCACCCCCGTCAAGCCGAGGTACAGTTGCCAGATTAACCCGGCTGTCTCCGAGATGCGAGGCGTGAGTTTGTTGATATCCCGCGTCTGGGTTTCCGTCTCCATGAGCTGTGCGCCACCAACTGAGAGCTGGGAGAGGACCGCCGTTGCGAGGACGAGAATACCGAGTCCACCGAGCCACTGGAGGACGGCCCGCCACATGAGAATTGCCCGTGAGTGAATCTCAAAGTCCAAGATGACGGTCGCACCGGTCGTGGTGATACCGCTCATCGCTTCGAACAGCGCGTTCACCGGCGCGGCGAGCGCACCTTCGCCCGCGAGGATGAACGGCACCGCCCCGACGATTGCCATACTCAACCAGGTAAGCGAAACCATCAAAAAACCCTCTCGGGGACCCAGGTCGCGCCGGTCAGTGAGCTGTTCGAGTCCGAGGCCAACAAGGGCGGTTCCCCCCATTGGAACGACGAACGGAATCACCGACGTGGCGTCGTACAGAGCGATTCCGAGTGGGATGAGAAACGGAACCCACAACCACTTGAGAATCGTTCCAACCAACCGAACGCTGACGCGCCAATCGACTCGTGGTTTCATGTGTCGGGCGGGGTGGACTCAGCAACGGCTGTCGCGTCAGCAGCGCTCGAACCATCCACGACACGTGCAGACATCGATGGTCTCTCGAAGATACTCATTCCCAACTGATTGTCTGTCGTCTACTAAAAAGCGATACGTCGGCCTCCGAACAAAGAGACCCGTCGACACCTGCAACAACTGAATTAGTATAGTGTAATGGAGTTTATACAGGGCAGACATGGCTGGATCATGAGCGTTTGAGCGACGGCTCGCTCCGCATGTGGTGCCTTCGACTTTCGGGCGTGGGTGGACAGAGCCTGCAGATACACGAACCAGTACGTTCAATTGGGCTGGCGATAGATACGAAATTATGAGCCTCGAACTCGAACACGACTGCCCACACTGTGGGGAAACCCGCGTCTTCTACAAGGCAGCCAGCATGACGGTTCACCTCGGAACCAAGACCAAGTGGCGCTGCCCCGAGTGCAACTACGCCTTCATCAAAATCAACGGCATCGACTCAAGCGTCTCCGCGTAGACCACACGCAGTTTTCAGAAACACCAACCGTCGAGTGCCGACAGTGTCCGCCAAACTCCGAGGGTTCGGGCGGTAGAAACACAGGTGTAGGCTTGCAGACAGTCTCCAAGCTATTTTCCGACAAGTGAGCGGTCGCCTCGCACTGACCGGCAGTTGGGGGCGAAAATGGGGCGAAAGTCGGTCTGTGGGTCGATTTTGTCGGTTGTGAGCGCACGAATTCGCATCCCACACCCAACTCATAAACCCTATAGTAGGATATCAAATTGGGGTTGCTGTGGTCTTAGCCGAGGCGTTGAAGCGTATCGACGCCGAGGAGCCGGTGTGAGCCGATTTCAGCACACGCGACAGCCAGATTGGGACTGGTGGAGCGAACTCTGGCCTGACCCAACCGGACTGTTAGATCGGGTCGGTGTTCTCCCGGGTGAACTGCTCGTGGATGTTGGCTGTGGCAACGGCTATTTCACGATTCCCGCCGCGAAGCTTCTCGAAGGGCCACTCTATGCGGTTGACCTCGACGAATCACTCCTCGCGCAGTTGCGAGCAGAACTCGACGAGCGTGGCATCGAAACCGTCACTTGCGTCCGGTGTGACGCCCGCTCGCTCAGCGACCACATCCCGCCGGTGGACGTTGCGTTCATGGCGAACACCTTCCACGGCGTCGAAGACCAGACCGAATTTGCCACAGAGATTCGACGCGCCCTCAACCGCGAGGGACGGTTCATCGTCGTCAACTGGCACGACCTGCCCCGGAGTGAAACGGTCGTCGCTGGAAAGGCTCGGGGCCCGCCCGAAGCCCTTCGGCTGACGCCAGCAGAGACGACCACAGCCGTCGTTCCGGCTGGGTTCGAACTGGTGTCAACACTCGACGTGCCACCGTACCACTACGCGCTGGTGTTCGAACGAGAAGAAAAGGCCTAGCGAAGCCGGTTCAACACGGGCAACTTCCACGGGTCTTTTCGTAGGAACTCGAACACCTCGTAGTGATGGCGCGCGATGTGGACGCTCCCGAGGCCGAGAATCGTTCCGGCGACGACGTCAGTTCCCCAGTGGATGCCGAGGTACATCGTCGCGGTCACCACGCTTACAGCGAGGAAGATGCTCGTTGGCAGCCAGTAGGGGTACTCCTTGCGCGTGAACCACGCGAGATACGCCACTGACACCGACAGTGAGGTGTGAAGTGACGGGAAGACGTTCGTGTTCGAGTTGACCTCACCCGTGAGCAGTTGTGACTGTGGGTACATCGAGTACATGAGCGGGTCGACGAGGTCGGGAATCAGGTTTCGTGGCCCATACGAGACGAACAGGATGTAGAACACGAGGCCGAGTGAGTAGTTGAGCGCGAAGGCAACGGCCGTCTGTTTCAGGTGTTTCGTATTCTGCATCGCAAACGTGAGCACGAACGGGAAGATGAGCAAGAACACGTAGCCATAGAGGTAGATAAAGGAGAAGTACATCGTGAACTGGTCGCTCGCAATCGACTGGATGAACGCGACGAAGTCGCCCTCTAGCTGGTAGATGTAGCTCGTGATATTGAGGCCGACCACCCACGATATTTCGGGGCCAACCTGCCTCGCTACCTTGTTGATGCCGAGGATGCCGAGGAGTAAACCAAGATACGGGCCCGCCTCACGCAGGCGCGTCCGCCACGACTCGCGCAGCAACGAGAGTTTGGTGGGGCCGATGAACGTAATCGAGCCAACGGCAATCATAACGCCAACGCCGGCCGCGAGATATACGAGGATGTCGAGTAGTGCCATGTGATTATCGCCTCAGGAGTTCGCCAGATTCGTTGTATCGAAAGCCCGCCTCCCGGAAGGACTCTTTTGCGAGTTCCACGTCGAGCGTGCCGTCCTCGCCTGGGAAGGGGAGTTCGGGGTCCGTGTCCGTCCAGACCAGATTCGGTGCGACCTCGGGATACGGGGCAAGCGGCGAGGCGATTGGCTCTGCATAGCCACCGAACACCTCGCTTACGATGTACTGTTTGTCGAGCAGTTGCGCAACCGCTCGGCGAAAGCGCGGGTTGCTGAGCGGCGACTCGCGCACGTTAAATCCGACGTGATAGAACGCCGAGGGCTTCGAGACGTGCAGTCTGAGTGCATCGGAGCTGCCAATATCTGCGATGACATCAGCACCGAGTGGCGAGGCCGTCGCATCGACTTCGTCTTCTTCTAGCAGCGCAAGGGCGGCCCCGTCGGAGGGCACGACGGTGAATTCGAGTTCCGACGGCTTGAACCCACCTTGGTACGGGGCGAGTGGCCCCTCGAACTCGCCCTGGCTGAGAAAGTGTTCTGTGAACGGAACGAGCGTCAGCGAGGCTCCGGCTTCCGAGCTCTCGAATCGCAGCGGTCCCGAACCGATGGGCTGTTCGTTGCTCCAGATAAGTGCCTCGGTCACACCGCTACCGGTGTCGAGGCCCGCAATCGTCGCCTGTCCGGTTTTCGTCTCCCAGATGTGCTTTGGGAGCAGTGGAAGCGTGAACGCCGCCGTTGCCACGTCGCGGCTGACGGCTTCGAACTCGATGCGGACGGTGCGGTCGCCCGTTTCAACTGCGTCGGCCACGAGCGAAGAGCGGTCACGGAATCGCGGTGCTGGAACCGGACTCTCCAACTCTCCGACCGACGTGTCATTGAGGAATCTGTAGGTAAAGGAAACGTCCGCTGCGGTGATGGGCGTGCCGTCGTGCCACTGGAGGTCGTCGCGGAGGGTGAGTTCTGCGGTAGTGCCGGTTTCGGACGACGCCATCCACTCCCACGAACTTGCGAGCCACGGGACGAGGTCGCCGTCGATGCGGCGAGCGAGCGGGTCGTACAACAGGTCGGTGATGTCGCCGTCGCCGCGGAACTCAACGGCGATTGGGTTTAGGTTGCGCGTCGCCCGCGAGTCTTTGAGCGTCATCCGAAGCGGCGGCTGGGTCGTCTCTTGGGTGGTGGCCGTCTCGTTCGTGGTTTGATTCGTGGGTGTCGTCGAGTCTGCGACATCCACCGTCGTTCGAAGCCGGAGATAGCCAAGCGTCGAGTGCATGTCAGCCGCAGACCAGCCAGCAAAGCGGTCGCCTTGGGTCGCGCGTATCTCGTTTGGGATGGCAACAGGCGTAAACGGCTGGTCGCGGGCGACGGCCGACTGCGTTTCGTGGAGGGTTTTTACCCGCGCGGTGCCCGCCTGTCGGCGCTGGGTGTCAAGGAGGTCGTCAACGCCGAGGTTCGCGTAGCCAAACGGGTTCTGCCAGCCGGGTTCTGCGTCGAACCGCGAGTGGAGCAACGAGTAGAGAAACGTATCTCCGTCGGTCGCTGGATGGCGCATCACGTAGATGTCGAACGATTGGTTCAACAACGTATCACGCAGGAGTTCTTCTTCGGTCATCGGGACGATCGAGGTCTCGATGCCGACCGCGTTCAGGTTCGACGAGAGCTGTCGCGCAATGCGCGTAGACCGGGGATCAGCATCCGCTGGCACAGTCTTTATCGAGAGTGAAATCTGCTCTGGTGTGTCGCGGTTGGCGAGCGAGCGAAGCTGGCGGATACACCCGCTGGTGGCGAGGAGGCCACCGCCCGCGAGTCCGGCGAGCAGGTCGCGGCGTCGAAGGGACGGCGGTGAAGGGACAGACGGAGATGGGGGGTCAGGGGACATGGTGAAGGTGGCCGAAATCGATATCGGCGTCGTTCATGAGAGTCAGACGCTTTCGTAGTGAAAGCGTTTACTACACAGTTACTACGAGGGGCCTAATACAGTCTCGTTGACGTGTTTTGTCCTACTGCGTGAACCCTAAAAAGATTATAGATTTCTTACACCCACCCGAGCAGTGGCCAGACGAGCGAGCACACCCAGAGGACGACGCCGCCGATAAAGTGGCGATTAAATCGGCCGTCACCTGCCCCGTAGCGCGCGCCGCCAGCCGCGATGATGCCAATTGCCACCGAGAGGACGATGCGGTGGAGCATGACGTTCACCGGAATCACCTCGATGCCGATGTAGGCGTAGTCTGCGAGAATCCCGAAGCCGAGGCCGAACATCGCGAGGAAGAACGCATCGTCGCGTTCGAGCGGCTTGGCAAGGAGATACGCCGTGAGCGGAATCCCGGCCGCGAGCAGCGGGTAGAAGAACGCCGCGATGAGCTTTGGCGACTCCGTGATACCCCACGATTCGACGGTTACGGCACCGATCCTGACGGCCAGCATGATGGCGACCATCGACCCGAACAAGAGCACGCTCCGGGGCGGAAGCGGCCACTGCGCGCTGCGTTCGCGCACCTCGTCTAGAACGCCGTCGACGCGGCGGGCGAGTGCGGGAACCAACGCGAGGCCGAGCAGCGGGGCGAGCGACATCGCAGTCGAGTTCGTCTCGTCCACTCCGACACCGCTTCGATACCCCTCATCGAGGTCAATGACGGTCGTCCAGCCGTCTGCGTCGATGGTGCGGCGCGTCGCATGGTACTCTCTCGTGACATCCGTCACGAACGGCGCACCGATGAGGTCGCGTTCGACTTCAGTCCGGCCTTTTTCGAGGCTGCCAACGGTGTGACGAAGCCGGAACCAGTCCCAGTGTTCGTGGTGGATTTGCATGGCCGTCCACGCAGATTCGCCCGAACCACCCGAGTAGAGCCGGATGTGCGTGCGCGTGCCGAGATACGTGCCGTCGTGAACCTGGTAGGTCTCTGGAACCCAGATACCACCCTCATTCGTCGGGTCAACGCCGGTCTCGCCGGTCTGTCCGGCGGGGTTGTGGATGTAGACGTAGCGGTCTGCGCCACGCGTACTCCCCCAGTCGATGCGCGGGCCGGGCTGTTGGGCAACGGGTTTCTCAGGTTGGGCGGGAACCCACTCGTCTCGCGTGACGTTCCACTCTGCGTCCGTTTGTTCCATCAAAATATAGCGAACCCGCGTCGCGTTGCCGGTGACGATCATGTTGATTGGAAGCGTGCGCTCGCTGAACGAGTGCGACCGACTCGTGTACGGCCACAGTCTGGCCGTGCTGTTGGCGTCGGGTTCGACGAGGTGGACGCCTTCGGGGGTTTGTTGAAGCGTAGAAACCCGAGAGGCGTCTTGAACCGTCGTCGGATTGGCGAAAACCAGCAGCGAGAGGACGACGATTACGGCGGCAGAGAGGATGAGTACTCGTCGTCGGTCGAGTTTGTCAATCATCCATATGGGGAGTATGGGCATACCCTACTTTATTTATTTGGTAACAAAACAATCGTAATTAACTGACTGTTGGTTATTCGTCAGTGTCGAGCGCGTGCCACGAGAGTTGTGGGTTGCGAGCGGCCTGTACTTGGTCGATTCTGCGCGCGGCCGTCCGATTTGGTGCGGCTTCGAGTACCTCCGTGTCTTCGCCAACCACGTTGTTGAAGGCGGTGGCGAGCTGGTCTAACGTCTCACGGTTTTCGATTTCCGTCGGCTCGGTCATGAGCGCCTGCGAGACGATGTCCGGCCACTTCGTCGTCGGTGGGTGGACGCCGAAGTCGAGCATGCGCTTTGCCACGTCCGCGGCGTCTTGGTCGCCGGCGCTGGCGACGAACTCGTGGTGGAACGGCCCGTAGGGCACCTCGTACTCTATCTGGCTTGCGAGATAGTTCGCATTAAGCACCGCTTTCGCACTCGCATCCGAGAGGCCAGCGTCGCCAAGGCGGTCGATGTAGGCGAACGCCCGGACGAGGACGAGCCAGTTGCCGTGGAAGCCGTGGACCTTCCCAATCGACTGTTCCGGGTCGTACAGTTTGAAGCCACCCTTGTGGCGCTTGATGTGCGGGCGCGGGAGAAACTCTTTCAGGCGTTCTGTGACCCCAACCGGCCCGGCACCCGGCCCGCCGCCGCCGTGTGGCGTAGCGAACGTCTTGTGGACGTTGTAGTGCATGATGTCGAAGCCCATATCGCCGGGGCGAGCCCGGCCGAGCAGGGCGTTCAGGTTCGCGCCGTCGTAGTAGAGCAGGCCGCCGGCGTCGTGGACGACTTGCGCGATGTGCTCGATGTCCCGCTCGAACAGCCCAAGCGTGTTCGGGTTCGTGAGCATGAGCGCCGCCGTCTTCTCCGAGACCGCGGCTTCGAGGGCGTCTACGTCGACGCGCCCGTCGTCGTTGCTCGGGATGGAAACGACGTCGTAGCCCGCGAGTGCCGCGGTTGCGAAATTGGTTCCGTGTGCCGAATCCGGGATGATGATTTCCGTGCGCTCATCGTCGCCGTTTGCCTCGTGGAAGGCTTTGGCGATGAGGATTCCCGTGAACTCACCGGCCGCGCCCGCGGGTGGCTGGAGCGTGACGGCGTCCATGCCACCGATGCGCCCGAGATAGTCTTGGAGTTTGTAGAGCAGTTCGAGGGTTCCCTGAATCGTCTCGTCGGGGCGTTCTGGGTGGACGGCTCCGGCCGGAATCGTCGAGATATCGTCGGTGAATTTGGGGTTGTACTTCATCGTACAACTGCCAAGCGGGAACGGCCCCGACTCAATGCCGTAGTTCATCTGGCTCAACCGGGTGTAGTGGCGCGCAAGCTCCGGTTCAGAGAGGTCAGGGAGTTCGAGTGAGTCGCGCGTGAGCGAGGACGGAAGCGGTGAGTCCTCGATTGTCACGTCTTTCGAACTCTTCTCTGAGAGGAGTGGCTCGTACACGTCGCCGGAGTCGTCCGTCCAGCGGGCTTGGTCGTAGAACATCTAGGCGACCTCCGTGAATGCCGCGACGAACTCATCGACGGAGACGGCGTTCGTTTCGGTGACACACACTTGGACTTCGTGTTCGCCGACTTGGTGGACGGCAAAGCCCTTCGCCGCGAGGTCTGAGACGATAGCCGCGGCCGGTTGGTCGGTGTGGGCGACGAACTCGCGGAAGTGATAGCGGTCGTGCACCGGCGCTTGGACGCCGCTGATGCTATCGAGTCGTTCTGCGAGTTCGTCCGGGCGCGTCACACAGTCTTTTGCGAGGTCGACGAGGCCGTCCGGGCCAAGCATCGCGATGTGCATCGCCGCACGGAGCGCAACCCACGCCTGATTCGAGCAGATGTTCGAGGTGGCGCGCTCGCGACGGATGTGCTGTTCGCGCGTCTGGAGCGTGAGCGTGTACGCGCGCATGCCCGCCGAATCCTCTGAGATGCCAACGAGACGGCCGGGAACCTGCCGGAGGAACTTCTCGCGGCAGGCGAAGATGCCGAGACCCATGCCGTAACTCGTTGGGATGCCGAGCGTCGAGGCGTCGCCCACCACGACGTCTGCGCCGACAGCGGACGGCTTTTCGAGCAGGGAGAGCGCGACCGGGTCGCTGCCGAGGGTGAAAATCGCGTCGTGGTCGTGGGCGAGTTTGCCAAGTTTTGTGAGGCCTTCTTCGATGGTTCCGCGGACGGTCGGGTTCTCCGCGTAAATCATGACCACGTCGTCATCGATGATCTCTGCGAGGGCGTCTAGGTCTGCGTTGCCGTCTACCATCGCGTAGGATTCGACGACCATCTCAGAACCGCCGACGTAGTTTTCGAGCACGTCGCGGCGTCCCGCAGAGATGACCTCGGGGACGAGCACGCGGTGGCCAGAGGTCTGGCGCAGGCGGTTTGCAAGGGTGGCCGCCTCACCGAGCGCGGTGGCCGCGTCGTACATCGAACAGTTGGCGATTTCGAGGCCCGTGAGTTCAACCAGCATCGACTGGTATTCGAACAGCACCTGCAGGAAGCCCTGTGCGACTTCGGGTTGGTACTGGGTGTACGATGTCAGGAACTCAGAGCGAATCGAGAGGTTGTCTACGAGCGACGGGATGTAGTGGCTGTAGTGACCCCGGCCGAGGAACTCGGTGAGCGATGCGTTGCGATTTAGCATCTTTTCTGCGCGTGCGCGAACGTTCTGTTCACTGCGCTGTTGGATGCCAAAGTTGCCGTCGAATTTGATGTCGTCTGGAATGTCGAACAGTTCCTCTTCGCTCGCGACGGAGAGTACGTCGAGCATCGCCTGCGTCTCTGCTGGCGTATGCGGAGCGAACGGACTGCCTGGGGTTGCTGAGTCACTCATAGTTTGCAAAGAAACGCTGTTGTCCGGTTTGTGGCCGCACGATGGTTGGGTGTTACAGACAATGGCATATGATTGCGTCGATTATCACGACGGTGTGTATCGACTGTGGGCGAGCGCGTCCGCGATACATGTCTGTGCATTGCGTCACGACACCGGGCCACACGAAAAAGCGGTCGCGTCGTTACGCGATTTGGTCTGCGTACGCTTCGGGGGTGAGCAGGGAGTCGAGTTCGCTCTCGTCTGCGAGTTCGAGTTCGAGCATCCAGCCGTCGCCGTACGGGTCGTCGTTTACGAGTTCAGGCGCGTCGAACACCTGCTCGTTGACGGCCGTGACCGTGCCCGAAACCGGAGCATAGAGGTCGGAGACGGCTTTGATGGATTCGACCACGCCGAACTCCGCGCCCTGACTCACGTCGTCGCCAACGGCGGGGAGTTCAACGAACACGATGTCGCCGAGTTCGTCCTGAGCGAAGTCGGTGATGCCGATTTTTGCGGTGCTACCGGCTTGGCGCACCCACTCGTGTGATTCCTGATACTTGAGGTCGTCTGGGATTTCGAATGTCATTGGTTGAAGGGGAGTGATTTGATGACTGCTTTCTTTGGTTTGCCGCGGACGAGGACGTGAATCGTCGTCTCTGGCTCTGCGTATGAAACGGGAACGTACCCAAGCCCGATGGGTTCGCCCAGCGTTGGGCTCATGGTCCCGCTCGTCACTGTGCCGATATGCTCCTCATCCGTGTTAGTAATATCGTAGCCGTGTCGGGGCACGCCGCGTTCGACGAGCTGGAAGCCAACGAACTTCTCCGCTACGCCCTCTGCCTGTTGGGCTTCGAGCGCGTCGCGGCCGATGAAGTCCGTGTCGAGTTTGACGGTGAATCTGAGGCCGGTTTCGTACGGAGTCCGTGGGTTTTCGTCGGGATGGAAGTCCTGTCCTGAGAGGAGAAAGCCCATCTCCATGCGGAGGGTGTCGCGTGCGCCAAGTCCGCAGGGTTGGACATCGAACAGCGACCACACCGCTTCGGCGTCGTCCCACGGCGCGAGAATCTCGAAGCCGTCTTCGCCCGTGTAGCCGGTGCGCGCGACGATGCACTGTGCGCCGTCCAATTCGACGGTCGCCGCCGTGAACTTCCGGAGGTCCTGGACGACGGTTGGCTCTGCTGGCGCATGGTCATCGACCGCGGCCATGAGCAGGTCTTCTGCCTCTGGGCCTTGTAGGGCGAACATCGCCCAGTCGGTCGTGACGTTTTCGACGGCGGCATCGAGGTCCCACTCGTCGCGGTACTGCTTCCAGCGCCGTTCCATCTGTTCGTCGTGGCCCGCGTTCGGGATGAATAGATAGTCGCCGTCTACGTCCTCGGGCAGGCGGTAGACGACGGTGTCGTCTAAGATGATGCCGTCGTCGTTCGTAATCATCGAATACTGTGCGTCGCCCGGAGAGAGCGCCGTCACATCGTTCGAGGTGAGCCGTTGCATGAGCGTCTCGGCGTCGGGGCCGGAGACGGTGATTTCGCCCATGTGACTCACGTCGAAGATGCCGGCGGCCTCCCGAACGCTGTCGTGTTCGGTTCGAATGGAGTCGAACTCGACGGGCATATCCCAGCCGCCGAACTCGGTGAACTTCGCACCGCGGGCGTCGTGGACGCCGTGCAGTGGTGGTTGCAGAAGGCCCATACCTGTCCGGTCGCACCGCCGCCAAGTAACGTTTTGGAGTTGCGTGTGCGGGATATTGCCACGGCACCGAACTGTTGAAGTTGTGTACTTTTCACAATGCTGGTGTTTTGAACGGTTACGCCGATGATTTCGATCACCGGCGAAATCACATGCATGAGAGTCGCACACACCATTATGGACGGGGTAAGTTTCCAGTTTCACGGCCTTACTCAGCCTATAATAATGGGGGTTGTCTTTGTACGGCGAAACTGACGATGACGAACCGAAACACGACCCGCCGACGCTTCATTCAAGTGTCTGGTGCGGCCGCGCTCGCCGGACTCGCTGGCTGTTCGAGCAGCGGCAACTCAGACACGACGACAGCAGCGGGTACGACCGAGAACGAGACGACGACCACGGCACAGACCACCACCGAGCAGGCGAAGGTGACGGTCGAAACCGACGCCGATGGTCGCCTCGCGTTCGATGGGCCGACCAACGAGATGGAGCTTCCGGAAGACTCCACTCCAGAAGACGGCTACCCACCCGAATTCGACATGCAGCTCGAAGATGTCGAAATCGACGACTCGCGGTGGGAGTCAAATACCATCGACGGCACCGAAATTACGCTCGTTCCGTTCGACGTCGCGTACTACTGGTACGTCCGCGGCGAGGCACGGTTCTTAGACGCCCGCAGTCAGTCTGAGTACAACGTTTCGCACATCTACGGCGCGGTCGTCAGCCCCGCAAAGAGCGAAATGGAAAACGACCCGGTCGCAAGCTGGCCAAAGGAAGACAAAATCGTCGCCTACTGTGACTGCCCACACCATCTCTCTTCGATTCGCGCCGCCGCGCTGAAAGAGGAAGGCTACGAAAACGTGTACGTCGTCTACGAGGGCTACGGCGCGTGGCGCTCTGCGGGCTACCCGATGAAAGGGAGCAGCCCAAAGGACGCACCGAAGACGTGGACGGTCACCGGCAAGGTTGACGCCGAGTACGCCGGTGAGGCCGCGTGGGCCTACTACGAAGACCAGAAAGAAGCGACCGAAATCGCAGACGACGGCAGCTACGAGCTCAACATCCGGTTCGTCAACGTCTCCGCCGACACCGAAGTGACCATCGAGACGCCCGCCTACGAACTGCAGGCGACGCTCGGTGCGCTCACCGAAGGCTCCGTCACCACCGACGGAACCGTCGAATAACGCAGTCGCATCCCGACTGCACCGGCCAGCCACACCCCATGGCTCGCCACAGCTCACACGTGTCTGTCATCCCGTCCTCGTGGGACCAAACCCCACGCGGGACACCCGCTCCTCGTCCCCGTCGCCCCCACCGGCGTGGGACACCCCTCACGGGCTGCTCCCGTGGGAATCCACACTCACCGTGTCCGCGCGACCCCCCTTCGCGGGACACGCCGTTTTACCCCAAATTCAGCATACCTGATGGGTTTGGCAATCGCCACCACTTTTAATCTACCGGCCGTAGCAGAGCCATGTCCGGTCTGACAGAAGACGCGTTCGGTGACCGTGACGAACCCAAAGTGGGGTTGTTCGTCGATGGACCGAACATGCTGCGCGACGAGTTTAGTGTTGACTTAGACGATGTCCGTGAGGCGGGAATGGAGGTGGGGTGGCTTGCGACGCGACGACTCTATCTCGACGAACACGCGACGCCTGCGCTCATTCAAGCCGCAGAAGCCCGCGGCTTCGAGGTCATCATCACGAGCGGCGACGTGGACGTGAAACTCGCCGTCGACGCGACCGAGTTCATCGTCACCGAATCGATTGACGTCCTCGCAATCGCCTCTCGAGATACGGATTTCAAACCATTGCTCGAAATGGCCTCGCGCCACGGCGTGCGCACGCTCGCCATCGCACCGGGCGAACACGGTCGCTCTGACGCGTTGCGCAACGCCGCCCACGATTCCGTCACCATCGAGTAAGACCTTTTTTCGTGCGCGCCCCGCACTCAGCTATGCCCGACACCCCGGTTCTCGACAATCATATGCACCTTGACCCGGTGTACGGTCGAAACGAGGAAGCCGTCAAAGACTTCGCGCGCGCCGGTGGCACCCACCTGCTCGTCGTCAACAAACCGTCGTGGCACCTGCTCGACCGCGAGGTCGATGGCCCAGCCGATTTCCGCGAGGTTTTCGAGTTGACCGTCGGCGCGGTCGAGCAGGCGACGGAACTTCTGGATGGGCGCGCGTGGGCCGTCCTCGGCGTCCACCCGGCGCTCATCTCGCGGCTGGTTGGCGAACGCGACTTCTCGCCGGCAGAAGCGCGCGACTTGATGCAGACCGGCCTCGACGTGGCAGCCGAGTTCGTCGACGACGGGCGTGCGCTCGCGCTCAAGTCCGGGCGGCCGCACTACGAGGTTGCAGATGCTGTGTGGGAGGCGTCGAACGACGTGATGAAACAAGCCTTCGCGCTCGGCGCGGAGCACGACTGCGCGGTGCAACTCCACACTGAGACGAGCGAGGATTTGACTGAAGTGGCGGAGTGGGCCGAAGCCCGGGGGCTTCCCGAACACAAGGTGGTCAAGCACTATTCAGGGGGCAAACTCGCCGGTCCGACGCCGAGCGTGCTTGCCGATAAAGACCGGCTCGAACTCGCGCTCACCGAACACAAGCCGTTCTTGATGGAGACGGATTTCATCGACGACCCCGACCGGCCGGGTGCGGTGTTGGGGCCGAAAACGGTTCCACGGCGGGTGAACTGGCTGCTCGAATCGGGCCACGAAGAGGCCGTTCGGGTCGCACACGTCGAGACGCCGAAGGCCGTGTATGACATTGACACGATAGATTACTGAACACAGGGCTTATCACGTATCACCCGTTTCTCCACGGTATGAGCACGCCCCCTGGAGAGTTCTACACTGAGGATCGGTGGCAGAACTGGTTAGACCGGATTCAACAAGAAGAAATCGACCCAGAAGACGAAGACTCAGCGCGCCTGTTGCTCAACTTGCAGGACGATACGGCCATCGCGATTGTGAAGGTCGTCACTAGCCACTCAGACGGTGACATCGACACGGAGGCAGCCCAAGAAGAGCTTGCGAAGATTCGAGAAATCGTCCTCGCGGACGTCGAGTTCGAAGACGAGGAGAAAGCAATGCTCGTTGACGGCGTCCAGACCTCGCTGCTGTGTGTGTTCTACGCCGCAGAGCAGTACATCCTCGATGGGGTGGCCGAGGATGCGAGCGTCGAAGAGTACATCGTCGCCGCGGGCGACGCGGAAGCAGAAGACGACTTAGACGCCGCGCTTGGCTACTGCGTGCAGGCCGGGACGCGCATCATCGACGGCAACGACTTAGACCTCGCCGTCGCAGAGGAACTCGAATACGGGCTCGTCACCGAATGGGTAAACGGCCTCGACAGCCTCCACAACGCGATGAGCGACCCCGAAGTCGTCGAAGAAGACGACGAATAAGCCACAATACAGGATAGTCAGTTGGCAGAGACTTTTTATTGACTCCCTGCTGATATAGCCCATGCGACTGTGGGGCGACAAACGGGGGCAAGCAATCCAGATTGGAGCCGTGCTCCTGTTTGCAACGTTGATTATCGCACTATCATTATATCAGGCAACCGTCGTTCCACAGAACAACAAGGAAGTCGAATTTAACCACAACCTCCAGGTGCAAGACCAGCTGGTGGACATGCGAAACGCCCTCGTCAGGACCGCGGGCACGGGGACAGAGCAGCCCGCGTCGGTCACGCTTGGCACCCAATATGCAGAGCGCGTGTTCAGCGTGAATCCGGGTCGCCCCGGCGGGACGCTCGAAACCGTATCGCTCGGGACGATTTCGATAGAAAATGCGGCTACAGTCGGGGATAATCCGTACTGGGAAACGGTCACCAGCCACGAGTTCGAGACGAAGGGCCTCCAGTACCGCCCGAACTACAACGAGTACCGGAACGCCCCGACGACCAGCTACGAACACTCGATTCTGTTCAATCAGTTCGAGGATTCGACGAGTCGAGTCCTCGCAGACCAGAGCATCGTCAACGGACGGCAGATAACCCTCATCACGCTCGATGGGAAGTACCAAGAATCGACCACCGGGAGTGTTACGCTAAATGCGCGACCCGTGAGCGTCTCCGCTGAGACGGTTGCGATTACGAACACTTCGACCGGACCGGTTCGCATCACGCTCCCGACGCGGATGAGCGAAGAACAGTGGCTCGAAACTCTCGAAGATCAGTCGGTGGCCGATGGCGGTTTCGTTGATCTCGACGAGACTACCTACACCCCGGGCAGTCCAAACACGATTACCCTCGTCTTGAAAGGCGACGAAACGTACAACCTCAGGCTAGCAAAAGTCGGCGTCGGCACACAAGTCGAATCGGAGCGCGCGACGTACATCACGACGGACAAACCCAATCAGACGGTCGCTCCTGGTGCGAGCGAACGGTTTACAGTGACAGTCAAAGACCGGTACAACAACCCCGTGAGTGGGGTCGTCGTAAATTCGTCCAATGAAACGAAATTCGCCCCCATATCAAACACAACCGACCAGAACGGGAAGTTCGAGTTTAGGTACACGGCCCCGAATTCGGAGCAATCGGACACGGTGGTTGCCTCCATCCTGGGCAATTCGACTAACTACGAACGAGTGAATTTCACCATTGAAGTGAGTGAAGAGTCCGGAAACGGTGACGGGGGGACTGAGATTAATCCGGCAGAGGTGGGAGATATTCGGTTGGTCGATGCGCGGACTGGATCCAGTGACACTATCCTGGAATTCGACTTAGAGAACACCGGGTCAACGACGACGAACATCACCGCTGCACGGCTCAGTTTCTTCTATAACGATGGGTCAGGGCAGAGCGGGCACACTAAAGCCGACATCAGCGACAAAGCGGTTGGCGGAATAACTGAGCTACCGATTGGCGGAAAATTCAAGCAACTTTCACCGAACGAGATTGAGGTGACAGCGGGTGACACGACGACAGTCATTCTCGACTTTGATAAAAAGGTCTCGAAGGGAGACTTTGCGGTGCTCTCTGTGACCTTTGACTCGGGACAGACGGCGACGTACTTCATCGCATCTGGTGAGTAGTATAACGGCGGAAGCGGTGGAAGCGGCGACTCTACACCGCCGGCTGCCTCAATCGACACCGTCAGCGTATAGGATGCAAATAGCAACAATATATATGATGTTACGGTAGGATGGAAAGCGACTGACGAGGATAGTCTTTCTGGAGGAGCTGTCAACGATTTTGTTCTCTATGACGAAACCGGAAACGAAGGTGGGAGACAAACAGTGTATCCAGGTGGAAAAGACGAATCAGGCACCGTGACGTTTAGCTGAGTGGACTCAGATAGGAGAACACTCGATGATTGGGTAGTATCACTCATCGTCTCAGATTCATCAAATAACCAAGATATAACCCAAGGAATAATTGGCGAGTATAGCAGAAACCATGCATTAGAAATAAGCGAACAGTACTAATTCCAATGATTGGTGAATAACGACGACACTGTCACCATAGACGACGAGCAGGTTATTTTCGTGTTCGAATTCGGGAACAGCCAGTCATGCAGTTCGGCCGATTTCCAGGACGTGGTTTGTGCTCGGTTCCATCAAAACGAAAGCGGATAAATCCATCATCGAACAAAATAGCATCGGAGAGAACATCAGTTTCGATTGAGTTTCGTGATTGGCCCCAACCAGTCAGGGCACGACGCCATGCCACTGGGTGGCGTAATTTTCGACACCTGTCGATAGTCCAGACGACAAACACATATACTTGGTCTACACAGGATACAGCCATGACAAAAGTCGGAATTGACGCCGTTGAGATTCATACAGGGAAGCTCAAAATGGACCTCGCTGAGGTGTTCGCCCCGGAGATGGGCGACGACCCAGAGAAGTATACGAAAGGCCTCGGCCTCCACGCGAGTTCCTTCCCGGACGTGTACGAAGACATTGTGACGATGGGCGCGAACGCCGCCTACAAGCTGATGGAGCGAAAGGGCCTCACGCCAGAGGACATCGGCCGCATCGACGTAGCCACAGAGAGCGCGTTCGACAACTCAAAGCCCGTCTCGACGTACATCGCCGGCTGTCTCGAACAGGTGTACGACGGCGACTTCCACCACGCCAACAAAGGCGAGCGCAAGTTCGCCTGTGTCGCGGGCACGCAGTCGATTGACGACGCCTACAACTGGATTCGCGCCGGACGGCATCGTGGCCGCGCCGCGCTCGTGATTGCGACGGACACCGCCCTCTACGCCCGTGGCGACCCCGGCGAGGCGACCCAAGGGGCCGGTGCGGTTGCCATGCTCATCAGCGAAGACCCATCGCTCGTCACGCTCAGCACCGAGCAGGGCTTTGGCAGCGCAGACGAGACGGACTTCCTCAAACCAAACCAGCAGTTCCCAAGCGTCGACGGCAAGCGCTCGGTGCAGGTGTACCTCGCCCGGATGCGCGAGGCGCTCGAAGACTACGAATCGGTCGCGGGAAAGGTCGAACTCGACGACGTGAACCTCGCGCCGTTCCACACGCCGTTCCCCGGCATGGTTCGCAAGGCCGCACTCCTCGGCTTCCGCCACATCATCCGTGACACTGAAGTCGAAGACGAACTCGAACCGGAGATTGGCCGCCAGCCACGCGAAGCCGAGTTCGACTCAGAGGAGAACTACACCGAAGCCATCCGCGCGTACATGGACGACCTCAAACGCACCGATGCCTACCAAGAGTGGTACGCGAACACGGTCGACCCGACGCTCTATCTCGCACGCCACGTCGGCAACTGGTACACCGGCTCCGTCCACGTCGCCCGCGTGAGCGGCCTCATCAAGGCGTACGAAGCAGGCGAGGACATGACCGGCGAGCAGCTCCTCGTTGGCTCCTACGGCAGTGGTGCACAGGCGGAAGTCCACTCGGAAATCGTCCAGGAAGGCTGGAAAGAGGAAATTGAAGCTATCGACATCCTCGACCACCTCGACGACCGCTACGAGATTAGCTTCGACGACTACGAGCACATCCACGACGTACACAACCACGAGAAAGACGTGGACGTAGAGGAGTTCACGGTCCCGCAAAACGAGTTCGTCTTCGACGGCTGGGGCCGCATGGACGAACGCAAGTACCGGTTCGTCGAGTAAGTCAAAGTTCCGGCTTTTGCGGTCGTTTTGGTGGATTGAACGGCGTTTGTGGTCTCTCACGCTGAGAATCGTCCGGATAGTTAACTATCTGTCCCCGCGTAGAGACAGGTGTGACGGGTGGTCAGCAATGCCAGCACCGTCAATTGAGGGTACTACGATGAACAAACACGTCAAAATCGGTGGGAAGGATTTCGTAACGGTCAGAAAAGACACACTCGTCGCGCGAGTCGAGGAGTTAATGGACCAGTTCGACGTCGACCAAGCGATTGTCATGGAAGGTGACGACGCAATCGGAACCATCACCTACGAGACGATTGTGAACGCGCCCGACCATCCAGACGAGACGGCGATGACGAGCCACGAACTCGTCGCAGAGGACGTGATGGTCGAAATCGAAGAGATAAGCGATGAGATGCAACGGCTCATCGACCAGGGGTTGGACGCCGCGCCGTAAGTCAGGGTAGCTGTCGAAGCGCGTCTAGCATCTCTTCTAAGTCTTTGTTCGTCACCGCGAGCGAGAAGCCATCAATGCGAGCGAGCGCCGGGGCGTGCTCCCAGAGGTCGTCTTCGGTGAGGCCGTGGAGGACGACGGCGTTCGGCGTGGGCGTGACGACGCGCATGGCGACGAGCGGCGATTCGCCGCGGGTGACGTGCGTGAACACGAGCGCGCGGTTCGTACTCTGTCCATAAAGGCGGTAGAACTCCTCGCTCGATAAGCGCGTGATGGCTTCGATGCTGTTTACGACGGTGTGCCCGGCGATGGTAGACTGGTTTCCGGAGGCGACTTCGGTGGCGTCGATGGCGTCGTAGAACCGAGAGAGGGGGATGGTCGTCGAATACTCGCGGAGGTCTTGGACGATGTCGCTTTCGAACCCTGCAGAGAGGACGCGGGCGTACTGGCGAATCCGGCCACCACCGCGGTGTTCGTCGATGGCGAGCAGGGCTTCGACGATGCGTCGGATGACGCCGATACCCGGACTCTTTCGTCGCCCGCTTTCGTAGTCTGAGATGACGGACGACGAGACGTCGAGTTGGGTTGCGAGGTCGGTCTGTGAGATGTCGAAGTCGGTGCGCCACTTTCTGAGCGTCGCCCCGGGGTCTGTGCTGAGCGTAATCTCGCCCGCGATTTTTTCTGCGAGGTCACGACGTGCGCCGCGGTCGGTCATTGCGCAAGGGTTCGTCGTTCATCGTAAAATGGTTTCGACGTTTTTCCCGAAATGCTCAGGGCGACTCATGTGGTAGAGGTTGTCATGCCCTCAACCGTTGTCCACGTCGCGCTTGCCGGGCTGCTCGCCGCGGGGCTTCTCGGTGACGCCTTCGACAAGCGGTCGCTCGCCATCGTTCTCGGGGTGACCATCATCCCCGATCTCGACGTGTTTGCTGGTTTTTTCATCGCCGGTGGCCACCGCTCTGTGTTGCACACGTTGCTCATCCCACTTCTCGCTGCCGTGGTGGTGTACGCAGATAGCCACAGAGAGCCGTCGTGGCTCCGGGAGCGATGGGGCACACGCGGCCTACGGATTGCGTGGGTGAGCATCGTCGCGTTCGCCATCGCGGGCATCGGGCTTGACCTCTTTACGGCGGGCGCAAACGTGTTCTATCCCATCCACGACCAGTTCTACCGCGTTTCTGGTGAACTGCTCTACTCTACGAATCGTGGTATCGTCCAGACGTTCGTTGACTTCTCGACGGGCAGTAGCCCAAACCTCGGTGCAATTGGTTCCTCACAAGAGGTGCACATCAACAGTGGCATCGACCCGAATCCGGGGAGGGAACCACCGGAAGTGGACAGAATCTTCCCCGTTGCCCAATCGGGCTGGCAACTGCTGCTCATCGTGACGAGTCTCATCGTTCTCTGGGGACGGCTCCGCGAGACACGCAAACCTTGACTTTCCGGGTGTGAAAGCATACGCATGATTCGACCGTACGACCCGGAGACAGACCGCGAAGGGCTGTGGGAACTGAAAACGCGATTTGAATTGGGCCTCGGCAGTGAGACCGGCGGCGACGAAAAACAGGAGAAGTACGAAGCGAAACTCACCGACGACTACCGCGAGCGGTATCTGGCGTGGGTGGCACGGTGTGGTGACTCAGACGAACGCTGCATGACGGTGGCCGTAGAGGAAGGCGAACTGGTCGGCTACGTGTTCGTGCTGCCAGAAACCATGTCGATGATTTGGGATGCGGCCGTGTTAAACGAGATTTTCGTCGCAGCAGAGTATCGCGGCACCGGCGTCGCAGACGAGTTGATGGAGGGTGCGCTCGCGCTCGCCCGCGACCAGAACCTCCCCCTCAACCGTATCGTTCTCGACGTGGACGGCGACAACGCGCGGGCGATGGCGTTCTACGACCGCCACGAGTTCGCTCACTGGGGCGAACTCGTCTGTCGGGAGCTGTAGAACGAGACGAGCACGCCACCGAGAGCCCCGAAAATCAGCGGATAGAGCAGCCCTGCGACGAGAATTGCGGTGACGAAATCTGGGCCAGCCGTCGAGTTGCCGAGATCAAGGCGGAACAGTTGTGCGCCGACCAGTGCAGGAAGGACGTAGCCAAGCACGACTGTTGCACCGGCTTTTGCCGACGACGACGTGTTCGTGCCTGACTGGCTGCGTGCGGCGAGTGCGCCCGCAACGACGATCAATAGAACGGGAAGGAAGAACAGCAGCGTTGCACTTCCGTCGTCGCTTTCTACGAGGAAGTTCACCATGTCAGACCCCGCGAGGCGTGGGACGATTGTGGAGACGAAATGCTCGTTGTAGAACAGCCAGCCGGTGAGCTTCCAGACGGGATTTTCACCCGTGAAGAACTCGAACGCTTGCACCGCAAACAAGTCGTCAATCCGGGGAGCGACCAAGAGGTAGGTGACGAGATACCCGAACAGGTACGCAGCGAGTCCGGCGAGTGTCCCGCGAACGACGGGAATCGAGTTTTGCTGTGCCATATGCACCTCGAGGCAATGAAGGGAATATGAATATTCTGGCTATTTGACTATCCGAATCGTTGCCAGTTCGTCGGTGACGTTCTCGCGCCACTGGGCCTGCGAGATGCTGTAGGTGTCTAAATCGCGCGGCCCGCCTTCGTCACCGGGCGGCAGCCAGTTTCTGAGCGTGGCATCCCGCCTGCCGCCGTACGCCTCGACGTACTTCTCGATGGCGCGTTTTGACTGCTCGTTGTCGGGTTCGTGGCCGACGTTCACGTACTCGAGGTCGAGGTAGTCGAACGCGATGGCGAGCATCACCCCGGCGCGCTCGCCCGAGTAGCCATGCCCCCAGTGTGGTTCTCGAATCCACGTCCCGAACGATGTCACGCGCTTTTCCCACTCCATCCACAGTTCTGCGACGCCGACGAATTCGTCGTCTTCGCGTCGGGTAATAGCGTAAGTCGCTCGCGAACCCGATTCCCACCCCTTTTTCGCCGCTTCCATCTCGTCCATCGACTTCTTTGGCGTGGCGTGGGGCTTCTCGCCAAGCGGTTGCATCACGGCATCCATCTCGCCGGTCCGGTGGTACTCGTACAGGTCGAGGGCGTCCAGCACCTCGTGGAGTGGTTCATAGCGCAGGCGCTCGCTTTCGACACGCTCGGGGAACAGACTACTCGGCATGGTCGATGACCTCCGTGAACGCAGCCTTCGGTCTGCCGTCCACAGCTTCGCGCCACTGGGACTGGCTCACCGAGTAGTAGACTTGGTCTGAAACGTGGTCTTCGTAGGGCAACCAGTTTCTGAGGGTGGCGTCCCGCTGGCCACCGTGTGCCTCGATGTACTTCTCGATGGCCCGTTTGGATTTCTCGTTCTCGGTGTGGTGGGTGACTTTGGCGTACTCTAAGTCGAGTCGGTCGAAGGCGAGTTGCATGAGCGCAGCGGCGCGCTCGCCCGAGTAACCCCGACCCCAGTAGGCTTTGCGGAGCCACGTTCCGAGGCCGCCAACGCGGTGTTCCCAGTCACAGTGGAGCGTGGCAGTACCTGCAAACTCGCCCACACCGCTCTCGCCAGCTTTTGGAACCATGAAATACGCGGCTTCCTCACCGTCGTCCCACAGCTTTTCGCGGCGTTCGAAGAACTCCTGGGTCGGCTTCATCGTCGCGTGTGGCTCCCACGGCATGAACTTCGTGACCTCCTCCATCTCGGGCGACGGTTTGCAGATGTCGTAGAACTCACGCACAGAGAGGTTCTCCGTCGAGAGTCGTGTGAGGGTGAGTCGCTCTGTTTCGATTTGCTCGGGGAACAGGTGGCTCATTTACTCGACTCCCACTCGGCCTGTGAGATGGTGTAGCGGAGCGCGTCGTGTGGCTCGTCGTCGATGACGATGTGGTTGCGGATGATGCCGTCGAGACGGCCGCCGTGGGCATCGACGTACTTCTCGATGGCGCGTTTCGACTGCTCGTTTTCGACGACATGTTCGACGGCGACGAGTTCTAAGTCGAGGCGCTCGAAGGCGAGTTCCATGAGTTTGGCCGCACGCTCACCCGAGTAGCCACGCCCCCAGAATTTTTTCCGAAGCCAAATCCCGAAACGGGCGGTGCGCTTGTCCCAGTCACAATGCAGGCCAGTCGTGCCCGCGAACTCGCCTGCGCCCGGTTCGCCGTCTTTCGGGTAGATGGCGTAGACTGCGCCGTTTCCGGCTTCAACCGCCTCGCCGACCTGTTTGACGAAATCCCACGTGTCTTTGAGCGTCCGGTGGGGACTCCACGACATGTACTGCGTCGCCTCCTCGATACCCGCTTCAGACGAGTGATAGGGATAGACCGAAACCGGGTCGAGCGTATCGAGTGACACCTGCTCAAAGCGCAGGCGATCGGTCTCGAATTCCTCGGGAAACATATGCGTACAGGCGCGGAGTAGTGCGAAAAAGGTGTCGTTGGACCCACTCACGCAACCCTACAACTCGTCGGTGTCGAGTTCGAATCGCGGCGGCTGGCGTCCGTCCGTATCCGTAAAGCCGTACTCGCGGGCGAGATCGCCAACCGCGAAGATGCCGCCCGTTTTCTCGAACACGTCCGAATCTGTCGCCAGCGCCACAACCGCACGCCCGACGTACTCGGGTGAGTGCGTTTCCTCGGGTGGGTCCTCCCCCATCTCCTCGAACGCCTGTTCCACGCGCTCGGTGCGGGTGAATCCGGGGTAGAGAACGAGCGAGGTGATTTCGTCTGTTCTCAGTTCGTGAGCCATCGCCTTTCCGAGCCTATCGACCGCGGTTTTCGCCACGTCGTAGGGCGTACTGCCGCGGAACTTCTCGCCGTCACCTGACGAGATGCCGACGATGAGGCCGTGTTCCTGTTCGCGCATCATCGGCGCGGCGAGGCGGCTGGCCGTGAAATGGGCGCGAGCGCCCACATCGAACATCCGGTCCCACCGGTCGAGCGGCTGTTCCCAAAATGGGTCGTCGAACGTGTCGTCGTACTCCTCGTAGCCGCCCCAGACGTTGTTTACGAGCAGGTCGAGGCGACCGTGGTCGCGTTCGATTTGTGCGAACAGGGCTTCGACATCCGCATCGACAGCGTGGTCGCAGCGAACCGCGATGCCGGTGCCGCCCGCTTCGTCCACAAGCGTGGCCGTCTCTGTGACGGTTCCGGGCAGGTCTTCGGTTACGTTTCCCGCGACGCTTCTCCCGGTGACGTAGACGGTCGCGCCAGCTGCGCCGAGTTCGCGGGCGATACCCCGACCAACGCCCCGGCTCGCCCCGGTGACGAGTGCGACGGTGTCTGTGAGCGTGGGCATAGAGAGGCCTATGAAGGGCGCGAAGAAAATCCCGCGTATCACGACGGCTCCGCAACCACTAAACGCCGCTCGCACCTACCGTGTGCCAATGGATTGGACGGAGAAGTACCGCCCGACGACGCTTTCTGAGGTACGCGGCAACGACAAGGCCCGTACGGCCCTCAAAGAGTGGGCACAGAGCTGGGATTCCCACCGGAAAGCCGCCATCGTCCACGGCAGTCCCGGCGTCGGCAAGACGTCCGCCGTCCACGCGCTGGCGAACGATTTTGGCTGGAACACCATCGAACTCAACGCCTCAGACCAGCGCACCGCGAGCGTCATCGAGCGCGTGGCGGGCGAGGCAGCCAAAAGCGGTACGCTGACCCAAACGGGCACGGCAGAGCGACGGCTCATCATCTTAGACGAGGCGGATAACATCCACGGCAACGCAGACCGCGGCGGCTCGCGGGCGCTCACTCGTCTCGTGAAAGAAGCGAGTCAGCCGATGGTACTCATCGCAAACGAGTTCTACGACATGTCGAACTCGCTGCGCAACGCGTGTGAAGCAATCGAGTTTCGCGACGTGCGGATGCGTTCGATTGTCCCCGTGCTCCGCGATCTCTGTCGGAAAGAGGGCGTCGAGTACGAGGAAGACGCCTTAGAGAAAATCGCGGAAGCCAACAAGGGCGACCTTCGAGGGGCGGTAAACGACCTCCAAGCGCTCGCCGAATCGACCGACCGGCTGACCGCAGACAACGTCATCACGGGCGAGCGCGACCGCTCGACCGGCATCTTCGACTACCTCGATGATGTCATCAAGAAACTCGACGCAGAGGAAGCGCTCAAACAGTCCTACGACGTAGACGAGACGCCCGACGACCTCATCAACTGGATAGAGGACAACATGCCCAAAGACTTCGAGGGTGAGGAGTTGGCCGACGCCTACGACCACCTCGGGAAGGCTGACATCTGGCTCGGACGCGTGCGCAAGACGCAGAACTACTCCTACTGGCGGTATGCGGGCGACAACATGACCGCGGGTGTAGCCGCCTCGCGCAACGGCACGAAAGGCGGGTGGACGCGCTACGGGCCGCCGAGCTACTGGTCGAAACTCGGGCGCTCGAAGGCAACCCGCAACAAGCGCGACTACATTGCCCAGAAAATCGCAGAGGCAAGTGGCGTGTCGATGGGAAGCGCACGACGCGACATCCTCCCGTATCTCGCCGGGATGACCTACCACTGCAAGAATCGTGACCTGACGGTGGCGGTGGCCGCCCGCTACGACTTAGACGCAGACCACCTCGCGTTTCTCACGGGCAGCGGGAAGGACACAAACAAGGTACAGCGCATCGTCGAAGACGCAGACGAGTTAAAGGAGAAAGCAGCCGTCGAGCACTCGGGCGGCGCGTTCGAGGGCGCACACCGCACGTCGATGGACGTTGACGATGAGGCTGACGAGTCAGAAACGAGCGATGACGAAGAAGCCGCGTCGGACGAATCGAGCGAAGAGACGGAAAGCGGCGATTCGCAATCTGGCCTCAGCGACTTCATGTGACGCGGTTTTCTGATTGCTAAAAAGAGGGTTGTCAGTGGGTTCTGCCGGTTACGTGCCCGAGGCCGGGGATGGAGACGGCCTGCTCGATGCGGTTCATGAGCTTCGACGCAGAGAGCACGAGCGCGAGATAGATGAGCGCCGCGAGGGTGTACACCACGGTAATCTGATAGCCCACGGTGGCGAGTTCCTGTGAGGTGAAAAACAGTTCGGGGACGGTGATGAACGCCGCGAGCGAGGAGTACTTGATGAGGTAGACGAACTCGTTTGACCAGCCGGGAATCGCGTAGCGCAGCCCCTGTGGGAGCACGACGTAGCGAATTGCCTCGAGTTTCGAGAGGCCGACTGCGCGCGCGGCGGTGAGCTGTCCTTCTTCTACGGACAACAGCGCAGAGCGGATGTATTCGGCTTGATACGCCGCGCTGTTGATCGTGAAACCGATGATGGCCACCCAGATGAACTGGTCTGGAATGATGCTCTGGCCAACACCGGGGAACTCGCGGATGAACGAGGAGAGACCCGTCCCGAAGTGTAGGACGAACAGCTGGGCGAGCAACGGCGTCCCGCGAATGAGTTCGATGTAGCCGAGTGCGATGCTCCGGGAGACGGTGCCACCGTACACCCGCGCAACCGAGAGCGGGACGGCGATGATGAGCCCGAGGCCGAGGCCGAGTACGGTGAGCACGATGGTGAGCCAAACGGCTCCGGCAAGCTGTGGAAGCCCATTTGGGGTCTGTGCGGCGTAGAGGAACAACTCGCCAGTCAGGTATACCGGCCCGCCAAGCGGCCCGAGGAGGGACGCGGTTGCGGTGAGCGTCTCTGCGATACCGCCGAAAATCGATGGAGAGACGAACGGCTCGTTTGGTCCGATACCGGTTATTCCGGAGAACAGCCACGCGTTTAGCCACCGGGCGATGAGCCACCCCCAGAAGAGCAGGCCAACGAGGAGGCCAACGAGCGCGCCGGTACGACCGAGCAATGCCCGACGGTCTCGACTGGTGGCCGTCTCGCTCATCCGTGGTTCTCCGTGGTCGAAAGGCGGCTCAAGAACTGTCGCGTCCGGTCGTGTTGTGGGTTCGTGAACAGTTGCTCAGGCGGGCCGCGTTCGACGAGCGACCCGTCTGCGAGAAACGAGATGCCCGAGGCGACTTCCCGCGCGAAGCTCATCTCGTGGGTGACGACGAGCATCGTCATGCCGTCGTCTGCGAGGGCTCGCATAACCGAGAGCACCTCTCCGATGAGTTCGGGGTCGAGCGCGCTCGTTGGCTCGTCGAACAGCATGAGCTTCGGGTCCATCGCAAGTGCTCGAGCGATGCCGACGCGCTGTTTTTGCCCACCCGACAGCTCTGCGGGGTAGGAGTCGGCTTGGTCTGCGAGGCCAACCTGCTCGAGGTGTTCCATCGCCCGCTCGTTCGCCTCGGCTTTGCCCATGCCGCGAACCTTTCGCAGGCCGAGCGTGATGTTCTCGCGGGCTTTGAGGTGGGCGAACAGGTTGAAGTCCTGGAACACCATGCCGACCTCGCGGCGGAGGTCGTTTACGTCGTAGCTCGGCGCGGTGACGTTCTCGCCATCGAGATAGATGGCACCCGAGTCGATTTCAGTGAGGCGGTTCACGCAACGAAGCATCGTGGACTTCCCGCTGCCAGAGGGGCCGATGAGCACTTCGACGTCACCAGGTTCCATCTCGAAACTGATGTCGTGGAGCACCTCTTCTTCGCCGTAGGACTTTGAGACGTTCTCGACGCGGAGCAGCGGGTCAGTCATGTGTCGTTTCCTCCGGGAATAGCATAGTAATCGTTGAGTAAGTCGAGGCTGCGGTTGGTCACGAACGTGAGCACGAAGTAGATGGCGCTGATGAGCAAGAACACTTCGAGGACGGCAGACCCGCCCCGCGGTTGTAAGTAGAGGTCGGTGCCCCTCGTGAGCAACTCAGAGAGGCCGACGACGAGCGCCACACTCGTGTCTTTCAGCACGATAGTGAACTCGTTTTGAAAGCCCGGCACACTGCGCCGAAGTGCCTGTGGCACGCTCACGTAGCGAATCGCCTGCAAGCGCGTGAGGCCAATCGAGCGGGCGGCTTCCATCTGCCCGCCGGAGACGCTCTGGAACGCCCCACGGAAAATCTGTGACTGATAGGCGCCCCCGCGAAGCCCGAGGCCAAGCGTTGCCGCCCAGAACGGGTCGTTCGTCACCGAGAGGACGAAAAAGACGTACACGAGGATGACGACGATGGGGATGCCACGGATGATGACACCCGCCGTCTCAACGGCCCACTTCACGGGGCCGCGCCCGTACACTTCGATTGCGCCCGCCGGGAAGCCGATGAAAAATCCGAGCAGGATGCTCGCTATCGTGAGTTTAATCGTGACCCACAGCCCGGCGACGAGGAACTCAGCGTTCTCTGCGATAAACGCCCAGTCACCCGCCTGTAAGATTTGGGCTGAGAGGGTCATTTACGTGCTTATTCTTGGCCGAACCACTTGTTAACGATTTCCTCGTACGTGCCGTCTTCTTTGACGGCAGCGAGGCCCTCGTTGAGCGCGTCGATGAACTCCGAATCCTGACGCATGCCGAGGCCGTACTTCTCGCCCGTCTCTTCGACGAATGCGACTTCGACGGCACTCTGTGAGGCGAAGTTTTCGGCGACCGGCTTGTCGAGCACGACGGCATCGACGTTGCCGTTCTCAAGGTCGCGCACGGCGAGGACGTAGTTGTCGTAGGCGCGGTAGGTCGCGTCCGGAACTTGTTCTTGGACGATCGACTCGCCTGTCGTCCCTTTCTGTGCCCCGACCGGGTGGCCGTTCAGGTCGTCGAGCGACCCCGGCGAGAACTCGCCGTCGGTGCGGACGAGGACGGACTGGTCTGCCTCGTAGTAGGGGTCTGAAAACGAGATGGTCTGCTTGCGTTCGTCGTTGATGGTCATCGCCGCGGCGATGAGGTCGATGTTCTCGCTCGTGAGCGCCGGGATGAGCGAGGAGAACTCGAACTCCTTCCACTCGCCGAGTTCGTAGCCCTCCATGTTCTCGACGACTGCGGTGGTCAGGTCGATGTCGAAGCCGACGAGTTTGTCGCCTTCTTTGAACTCGAACGGTGCGAAGCCGGGCGCGGTACCGGGGACGATTTCGGTGACTTCCATGTCGCCGTTGCCACCGTTTTCGGTGCCGGTCTCTCCGCCTTCGGTCGTGGTCGTTTCGCCGTCACCGCCATCGCCGCCTCCGAGGCAGCCTGCGGTTCCCATCATTCCGACTGCGCCACCGGCTCCGACGAGCTTCAGGTAGGAGCGGCGGTCTATGTCACTGCTAAACTTGCGATCCATGGGGTAAAAAGGACACGTCAGAGGTAATAACGTTTCGTCATGTGTTAGTCGTCCGCAGGCGTCGAACTGTGAGACAGGGAAGTCGTGGCCTCACTCCGCGCGGCCGAATACGCCCACGCCGTCGTGGCAACCGTTGCCGCGAAGATAATCATGGCCGTCGCGTGGTGAGCCAGCACGATGAGGTGCTGGATGCTCCCGAACCAGATGTAGCCCTTCACGGTGACCGCGCCGAGCAGAATCTGGGTTGGGAGGAACACGGTCGCGATGGCCGTCGCCTTCTTCAGGCGCGGGTCACGGTTGTGTTTCCACGCGCCGTAGGCCGTTCCGAGGATGAAAAAGCCGGTTATCATCGCAACGAGGCGGTGGGTCCATTCAATCCAGCCAGCTGCGGTCTGGGGCAGAACGCCGCCGTCACAGAGCGGCCACTGTAGGCTACACGATGCTCCTGCGCCCATCAAACTCGTGTACACACCGAGCAGGATGAGGATGTACGTCAGCCCCGCGGTTACGGCGGCGAGGTGCCGGTAACGGAGGTTCATTGGTCGGAACTCAGTCCCGATGGTATTTAGATGTGTCCGAGTTGGATGCTGTCCGTTTGAGGGGTACCTTCTTACCTGTGGCCGTCGCATGGTCTAGTTGACATGTCGTGGTATGCAATAGAAGACATCGAGGATGCGTTGACCGCGACGCGACAGTTCCTCTTTCCGTTTGACCTGCGAAAATGGCTGAAACTCGCCATCATCGTCTTTTTCATCGGCGGTGTCGGTGGCGGCGGCGGTGGTACCAACTTCACAGTGCCGTCGGGTGACACACCAAGCGACTTCCCGCCGATTCAAGAGCCAGCGAACGTCGTTGTGCTCATACTGGTCGTGGTCGCCGTCTTGCTCCTCATCGGGCTGTTGTTCGCCATCGCGAGTTCGGTCTTCCAGTTCGTGTTCGTAGACGCGGTGCGCAGCGAGGAAGTGCACATCCGCGCTCCGTTCCGCCGCTGGTTTGGCAAAGGCGTACGCCTGTTCGTGTTCAGCTTCTTGCTGTTCTTGCTCATCCTCGCGCCGATTTTCGGGGTTGGTGCCGTCTTCCTCTTCGCAGTCACGCCGCTACTCTTGCTCTTTTTATTGCCCTTCCTGTTCATCGTGGCGATTTTACTAGCAATTACGCTCAGCCTGACCACCGACTTCGTCGTCCCTGTGATGATGCACGAAAACCTCGGCGTCCTTGCCGGGTGGCGACGGTTCTGGCCAGTGCTCCGCGAGCAATGGAAACAGTACGGCGTCTATGTCGTGCTTCGCTGGCTGCTCGGCATCGCCGGAGGCATCCTCGTCGCAATCGCCCTTGCGGTCGTGTTCGTGCCAGTGCTCGGCATCGGAGCCCTGTTGGGCTTCGGGCTGTTCGCAGGCGCAGGCGGGGTGACGAACGCCGTCATTGCCTTCCTCGTCGTGCTCGCCATTCCGATTGGCCTGCTCTTGCTCATCTACGCGCTGTTCGTGCAAGTGCCGGTGACGACGTTCTTCCGGTACTACGCGCTGTTCGTCCTCGGTGACTCAGCGCCAGAGTTCGACCTCATCCCCGACCAACGCCGGGCGGTGCGCGCAGACGGCGAGGGCGACCCAACGGAACTGAGCGAGGACGCAGCCGAAGACACGGACGAACCGACAGACGACGACCGGTAATCGTTGCCGGAGAATCACAGATTTTCGACGCGTGTCGAATTGTGACTTCGCATATCTTTTTACGGAACCCTGTGGGAGTACACCCATGGGACTTGATGAAGATTCTCTCGCATACCACAAGCGCGACCCGCCCGGCAAAATCGAGATTTCGACGACGAAACCGACAAACACCCAGCGCGACCTGAGTCTGGCGTACTCGCCGGGCGTGGCCGCGCCGTGTCTTGCAATCGAAGAAAACCCGGACGACGCCTACACCTACACCGCGAAGGGCAACATGGTGGGCGTCATCTCGAATGGGTCTGCGGTGCTCGGCCTCGGCGACATCGGCGCACAAGCCTCGAAACCCGTGATGGAAGGAAAGGGCGTGCTGTTCAAACGCTTTGCCGACATCGACGTCTTCGACATCGAACTCGACCTTGATGACCCGGAAGCCATCATCGCGTCGGTGAAGGCCATGGAACCAACCTTCGGGGGCATCAACTTAGAGGACATCAAGGCCCCCGAGTGTTTCACCATCGAAGAGCGACTCCGAGAGCAGATGAACATCCCCGTGTTCCACGACGACCAACACGGCACCGCCATCATCTCCGGGGCCGCCCTGCTCAATGCGTCAGACGTCGTTGACAAAGACCTCGACGAACTCGACATCGTGTTCTCGGGTGCCGGGGCAAGCGCCATCGCAACCGCTCGCTTTTACGTCTCGCTCGGCGCGAAGCGCGAGAACATCACGATGTGTGACTCCTCGGGCATCATCACGAAACAGCGCGCAGACGAAGGCGATGTCAACAAATACAAACAGCAGTTCGCCCGCGACGTGCCGGAAGGTGACCTCGCAGACGCGATGGAAGGCGCGGATGTGTTCGCAGGCCTCTCCATCGGCGGCATCGTGAGCCAAGAGATGGTTCAGTCGATGGCGTCAGACCCGGTTATCTTCGCCATGGCGAACCCCGACCCAGAAATCACCTACGAGGACGCGAAAAGCGCCCGCGACGACATGGTTATCATGGCGACGGGGCGCTCTGACTACCCGAATCAGGTGAACAACGTCCTCGGCTTCCCGTTCATCTTCCGGGGCGCACTCGACGTGCGCGCAAGCGAGATTAACGAGGAGATGAAGATTGCCGCCGCAAAGGCGCTCGCCCGTCTCGCGCGCCAAGACGTGCCTGATGCGGTCGTCAAAGCGTACGGCGACCAGCCGATTCAGTTCGGCCCTGACTACATCATCCCGAAACCGGTCGACCCGCGCGTCCTGTTCGAAGTCGCCCCGGCCGTTGCGAAGGCAGCCATCGACTCCGGTGCCTCGCGTATCGAACTCGACATCGACCACTACGTCGAAAAGCTCGAAGCGCGCCTCGGGAAATCCCGTGAGATGATGCGCGTCGTCCTCAACAAGGCAAAGCTCGACCCAAAGCGCGTCGTGCTCGCGGAAGGCGACGACGAGAAGATGGTGCGCGCGGCCTACCAGCTCATAGAACAGGGCATCGCAGAGCCAATTTTGATTGGCGACCGCGACCGTATCTGGGAGACCTCCCAGCGCCTCGGCCTCGAATTCGAGCCGGAAATCGTCGACCCAGACAAGAGCAACTTAGACGCCTACGCAGACCGGCTGTACGAACTCAGGCGGCGCAAAGGCGTCACCCGCCGCGAGGCTGACGAACTCATCACCGACGGCAACTACCTCGGCAGCGTGCTCGTGGAGATGGGTGACGCAGACGCGATGCTCACGGGCCTCACGCACCACTATCCTTCCGCCCTACGCCCGCCCCTGCAGGTTGTCGGAACCGCGGAGAACGCCAAGTACGCCGCTGGGGTGTACATGCTCACCTTCAAAAACCGCGTCATCTTCTGCGTGGACACGACGGTCAACTTAGACCCGACCGAGGAGGTGCTCGCGGAGATTACGAAACACACCGCGACCCTCGCCCGCCGGTTCAACGTCGAGCCACGCGCCGCGTTGCTCTCCTACTCGAACTTCGGGTCGGTGGACAACGAAGGAACCGCGAAGGTTCGACGTGCCGCCCGCACGCTGCGGACTGACCCGGCTGCGGACTTCCCCGTTGACGGCGAGATGCAGGCGGACACCGCCGTCGTCAAGAGCATCCTCGACGGTACCTACGAGTTCTCCGACCTGAAGAAATCGGCGAACGTGCTCGTGTTCCCGAACCTTGAGGCGGGGAACATCGCGTACAAACTCCTCCAGCGCCTCGGCGGCGCAGAGGCGATTGGGCCGATGCTCGTTGGGATGGACAAGCCCGTCCACGTCCTCCAGCGCGGCGACGAGGTCAAGGACATCGTGAATCTTGCGTCCGTCGCGGTCGTGGACGCCCAAGAGAACAACTAATTCGGCTCGTAGTTCTTTTCGCCCGCTTCGATTGGCACCTGGAGCCAGTTTTCACCCGGCGGCAGCGGGCATTCGTAGGCTTCTGAGTACGCACAGTACGGGTTGTACGCGAGGTTGAAATCGAGTATCCACGCCTCGCCCTCGCGGTCTGTCTCCTCTAAGTCGAGATAGCGGCCGCCGCCGTAAGTTTCAGACCCGCTGGTTCGGTCGCGGAAGGGGATGAACAGCCGCAGCTCGTGTTCGTCGGCGCGGTACGCCTGAATCACGACTTGCTCGCCGTCGATTTCGATGCGGAACTCGCCCCACCGGATATACTGCCGAACCCCTTCGGTACTCGTTTCGAGGAGGAATTCTTCCTTCTCCGCGTGTTCCGAAAGCGGGACGACAAACCGCAAATCGGGGTTCGGGTCGTAGTACGACAGACCACGAAACCCCTCGCGTTGGTCGTAGGGAATCGGCGAATGCGGATGATTCTTGAAAAACTCGTCTTTGTGGGTGCGCTGTTCGACGAGGTCTTCTACAGTACTCATTGGTTAGTCACCAGCGTGGCGGTCTGCTCGCGACGGCGGCGGAACGCCCGTCTCGCTCGGTGACTGTGGCACGTCGAACGGTTGTGGAAGCACACACCGCGCCCGCTCGCGGTTTACGTGACTGTACTGGTCTGGCGCGTTCGCAAGCGAGTGGGCCGGATTCTCTCCCGAGGAAATCTGTGCGGCTCTGAGCTCTGCGAACCCGCAGATACGGGCGCGAATCCCGCGCCAGTGGTGTTCTGCGTTCGCCGGAATGGTGAACTGATGGTTCGGGAGCCAGTCTGTATCCTGCGCCAGAATGGTCGCCGTGTTCACGTTCGCCGCGAGGTTCTCGTGGTCAATGAGGACGCCGACGCGCGCGGTCGGTGGTGCGCGTGTGGCGAGCACGTCGAGACCGAGGTGTAACGCCCGGTACTCTGCGACGTTGTTATCAGGTGGCGAATCCGGCACTGAAAGCCGAGCCACTCGTTCACCGTCGTGCGTTTCAATGACGACGCCCAACCCGCCACCGGACTCCCGGTACGACCCATCCGTCGCTACGTAAAAATGGCGATGGTGAGTGCGAGGGGGGTGTGCGATGTGCGGCGTGGGCGAATCGTCGAACAGGTTACGAAGGGTGCGTCGGCCGTACACGGCCATGTAACCCGATATGTTCCCAGATGATTTAAATGTGTGTCTTAGTATAGCAAACTGGAACGTCAGGGCACCGTAACCACTACCCCCTCGGATGACGTGTGGTCAGCTATGGCACTCTTCGCACGCGACATCATGACCACGCCCGTCGAAACCGTCTCACCCGACGACGAGGTGAGCGACGTACTGACCCGACTGGCGCGGGCTTCATTCAACGGCTTTCCCGTCGTCGATGACGAGAATCACGTCGTGGGCATCGTCACCCAAGGCGACCTCGTTCACATCTTCCAGCCGTCGGACCGGACGCTCTGGATTCCGATTGGCCTGCCGCCGTTTATCGAAAGCCAGACCTACGGCTTCGACCTCTCGTGGAAGGACGTGGACGTGAACATTGACCTCGCAAAGAACGCGCGAAAACCCATCAAAGACGTGATGACCGAAGACGTGGTGACGGTCACCCCGGACGACGACTTGGCCACGATTCTCGACCTCGTAACCGACGAGGAGCGCGACATCAATCGCTTGCCCGTCGTCGAAGCCGACGTGCTCGTCGGCATCATCACCCGCGACGACATCCTCGCTGCGCTTCGCGGCGAACGCGTTGCCTAACGAAAGGTTGAGGCTCGCTGACACGCCATTCCCGATGTGCGCTATCGGAATCTACTCCTGTTCGTGTTCCTCGCCGCCATCTGGGGGTCTGCGTTCATGGCCATCAAGGCAGGGCTGGAATTCTTCCCGCCCGTGCTGTTCGCCGCCCTCCGCTACGATATCGCGGCGGTGTTCATGCTCGCCTACGCCGTCTACGTGACCGACCACTGGCTGCCCCGCACGCGAAGCGAATGGTGGCTCGTCACCGTCGGGGCCGTCTTGATGATTGCTGGCTACCACATCTTCCTGTTCGTCGGTGAAACCCAGACGACGAGCGCGGCGGCCGCCGTCATCATCAGCCTCTCGCCAATTTTGACCACGACGTTCGCCCGCGCGCTCTTGCCCAGCCAGCGACTCACCGCCGCCGGCGTCGCGGGCATGGTCATCGCGCTCCTCGGCGTCGCCATCCTCGCCCGGCCCGACCCCGCGAACCTCCTCACCGAGGACGTGGTCGCAAAGGGACTGGTATTCCTCGCCGCGCTCTCGTTTTCGTTCGGTAGCGTGCTGACCCGGCGCATTGACGCCCGCCTGCCAATCGAAACGATGGAGGCGTGGTCGATGCTCGGCGGGGCGCTGCTCATGCACGCCGTGAGTCTCGCCCTCCCGAACGAGTCGCTCGGAGACATCGTCTGGACGAACGAGGGGCTGCTCGCGCTTGCCTACCTCTCGGTCGTGGCGAGTGCGATTGGCTTTCTCATCTACTTCGACCTGTTAGAACGCCTCGGCCCCGTCGAAATCAACCTCGTCTCCTACGTCGCGCCCATCTTCGCGGCGCTCAGCGGCTTCCTGTTCTTACAGGAAGGGCTTGACCAGTACACCGTCGCTGGCTTCCTCGTCATCTTCACCGGCTTTCTCCTGCTCAAAGGCCGTGACATTCGCACGGAACTGTTGGGGACTGCCCAGAGCGACGGCTCGACTGATTAATCGCGCCGTCGCAGACTGCGGCTGAGCAGGAGTCCTATGAATATCCCGAGAAGAATGGTTCTCGCGGTGTGTTTTCGGTCGCTGAATCGAATGAATCGCGTGTCCGTATCGGTGATTTCGACGACGCCAATGGGCATCGCCGCGACACCCCCGCCAAATCCGGCACCTTCGCCATCTGCCTCGCTTGCTGTGGTCTCCGTACTGGTCGCTCCGTCCGTTCTCTCCTCGCTGTCTATTGACTCTTCTTCGTCTCCCGCTCTTTTGTCACTGTCAATCGCTCCGGTCGCACTGTCGCTCTGCCCGTACCCGCCACCGAAGCCATAGGCGATGCGCGCAACCGGAATCACCGTCTTATCCGCGTGTTCGACTGGGTTGCCGTAGACGGCGGTCACGCTCGCAGACGAGCGCAGTTGCTCGACCAGTGTCTGAATCGGTTGTGCGTCCATTTTCTCGCAGAACAGTTGGGTGGGAAACAGGATAACCGTTATTTCGCGTTCGCCAGCCGCTCGAACTGGTCGCGCGACAGCGCAAGGTCGGTTGCGGCGAGGTTCTCTTCTAGCTGTTCGACCGTGCGCGCGCCGATAATCGGAGCCGTCACCGCGTCGTGATGGAGCAGCCACGAGAGGCTCACGGCGGCGGGCGACGCGCCGACTTCGCGGGAGACCTCCTCTACCTCCTCCATCACGTCGAAGTTCGCGCTCGTGAGGTAGGTGTCTGCGAACTGCGAGTCAGTCGCACCGCGTGTTCCCGCAGGCGGTTCCTCGGTGCGTTTGTACTTCCCCGAGAGGAAGCCACCGGCGAGGGGACTCCACGGCACGACGGCGAGGTCGTAGTAGCTCGCCATCTCCAGATAGTTGCCTTCGATTTCGCGGTTGACGAGGTTGTAGCGTGGCTGGGCGACGGTGAACGGTTCGTAGCCGCGGCGGTCCGCAATCTCGTTCGCGCGGGTGACTTTCCACGCGTTCGGCTCGAACGTCGAGGTGCCGAGGTGGTTCACCTTCCCGGCTTCGACGAGGCCGTTCAGGGTTCGCATGAACTGCTCTGGCGGGGTGTCGTCGTCCCAGCGGTGGATGTACAGAATGTCGACGAAACTGGTGCCGAGTCGTTCTAAGATGCGGTCAATTTCCTTCCTGAGGTGCTTGCGGTTCAGTCCGCGGCCGTTCGGGTCGGCGCGCGTTGGCCAGTACACCTTCGAAGCGATGACGAACTCCTCGCGGTCGCGCCCGGCGAGCCAGTCACCGATGTACTCCTCTGCGCGGCCGTCGCCGTAGATGTCTGCAGTGTCGATGAAGCGACCGCCGTGTGCTTCGTAGGCGTCTAAAAGTTCGTGTGCACGGTCTGCGTCAACTTCGATGTCGCCCTGGTCGTTCTCGCGGCCGAACCGCCAGGTGCCAAAGGCGAGTTCAGAGACTTGGAGACCAGTGCGGCCAAGCGGGACGAAATCGAGAGCCATATCCGAGCTAGCTCCCGAAACAGAATAAATCCTCAGCGTTCGCTCTCGTGGTGGGAGTGACCCACGACGAGGGCGATCACGTTGAGTGCGAGCAGTGAGACGAACGCGACCTGTTCTGCGGTCGTGGTGAGGCCGGAGAGGAGCAATGGCACGTGGAGGAAGGGCAGTGCGATTGCAGACCAGAAGGCAGCGGCTTCAAACGAGCGGACAAGCTCGTCTCGGTAGTTCGCAGCGACGGTTGCGAGCGATGCAGTCGGGTCTCCAGAGTCGCCCGCATCGCGGCGGGCGGCGAGAGAGGACCTGTTTTCATTCATGGCGGATTCGTTCATGGCGGACACCCCATTTACCTCACACATCTCTACGACAGGAGATAGCATATAATGGGTGGAGCGTTTGGACAGTTTTCTCCCATTTCACGGTTCAAGAACAATCTGAAAACGTTTCATGAGTGCCTAAAATCTGTCCTTATTCTTCAAAGCCCGCGCAAAAGTCGTCATTTCGAAAGTCCAGATTCATCTCCAAGAACTTTCACATCGACCGTGTGCTGGCCGTGCCTACCAACGAGCGTGACTGTCTCTTTGAGCCGACTCAAGACGGCCGTGCGCCACGCATCAACGGCTGCGCGATGGCGCTCGTAGTGTTCTTCGACCGTGTACTGTGTGTCGCTTTCTGCCCGAAGTGCCGTTTCCGTATCTTCTGCGTGCGGGTACGGCGGGGCGGCGTCGATGAGTGCCTCCGGGTCGATATGGAGGGGTGCTGGTTCGGGTGGCTGGTAGGCATCGCCTTCCCGGACGAGATGCAGTCTTGCACGCATCCGCCCGTTGAACGGCGGGGTGAGTCGAATCACCGCTCGCTGGTCGCGGCGTGACTGGTTTGCCTCGTGGGCCATCACGACATCGCTCGCGGTCACGGCAATCGACCGGACGACGCGATAATCGTCAGGGTGCGAGGGCATGAACGAGGGTACGGCGAGGGGCCTAAAGAGCGTGCCGCGCTTTCGAGGGGCTTAGGTTAGTCACCCCCTATGCAGCGCTATGAGCTGGGCAGAAGGCACACCGATTGGCGACAAACGCGAATGGCGACGCGACGACGACTACGCGACCATCAGCCTGCGCCAGACGCGGGGTGGCAACTGGGCCGTCTCGTTCGACCGACTGATTCAGGCCCCAGAAGGCGAGGCGTACAAACACGAACTCGTCGAAACGGAACGCGAGGCGCTCGAACTCGTCGGTGAGTGGCAAGCGATGTACGACGTATAAGAGTGAACGCGGGAGAAGGGGGGGAAAGGGTTGTTAGTGGGGTAAGTATAACAAGTGAATCTCCCGCGCCAAGTTTCTATTCAGCACATAGCGTAATAAAGGTAGTCAGAAGCGTAACCCATCCATCATTAGTTCTACGGCCGCCATGTGGTGGTTGGTGGCGAAATAGTATCGGTAGTGTGCAGGACGTGACTGCGCGACAGCGACGCACCGCACCTAAGCGGGCCAGCTTACGACGCAAGTGCGCGTTTCAGGTCGGCTGCCGGAAGCTGGTCGAGCGAGCGCGGGGGTTCCGGGGTGTCGCTCGGTTCGCTGAGTCTGAGCTTCCACCATTCAACGTCGTTCCAGCGACCGTGTTTGTAGCCCGCCTCCGTGATGACGCCAACGCGCTCGAAGCCGAACGCCTCGTGGAGGGCGACGCTCGGCTCGTTCGGGACGGTGATGATGGCGAACGCAGAGACGAATCCTTGCTCGTGGAGAACGGCAAACAGCGCCTCGTAGAGCCTGCGGCCAAGCCCCTGACCGCGAACGTCCTCGTGGATATAGACGGAGACGTTCACCGTCCACTGGTAGGCGTCGCGGTAGTTGTGCATACCCGCGTAGGCGTAGCCGAGAATGGAACCGTCTTCGCCCTCACAGACGAGCCACGGATGGCTCGGCAGTGTCTCCTCGATTCGGTTGCTGAGTTCTGCTTCCGTGGGCGGCTCTGTCTCGAACGAGACCGTCGTCTCGCGCACCATGGGCGCGTAGATGGTGCGAATCCCCGGCGCATCATCCGGCGTGGCGAGGCGTATGTGCATGCTCTCAGGGACACGCGGGAGGTAGAAAAATCGCAGGTTCAGGCGAGTGTTTCGACTACTGGTCTAGGCGAGTAGTCTTTGGTGTCCCACCACCCGCGAACACCTAGCTTACGGCGAACTGTAACCAACGAGACACGCCCCACTTTCTCCACTAGGGTGCGACTCACGGGAGTGAGCGACGATTGCAGTGAATCAGTTCCCGGGGAGGGCTGCCGAACCACGGTCGCTTCCGCTCCCTGCATCACGTTCGCTTCGCTCACGTGATACCTACGGGTTCTCCGCGTCTACCGGCCAGCTTTTCACGGAGTTACGACTCACGAGAGTGAGTCGCGTAAGTGAAAAGTGCCCGGGGAGGGCTACCGAACTTCAGTCGCAGCAAGCTGCTCCCTACTGGACGCTCACCCGGTTCGCGTCCAGCCTACGGGTTCGTCGCCGTGATGTGCATACATTTTGAGGAGCTTGTCGCTCACAGAGTGAGCGACGGAATCAAAATGTATGCCCGGGGAGGGCTCCGAACCCTCGATCTCCGCATGTCCCAGGTTAGAGGCTCGGCAAAGCCTCCGGAACATGTCGGGAGCTTCCAAGGCTCCGCACCGAATCTCGTAACCCTATGAGTGCGGCGCTATGTCCAGCTAAGCCACCCGGGCTCATTTTTTGGTAGCAGGAGGGACTTCTTTAAGCTTCTCATCTTCACCCGAGTCATCATGCGGTTTTATACTTGTTCCGTGGAATGAAGTACCATGAATCTGCCAGACCTCGTCAACCAGCACCTCGGGGACGAGCAGGCCGCGGCCAGCGTTCACCTCGGTGGTGACGACCGCGTCTACATCACCCTGACCCGGACGCTCGTCTACCGCGCGGAGGGGCTTTTGAGCGACGAAACGGTCGAGGAGTTCAGCCACAACGTCGAACGGCTCTCGATTGCGAGCGGCCGCCGCAAGGACAAGTTCGAACTGGAGTACATCGACGGCAAGGAGACGTTCACCGTCCCGGGCAAGCGCACGGACGACATTTTGCAGTCGCTCATGGCGGGCATCCTCTCGGTCTCGGGCGTCATGGACGGCGACGAGACGCTCGCGGCGGTGTATCGCTTCAGCGAACTCACCTTCGTCGTCACGAGCAAGCGCGTGGTGAAACACGTCGGGCAGGCCGTCTGGGACGCAGATTTCGAGGAGTATCCCTTTGCCGACATCACCGGCCTCTCGTTCGAGGACGGCAGCGTCGCCACGTCCATCGTCATCGAGCGAAACGGGCGACCAGAGCGCATCAAGTGCCCGAACGAGCAAGCCCGCGTGGTCCGACAGACGCTCGAAAAGGAACTGTTCGACTTCTACGACGTGGCTTCGCTCGCGGAGTTCAACACGGTCGTCGCCCCCGACGAGGAGGAGGATGCAGAGACGGAACGCGCAGATACCAACTTCGAACAGAGCGGGCTGAAGCCACTCGGAAGTGGGAGCGCGAGCCAGTCTCCGCCAGACCCAACTCCCGACCAGACACCCGAGGAGTCACAGGCGACGAGCGGCACAACGGCCACGTCGATGTTCGAAGAGACAGAGGCAGAGCCGATTCAGGAGCCAGCCGCCGCGCCCACGGACGTGGCAAGCGCAGACAGTGCGGATGTCCAGGCCCAACTCGCAGACCTGACGGCCGTCGTCGAACAGCAAAGCGCGCTCTTAGAACAACAACAGGTGCTCTTAGAACAGCTCATCGACGAACTCAGTCGCGGCCGGTAACCTTCCGGATACACGAGGAGCCAAACGGCCCCAGTTCGCCGGAATCCATCTTGATGAAGTAGCCCGTTGTGATTGCCGCGTTACAGCGTCGGCAGGTGAACTCGCCTTCTTTCGTGATGACTTCGCTCTCGAATTTGATGTAGTCGCCACCTTGGGGTTTGAGCAGCGTTCCCTCGCGTTCGATGACGCCGCGTCTCTCTGCGACGTCGAGAATCTCGCGGGTGGTCGCCGGATTCGTCGTGATGGTCTCGATGCGGTCGAGTGCTTCGGCCAGCGTCAGCTCCTCGAATTCGAGTTTCGAGAGAAGTTCGACGCCGAGTTCGACCGTATCGCGTTCTGGCACAGTTGCAGTTCGAGAGAGAGGCTGAAAAAGAAAACGGTGAGCCGCAACTGGTTTACGCGACTCCGGCGGAGAACGGCACATGGAGCGGGCGACGCGACGACAACTGGTGGGACTCGCCCTCGTGGGGAGCTTTTTCGTCGTCGTCTCGCTCGTGATTTCGCCGCGCGAGGTGTTCGCTCGCTTCCAGCACCTCGCTGCAGACCCCGTCGCCTTCGGGGGCGTGCTCGCGCTCGTCTACCTCCTGCGTCCGCTCGTCGCGTGGCCGGTCACGCCCATCTCCGTCGTGGTTGGATACGTCTACGGCATCGAAGTCGGCCTGCCCATCGCGCTCGTCGGCATCGTCGTCACGGCGATTCCGCCCTTCTTGCTCGCCCGTCACTTCCCCGACAGCGGCCTGTTCGGAAAAGCCCGCGATGTCGGCTCGCGGTTTTTCACCGCCACGGGCGAGACGCGCGGGGTCATCGCCTCGCGGCTGGTGCCCATTCCAACGGATGTCATCTCCTACAGCGCCGGGCTTTCGGGCGTGCGTCTCTGGCCGTTCGCCGTCGGGACGCTCGTCGGGGAGTTGCCGTGGACGGTCGCGGGTGTTCTCGCGGGGAGTTCGATGGAGTCGCTTGCTACAGAGGGTGTGGCGGGCATCGGGCTTCCCCTACTCCTCGGCGCGGTTGCGGTCGCCACGGCGCTCCTCGTGGGGCCACTCTATCGCCAGTTCGTCGCAAAACAGTAACGCAGTCACCAGAAGGTGTCCGCGCAGTCGTAGATGACGCCGTGGTTCGGGCAGACGTACTTACAGTGGCGGTGGTACATCGGTTCCTCACAGAGCGGGCACGGCCGACCACCTGCGTTTGCCATATAGGTCGTCTTGTTGCCAGTTGGTTTGAGCCTTGTGCCACGAACCTTGGCCCAATTCTAGAATAACTTTGTCCGGAGTTTGAAAAATTGGTATTTTACCCCGAGGACTTTGCTCACCTGAATCATGCGAAAACTCGTAGCTTCAGTGGCAGTTGTCCTCGTTGCCCTCGCGCTCGCAATCGGCGCGGGTGCGGCGGCCCCGGACGCTGGGTTCGCCCAAGAAGACAACATGACTGACGACAACATGACCGACGACGGCATGGACGATGGAATGGACGACGGCATGTCGGACGACAACATGAGCGACGACTCAATGTCAGATGACAATATGTCCGGCGACGATATGTCGGATGATGACATGTCTGATGACAAAATGAGTGATGACCAGATGACCGACGACCAGATGACGGATGATGAGATGACCGACGAAGAGATGGCAGACGACTCTTCGGGTGACGACATGGGCGAGGAGTCCGGCGCACTCGGTGGCCTGCTCTCGCCAACGGCGGCAATCGGCGTCGCCATCGTCGCCCTCATCGGCATTGCCTTAGTCATCGCTCGGGTACGGAGCTAAGCGATGAACCTGCTCCCACAATCACAGCGCATTCGCGTCGGTGCTGTCAGAGCGGTACTCGCAGGCGTCGCAGCCATCGCTGGCTCCTACGCCGCCGCCGGGTTCACGACTGGATTCGTGGGAGCGCCCCTCGAAGCGATGCTCTCACGAGCGGCCCCCGCGTCGCTCGTGACGTTCGCCATCGTCGTCCTCGGCGACATCGGCCAGAAACTGAACCTGCTCGCCGCCATAACCCTCGCAGTCCTCCTCATTGCGTGCCTCTCAGCCGCAGCACTGGCGACTGGGTGGCGACAGCGAAGCGGGCTCGTCTCGGTGACGGTGGCGCTCGGACTAACGTGGGCGGCCGTGACTCTCCTCACCGGCGAACCCGTGTTGGCCCTCGCCGCGGCGGTTCCCGCGAGCGCCGTCCTCGCGCTCACCGGCCCCGGCGTCCCACCGAGTGAAGTGGACGCCACCGCACGCCGTCGCGTGCTCACCGCCATCGCAGGCGTCGCGGGCTTCTCGGTGCTCTCGTACGTCGTTGGTGGCAACCGCGGCGGCGACGACACGAGCGACCGACCGCTCGGCCTCACCGCAGCACAGCACCAAGAAATCGAGACGATGCTGGCAGAAGCAGAAGCGAAATCGCTTCCCGTGTCGGGACTCGAACCCCTCGTCAGCACGTCGTTTTACGAGGTTGACATCGCCGCGGTGAACCCGAACACGGCCCCTGAAAACTGGACGCTCTCGCTTACGGGAGCCGTCTCCGAGGACGCAACGTTCACCTACGACGACATCCGCGCGCTCCCGGTCGAACAGCGCTTCATCACGCTCCGGTGTGTCGGCGACTCGCTCAACGGCACGAAGATGGACAACGCACTCTGGACGGGGACGCCCCTCGCCCCACTGCTCGACGAGGTCATCACCGATTCGGGCTGTGAGTGTGCCATGCTCCGGGCGGGAGACGGCTACTACGTCCAGTTCCCCATCGCGGCGCTCAGACGCGGCTTCCTCGCCTACGGGATGAACGGCAGACCGCTGCCCCGCTCGCACGGCGCGCCCGTCCGGGTGCTCATTCCGGGCCACTGGGGCGAAATCAACGTCAAATGGCTCACCGAAATCGAGTTCCTCGATGAGGCAGTCGATGGCTACTGGGAAGAGCGCGGCTGGCACGGCACCGGCCCCGTCAACATCGTCGCAAAGCTCTGGGTGGAAACCCAGAACGATGACGGCACGGTGACGGTCGCTGGCCACGCCTACGCCGGACTCATGGACGTCTCTGCGGTCGAGGTCAACACTGGCGATGGATGGCAGGAAGCCACGCTCTCAGAGCCGCTGCCGGGCGAGGACGTGTGGCGACAGTGGTCGTACACCTACGAGCACCCCGGTTCCCAACACCGGGTGCGAGTGCGCGCCATCACGGGCGACGGGACGGTGCAGGCGAACGAAGAACTGCCCGCGTTCCCGAACGGGCCAAGTGGCTGGGTTTCGAGAACCGTCCAATGAGAGAGACTTTTGCCGTTGACGACAAGTAAACTCGATACAGAAAACCGATGGAAAAGGTGTTGTGGTACTTGTTCGTGGGCATGCGAGGGGGCGCAAACCGCGTCCGCATCATCAGAGCCCTCGCTGAGCGCCCACACAACGCGAATCAGCTCTCGACGGAGCTTGACGTGGACTACAACACCATCCGTCATCATCTCGATATGCTCATCGAGCACGGGATCGTCGAGCCGGGCGGCGAGGGTTACGGCGCGCTGTACTTCCTCACCGACCAATTCGAACACCACTGGGATGCGTTCGAGCGCATCACCGACCAAATGGAGTGACTCACAATGGCAATGGGAACTGAACTACTAATCGCAAGCACCCTCGCGGGACTCAACATCATCCTGCTCGCGGCGCTCACCTTCGTCTGGGCGCGCAACTACCGGACGTTCCGGACGAACACCATCCTCGGCCTCATCGCCTTCGGCGCGGTGATGCTCGTAGAGAACGCTGTCGCGCTCTATTTTTTCTTTACCATGCAGATGTTCTACGGCTCAGACCCGACCGTCCAAGGCGCAGTCGCCGTCCTGCGCGCACTGCAGTTCGTCGCGCTCGTCTTCCTGACGTGGGTCACGGTGAAGTGAGGTCCCTGTTTTCCGCAGTTCCCACTTGCGAGCAATTCTAGAACAACTCGGTGTGAATCTTGAAAAATCGCTATCCCTCCGTTCTGCGTCGAGTCATAGTGAGGTGATGAAATGACCACACAGACACCGCTCCCGACTGTGACCCGCAGACGCATCCTCAGAACGACGGCCCTCCTCAGCGCTGGACTCGCACTCAGTGCGGGAAGCGCGGCAGCCAACCCCGGCAAACCGAACTTTGGCCCGTCGCTCTACGGCGACGGCAAGACCTGGGGCACGAAAGGCGCGGCCGCGATTCCCGGCTCGAACGGCAAGAATGACCACTCCTTCGACAAGCTGTTCGCCTTCACGAACGGCGCGACCGGCCAGCTTCCCGTCGCGGAGGCGGCACCCGGCAACCCCGCGTTCAACGGCGGGCGCTGGTACACCCACACTGCCACGTGGACGGCTGCCGGGCTGGCCGCACACAATCCGCTCCCGGTGTTGACATCCTACGACGACGTTCACGCGGAGTACGAGGCTGGACACCTGTCCATCACGCCCGGGTCACCGAACCCCGGCGACCCGCCGAACTTCTTCGAATGCCCGCTCTTGCCAGTCAAGCAGTGAGAAAAAAATCGAAAATCGCTAGTTTTTGTTTAGCTGCACTCAGACCAGCCACAGGACTCGCAGGTCTTGCAGCCTTCAGAGAAGTAGAGCGTCATCGACCCACAGTCGGGACACTCTGGGCTCTCGCCCGCGTCGATGAGCGACTGGGTTGCGTCGTCGTCGCTTTCTGCGTCCACCTCATCTGCGTCCGCTGCAGGCGCGCTCTCCTCTGCAATCTCCGCGAGGTTGCGCTGTTGTGGGTAAGCCTTGTCGATTTCGCCGTCGAGATACCGGCGCATCGCCGTGCCGATGGCGTCCGGGATGGACTGAATCTGCTCGCCCTTGTCCCACGCAATCTTCGGTGAGCGGATGCCTTTCAGTTCGCCCGCAATCTCCTCTGGGTCGACACCCGACCGGAGCGCGGTCGAGACGGTCTTTGCGAGCGACTCGGTGAAGCTTGCGGTGAACCCACCGGAGTTACCGATGTTCGCGAACAACTCGAACGGACGGCCCTGTTCGTCTTCGTTGATGTTGACGTACAGCTTGCCGTAGCCCGTCGAGATGCGCTGGGTGACGCCGTAGAGGACGTCCGGTCGCGCGCGCTTCTCGGCGTAGAGGTTGCCGTTCGCCGCGGCCGTGGCGATGGAGTCGAGTTGCGCGTTGAACGCCGCCTTGACTTCCTCGTGGTCTAGGAACTCGTCCATCGAGCCGAACACCTCGGTGATCTGCTCAACGATGGCCTCTGCGGCTTCGTCGTCGTCGGCGAAGTCTGCGTTCTTCGCGCGGGTGGTGAGCACCTGCTTGCTGCGGGTGCCGTCGCGGTAGACGGTGACGCCCTTCCCGCCGTGGTCGTAGATGTAGCGGTACACCTCGTCCATGTCCGCTTTGCTCGCGGAGTTCGGGAAGTTGCAGGTCTTCGAGATGGCGGAGTCAACGCCGGCCTGTGCGGCGCACTGGACGCCCGCGTGGTCGAGGCCTGCGAGGTCTGCGGTGACGACGAACAGTTCGCCAATCGCGTCAGGCACCGTCGAGAGCGACGTGACGCCCTCGAAGGCGTTGTTCTGCATCTGTTCTACGGCTTCGGCTTGGACGGCGTCTACGTCGATGTCGTTCGCCTCAAGCACGCGCAGGAAGTAGTCGTCGAACTCGACGAGCATCTCGTCGCCCTGCACGTCGTCGGAGACGTTCTTGAAGTAGGCGACGTTGTAGATTGGCTCGATGCCGCCCGTGGTGTTGCCGACCATCGAGGTCGTGCCCGTTGGCGCGACGGTCGTCGTGTTGTGGTTGCGAATCGAGAAGCCGTCGGCCCACTCGTCGGCCGAGAGGCCGGTGTGGTGTTCGAACCAGTCGCGGTATTCGACGGGGTCTGCGTACTTCGAGTCGCCCCAGTCGTTGAACGCGCCACGGTCCTCGGCAAGTTCGTGGGAGGCCCACTTCGACCCGTGGTTGATGTGCATCATGAGCTGGCGGACGAGTTCGTTGCCCTCCTCAGAGCCGTAGCGGATGCCGAGTTGGATGTAGAGTTGCGCGAGGCCCATGACGCCGAGGCCGATTTTGCGCATGTTGCGGACTTTCTCCTCGATTTTCGGCACCGGGAAGTCCGACATGGTGACGACGTTCTCTAAGAAGCGCGTCCCCCACTCGATGCGGTGGTCGAACTCGTCCCAGTCGATGGCGTCCGCGAGGAACGCGTCCATGGCTTCCTCGGTCGAGTCGAAGTTCTCGCCGTTCTCCGCGTGCCAGACGCGCCAGTCGGGGGCGTCGAACTCGGCAATTGTAGAGAGGTTGATGTGGCCGAGGTTGCACGCTTCGTACTCCTCCAGTGGCTGTTCGCCACACGGGTTGGTGGCGAGAATCTGGTGGTCGGGGTGCTTGTCGACGTCGAAGGAGTGCTCCTTGTTGACGCGCTCTAAGTAGATGACGCCGGGTTCGCCGTTCTCCCACGAGCCGTCGATGATGTGGTCCCAGATTTCGACCGCGGGAATCTTGAGCACTTCGCCGGGGGTGACGTAGTGACCGAGGTCGTAGCGGTCGTACATCTCCTTGGTCTCCTCGGTGGCGATGTGTGGCTCTTCTGTGCGTGGGTTCGTGAAGACAAAGTCCTCCTCGTTGTAGAGTGCCTCCATGAAGCCGTCCGTGACGCCCACGGAGATATTGAAGTTAGAGAGGTGGCCCTCGACGGCGTTGCGGAGGTGCTTTGGCACGCGGCCTTCCTCGTCGATGAGCGAGCGGGCCTCTTCGAGCGCTTCGTTGAAGCTCGTGTACGTGTAGTCGTCCGGGTCGTTCAGGCGGAGCGTGACCGCGAGCGAGACGTCCTTGTTCTTCGCGTGGAGGAACTCGATGACGTCCGGGTGCGAGACGCGCATGACGCCCATCTGGGCACCGCGGCGGGTGCCACCCTGCGCGATGGTCTCGCACATCTGGTCGAACGTGCGCATGAACGTGATTGGCCCGGAGGCGATTCCTCCCGTGGAGCCAACCGCGTCACCGTACGGACGAAGTTGCCAGAAGGCGTAGCCCATGCCACCGCCCGACTGGAAGACCTCTGCGGCCTCCATGGCGGTTTTGTGGATGTCAGTGAGGTCGTCCGCGGGCGAGTCAACGAAACACGCAGAGAGCTGCTGGAGTTCGTCGCCCGCGTTCATGAGCGTCGGGGAGTTCGGGATGAAGCTGAGTTGCTCCATAAGGTCTTGGAACTCGGCGCGTACCGACTCTACTTTCTCCTGTACGCCTGCTGGAAGTTCGGGGACGACGGTGTCGTAGTCGAACTTGTTGACGTTGAACTCGGTGAGTTGCGTTTCGACGTCGTCGGCGGCGGTGGTTCCCTCGCCGAACACTTCTGCGGCGAGTTCGTCGCGGCGTGGGTGGCGTGGTTTCAGTTGCTCGGGGCGAACCGTCAGTTCGAGGCCGAGGTTGTCTGCCTCGTAGACGGCTTCTGCGAGCGCGATGTTCTTCGCAACGCGGACGAACAGGTCTTCTTGGGTCTCGATAAGCTCCCCGTTCGCGTCTTTGCGGAGATATCGAGCCGGAAGAATGTTGTTATACGCGTTTGTGGTCATCCGGTCTGCGAGAGTCTCCCCATCCGTGCGCTTGATGGGCAGGGTAATCTCGTCGGCGGAGAGGTTCGCGCGGCTCATAGTTCCCCTCGACAGCCGGCAGGCGTTCTCTGCCGGGCGATACGACTTTCAGAGTGTGGCGTCATACACGACATTTGTAACGGCGATTTTGTACTGAGTCCACCCAAATAACCCTTTGGCATTCGCGATTTTCAGGCTACCTGGAAAGTTGTAACTCAGCTGTTTAGTTTACATCCCCAGCAAGGGTGATGTTGCTGATTCTACGGTCAAATACTGGTAAGCGAGAGAGACTAATAACACTGTCCAGACCGGAGTGAAAGTGGAAGCGATGCAGAAAAACCGGCCGAGTGAGGCGGCGGTTCAGCAGAAACAATGGGGGGTTCAGGCCGGGTTCATCGAGGTGTCACATCGCGCTGAGCGAGCGACCGCCAATCGCGGCGTCGCCCAATACGATTAACCGTCGCCATCTCATAATTCACGATATGCAACCGTTCCTCGTCGAAGGACTCACCTCGCCGCCGACGATTCTGTTAACGCTTGTCTTGCTCGCGGCAATCGTTCTCGTCGGGCGCATCCTGCTCCACGTCGCGTGGAAACTCATTCTCATCGCAATCGCCATCATCGGCGCGCTCTGGATTGTCGGTATTTTCCTCTAAATCGCGGCGAGAAAGTTCCGGATAACGTCGTGGCCGTGTTCGGTGAGCACGCTTTCTGGGTGAAATTGGACGCATTCGAGCGGGTAGTCTTCGTGGCGCACGCCCATGACCAAATCGTCGTCTGAGCGGGCGGTCACCGTCAAACACTCGGGCACTGACGTGGCCACGAGCGAGTGGTAGCGGCCAGCGCGAAACGCCTGTGGCAGTCCCGAGAACACGCCCTGTCCGTCGTGAGTGATGGCAGAGGCTTTGCCGTGGACGGGGAACGGCGCGCGGCCAATCTCGCCGCCGTACTCGTACACCGCGGCTTCGAGACCGAGACAGACGCCGAGCGTCGGTATGTCGGGACTCAGCTCACGGAGTACGTCGCGGGTCACGCCCACGTCGCGGTCGTTTTTCGGGTGGCCCGGCCCCGGACTCAAGACGATTGCGTCGGGGTCTGCGGCGCGAATTTCCGCGAGCGACGCGGTGTTTTTCACGACTTTGGTGTCCGCGTTCGTGCTCACATACTCGACTAAATTGTAGGTGAAGGAATCGAAGTTATCGACGAACAGTACGTCGGTCATGGCTTCACCTCCGCGGGTTCGAGCCGCTCAATCGCGGCGAGGACGCCACCCATCTTCTTTTCGGTCTCCTCGAACTCGCTTACGGGGTCTGAGTCAGCAACGATACCCGCACCGGCCTGAATCGTCAACCGGTCTGGGTCGCCGTGTTCAATGGTCGCAGTCCGAATGACGATGGCGAAGTCGGTGTCGCCCGTCCACGAGTAGTAGCCGACGCCGCCGCCGTAGAGGCCGCGCGGCCCGGCTTCTAAGTCGTGGATAATCTCCATCGCCCGCACCTTCGGCGCACCAGACAGCGTTCCGGCGGGGAACGACGCGCGCGTCGCGTCGAAGGCGTCGAACTCGGGCGCGAGCGTCCCCGTGACCGTGCTCTCGATGTGCTGGACGTGGGAGTACTTGAGGACGTTCATGAACTCTTCTACGCGAACCGAGCCGGGTTCTGCGACTCGGCGAACGTCGTTGCGCGCCAAATCGACGAGCATCGTGTGTTCGGCGCGTTCCTTGTCGTCTGCGAGCATCTCACCGGCGAGCCGGCGGTCTTCGCCGGGGCTGCCCCCGCGCCCGCACGTCCCCGCGATGGGGTTGCTCACGACGGTGTCGCCGCTCACCGAGACGAGGGTTTCTGGGCTCGCGCCGACGATGCTCAGGTCGTCTGCGCGCAAGAGGTACATGTACGGCGACGGGTTGACCTCGCGCAACGAGGCGTAGAGCGTCTTCGGGTCGAACTCTCCTTCGAGTTCGCGCTTTCGCGAGATGACGCCCTGGTAGATGTCGCCATCGAGGACGTGCTCTTTTGCCTTGGCGACGGCGGCCTCGTACTCATCGCGCGGGCCAGCGTGCTCTGCGCGGCAGACGAAGTTGCCCGTCTCGACCGGGGTTGCGTTTTGCAGGCGCGATTCTACGGCACTCGCTTCGGCGGCGAGTTCGTCGTAGAGGTCTCCGGCGTCGGCGTCGGGAGTGACAACCGGCGTGAACACAAGTGACACGGAGTCGTCTGCGTGGTCGAATACGACCGTTTTCGTCGTCAAGACGAATTGTGCGTCCGGAAGCGAGCTTTCGGGGCGGGAGACGCCCACCTCGTCCAGCCAGAGGTCATACACCGCATCGTACGATAGGAAACCGACGAGACCGCCCTGCAGGTGTTGGCGGCCCGCTTTCGGGAACCCCTTGAGCGGGAGGTCTGGAAGCGTCTCGCGCAGCGAATCGAGCACGTCGCCTTCGCCGGGGGCTGCGAGCGTTGCGAGCGCGTTTTCGAACTGTTCGACCTCGGCTCCGTCCGGGCCAATCGACACGACGCCGTCGGGGTCGTAGCCGACGAACGAGTAGCGCGCGTGGCGGTCGGTCGTCTCCGGAGAGAACGCCCCGGCCGGGTCGCTTGAGGCGACCTTCTCTGCGCTTTCGAGCAAGAACGAATGGGAGCCGTCTGCGAGTTCTGCGTAGGCAGCAAGTGGGTCGAGCGAACAGTCGAGGGAGACCGCAAGCCGGAGCACGGCCGGGCGGTCGTCTGCGGCGAGCGATATGAACTCCTCACGGGTGAGCGAACGCATCATTGGGCGGTCACCTGCCGGTGGGTCGCGCGGACGAAGGCGTCCAACATCTCGTGATCTTTCACGCCGCCTGCTTTCTCGACGCCGCTCGCTACATCGACGGCGAAGGGGCAAACCTCGTCGATTGCGCGGGCGACGTTCTCGGGCGAGAGGCCCCCCGCGAGGATGACTGGCGCGTCAATCTCTGCGACGAGGGTGCTCGTTTTGCTCCAATCCGCGGTGGTTCCGGTTCCGCCAGCACCGGCGGCATCGACCGAATCGACGAGGAGGGCGTCTGCGACGGCGGCGTGCTCGGGCACGCGCGCATCGTCTGCTTCGATGCGCTGGATGACCGTGACGTTGGTTCGCTCGCGGATTTCACTGACAGCATCGGGCGAGAGCAGCGTGTGCAGTTGCACTGCGTCGGGTTCGACGCGCGCGACGAGCGTGCAGACTCGTTCGACGGAGTCGGCCATGGTGACGAGCACGCTCGTGACGAACGGTGGCGTGGCGGCCGCGAGGTTACCGGCCTCAGTGGTCGAAACTTCGCGCGGCGTCTCGACGGGTACGTCCGAGATGAACCCAACGGCGTCCGCACCCGCCTCGACCGCGGCGCGAAGGTCGGCTTCGGTCGTAAGCCCGCAGATTTTCACCCGCGTCATGCCACCACGGTCTGTCGCAGCGCGTTCAGTTTTTCCAGCGCGGCACCCGAGTCAATGGACTCGCGAGCAAGGGCCACGCCGTCTTTGAGGGTCTCTGCCGCGCCGGCGATATAGATGGCCGCGCCCGCATTTGCGAGAATGATGTCGCGTTTCGCGCCGGTGAGTTCACCGGAGACGATGGCTTCGAAGTCCGCGGCGTTTGCTTCGGGCGTGCTTCCGGCGACGGCCTCGATTGGGTATGAGTCAAGTCCAAGGTCGGCAGGTGTGAGCGTGTACTCCTCGATTTCGGTGCCCGTGACTTCGGCGACGACGGTTTCGCCGTGGATGGCGATTTCGTCGAGGCCGGAGCCGTGGACGACGAGGGCGCGTTCCACGTTCATACGCGAGAGGGCGCGCGCGATGACGGGAACGAGGTCGGGGTCGTAGACGCCGATGACCTGTGCGTCGGCTCCGGCGGGGTTGGTGAGCGGGCCGAGCACGTTGAAGATGGTGCGCATGCCGAGTTCCCGGCGCGGGCCGATGACGGCCTTCATCGCCGGGTGGAACACCGGCGCGAGCATGAAGCCAATCCCGTTTTCTTCGATGGCCTTCTCAACATCCGCTGGTTCCGCCTCGACGTTCACGCCGAGGGTTTCGAGCACGTCCGCGCTCCCCGACGACGAGGAGACCGAGTAGTTGCCGTGCTTTGCGATAGCGACACCTGCACCCGAGGCCACGACCGCGCTCGTCGTGGAGACGTTGATGGTGTTGTAGTCGTCGCCGCCAGTCCCACACGTATCGACGAGCGGTTTGCCGTTTCGCTCGGGGTCGATGGTCAACGCCGCGTCGCGCATCCCCTGTGCGAAGCCCGCGATTTCATCTTCGGTCTCGCCTTTGGCCCGGAGCGCCGCGAGCAGTGCGCCCATCTGCGCCTCCGTCGCGCCGTTAAAGACGGCCGTTGCCGCCTCTCTGGCCTGTTCGATGGTCAAATCCTCACCCTCCGTCACACGCTCGATAAATTCCCTCATGATATCACCAATGTACTTCTTTGTCTTGCAATGTACAAATTCGTACATCCACTTAACAGTGTCGCCATTTCGAGCGTGCGGGAGCACAATCACGATTGGAGAAGCGCTCCGTCGAGACGCCCGAAACCCGTTGGTTCACCGTGTGGGAGAAAAACGCATCCCGGCGGCGGTGTTTTCGTTCCCGATTCGAAACCTTCAATTACCCCGGCGGGTTACGAAGGAATGCAGACAGAAGCACACCAGCAAGGGTTCGTGGTCTAGGCTGGTTATGACACCTCCTTGACATGGAGGAGATCGGCAGTTCAAATCTGCCCGAACCCACTACTTTCTGACGGCGCTCAACCTTCGAGCGCCGTCTGTAATCGTAATGTGAGGGCAGCTTAAACCAGGGAGCGAGCAGCGACCGTGGTTCAAATCTCCTCGAGTATAGCAGACATTTCCAGAACCAAATCAACATTTATTATCGTTGACTTGTTGTGGGGAGTATGGCTGATTATCAACACGTCATGTACGCATCTAGGGGTGGTGTAGAGCAGGTATATTCGGAGTTATTTGGCGACGTGGATCAGATAACAGTAGAAGAAAGGTCCCGTAAGACTGGAACTATTAGTGGGAAATTAGGTGCATTTCTTACTCAAATTTCGAGTGGCTTTACTGGAGAGTTGACTGAAGCAGAGATTCATAGCATCAATTTTGATAAGGAGATGTTTAAAGCCAAGAAATTGGCCAATGAGATTCTTTCTGATGACGAAATACCAGATATATCTGAAGTGAACAAAAACGAATTGGAAACTGGTCAACTGTATCGGTTTTCTTGTGAGGTTGAGACAAAACCATTTGAAAGTGAAATTGATAATCAGACATATATCGAGGTTGTCGGCGAAATCGGAGAAGTTAGATTCAAAGGCGGCACTTCTACTGAAAATTGGGGGCGGCGAAGTCACCTTGTTCAATCAGTACGGGCGACAGCACGAGGTGATACCTACCCGTATCAGGGTCTAATGTGGCCTCTTTCACTGACTACGGAAACAGAGAATTCCATCGAGTGTGACGTGAACTTCTTACTAATTTGTGGACCAGAAAGAGTGCTGAGAGATGAGTGGTATGAAAAGCAGTGAGTTCACTCCCCACCCTTCCCACCCGGCATCAACCGCCGAAACAGCGGGAGAAACACCGGAAAGAGCAGCGCGCCAACCTCGATGAACACGTAAACGGCCAAGTTAGTTGGCACGCCAAGCTCGTGGACCACAAGCGTGATACCGAGCGCCACGGCGACGTATCCCCAGAACGCGAGGGTAATGCGAGCAAACCCGTACGGTGGGACTTTAACGTCGAACATCTTGGTAGCGAGATTGACACGAACCAGTAAGTGTTTTTGGGTGCGTTTGACATGCTCGAAATCACCACCCGTGAATTTCACTTTCACTCCGCGCTATGCGCACGAATAACCCCCGTTCCAGCGTACCAATTACGTGGAGGAAAACAACCCATGAGCAAGACCCAAACAAGCCATATTTCAGCACTCACACACGTCTCGTTAGTCGTCGCTGACCAGCAAGCCGCCCTCGAGTTTTACACCGAGAAACTCGGCTTCGAGAAGAAGATGGACATGCCGATGATGGACAACGACAGCGACGACCGGTGGATTACGGTCGGCGTGCCCGGCCAAGACGTCGAAATCGCGCTGCAGGCCATTGGCTGGTTCGACGGCCGCGACGAGGAGAAACTCCGCCCGCTCGTCGGGAACAACGCGATGCTGGCGTTCTCGGTCGATGACTGTCAGGCGACCTACGAGGACCTGAAAGAACGCGGCGTCGAGTTCGTCTCGGAGCCGACGGAACAAGACTACGGCACGGAAGCCATCGCGAGCGATATGGAGGGCAACGAGCTGTTGTTCTTCCAGCCGCCCGAATCGCAGTAAGGCAAACGCCACGCACCACCCGCTACCTGAATCGATTCACAAACCACCATGATTCACGAACACGTTTTTGCCGCCCTCGAAATCGAACGCGACAGACTGGCCACAGCCCCGCCCCCAGCCCAGCACACGCCTAACGATGACGCGGTGAGTGTGTCGGGTGTGCAAGCCGAATAAAACAGTGCGGCGGTGAACTCCCGCGTCTACAGCTCGTGGTGGACCGGGAAGGCAATCTCGACGGTTGCCTTGTAGTTCACAATCTCTCCGTTTTCTACGTCTGCCGTCCAGTCTTCGACTTCGACGCCGTGGATGTCATCGACCGACGCGGCGGCCTGTTTGACGGCTTCTTTGACGGCGGCTTCCCACGATTCGCTCGATGTGCCAAGCACTTTGATGATTTTAACAGCGGTCATCGCCCGTTCTAGTTCGACCGAAACGGAGATAAAATGTGTTAACAGAAATTGATAAATCGGGCGGTATTACGGACGTCGTGGTCTCAGAATGTGAGATTCACCAAAGAGTGCTCATTCGTTGGTGACCTTAGTACTAGTATGGACGCACGACAATCGACCTCGACACGCCGACGCTACCTCAAAGCGGCCGGTGCGGTCGTCACTGTTGGTCTCGCAGGTTGTGTTTCGACTCCGGGCGAACCCGGAGGAACCACGACCACGGATGCAACCGGCGACGACCTCGACGATGAGCACATGGATGACGAGCACATGGATGACGAGCATATGGACGACGGCCACATGGATGGCGAGGGCGACGAGGATACATACGCCCACGGCGACATCCAGATTGGCGAGCCAATGGCGAGTGTGACCGTTGAAATGGTCGGAGAAAACGGCTTCCACTTCCTGCCCCACGTCGTCCACATCGTCCCCGGCGGAACGGTGACGTGGGAACTGGTCAACAGCGTCCACGACACGGTGGCATACCACCCGGACAACGGCAAGCCAGCGCGAATCCCGGCAGGCACAGCCCCGTGGCGAAGCCCACTCATCAGCGACCCCGGTGAGACGTTCGCGGTGACCTTCGAGCAAGAGGGCGTCTACGACTACTTCTGCACGCCACACGAGACGTTTGGGATGGTCGGACGCGTCATCGTTGGTACGCCCGACCTCGACGCTGAGCCAGCGATGGCCCCACCACAAGACGACCTCCCGGCGGGCGCCCGCGAGGAGTTCGAACGGTACAACGAACTGACCCGTGAGGCGTTCGACCAGCACGAATAGCGGTGGCCAACCTTACGTGATGGTGTAGCGGTCGAAACGGCGAATTGCACTTTTGTACCCGAAGGCGGCGAGCAGCGAGATGACGAGAAGAGCGCCAGCGTAACTGCTCCACTGTACCGCGGTGAGCGAGATGGCTTCGATACCCGGCCCGAGCGATACGAACCACGATGCCAGCCCATCAGCTGGGAGCACCTGCATAGCGGGCACCTCCAGAAGGGCAGCCGGGAGGAGGGCATTTGCGATATGGTAGCGTTGTCTGTTTATCCACTTGACAGTATTGGATGAGCTATCAACTTCACTACATCCTTATACTCGACTCGCACAAGTCACGGGTAGGTGTATGAGTCGAGACCACCCGCTCGCCACGGTTGAGGCCCTGGCGCTCATCGCGCTCGGTGGCTTCGCCGGGGCGAACCTGCGCTATGCGACGAGTACGGTGCTGCCGGGGCTTCCGGGCACCCTCGTCGTGAACGTGGTGGGGAGTCTGTTGCTCGGCTTTTTCGTCTACGAACAGCGGTTTCTTGGCGTCTTCTCCGGACCGATGCGCCTCGCCATCACGACTGGGTTTCTCTCCTCGCTCACGACGTACTCGACGTTCGCGGTGCAGACGGCGCTGTCGCCCGAACTCGCGCTCGTGAACGTGGTGGCGAACTACGCGCTCGGCTTCGCGGCGGTATTCGTGGGACGGCTGGTCGCAAAATCACTGCCCGGCGCGCGCATCGGAACGAAGGAGGTGGAAATGTGAATCCCGCGTATCTCGTCGGGATTGGCGGCGCATTCGGGGCGATGGCGCGCTTTCTCGTCGCCGGGCGCGTGCCCGAAGGTCGACTCCCATACGGCACGCTCACCGTGAACGTCATCGGGAGTTTCGTCCTCGGGACGCTCACGTTCGTCGGCGTGTCTGACGACGCGATGCTCCTCGTCGGAACCGGCGCGTGTGGGGCATTCACGACGTTTTCGTCGTTCTCGGTCGAAACAAGCTTATTGTGGGAGCGCGGCCACCGGCTGCGGGCAGCGATGAACGCCGGAGGGAGCCTTCTCGCCTGTCTCGCGGCGATTGGCCTCGGCTGGCTCGTCGCCTCACTCCTCTGAGCTGCCGAAGCGTTTTTTGAGCGTTTCGTGTGCCCCGACGACCATCGCGGGGACAATGAGCATGAAGATGTGTTCTTCGACGGGAATGCCAAGTAGGTCGATGCCGGTTCTGAGCGGAATCGAAAACACACCCACAGTGAGCGTATACCAGTCCCAGACGTACGCAAACGGATAGAGAACCGCGATGGTTCGCGCGGCGTCGCGCCACGCATTTGAGTACCAGAGAAGCGCGAGCGCGACCACTCCCCAGAGCAGTTCTGTGAAAAGATATGTATACGGCCCGAACACACCAATGTTCGGCATCATCCGGTGTGATAGGTACTCGCATGATAAAGGTCTTGTCGCCGGATTAGCCCTAGTTTTCATTAGGGCTGCGCCCCTCTACCATATTGGGGACAATTGATGGATATTGCTGACATTGCCACTAACGATTTTGTCGAGGTCGACGTCGACCAGCGACTGAGTAAAGTGCGGTCAATTTTCGAACGGGAGAACCCAAAGGGTATCATCGTCACGAACGGCGACGAATACGCCGGTCTTGTGACCCAGCGCGAGTTGCTCCAGTCACACGTCGAAGACTCGACGAAAGTGGCCGCGCTGATGAAATCTGCCCCGAAAGTCGAACGAACGACCAACATCCGCGATGTCGCGCGGATGCTCGTCGAAGGCGGGACGAAAGTCGCCCCCGTCTTCGAAGACGACGCTCTCTGGGGCATCGTCACCGCGGATGCTATCTTAGAAGCCGTCCTCGAAAATCTGGACGTGCTTACTGTTGACCAGATTTACACCGACGACACCGTCACCGTCCACGAGTCAGACCGTGTCGGGCAGGCCATCAACCTCCTGCGCGAACACGGCGTCTCGCGTCTCCCCGTGGTCGATGACGACGGTCATCTCACTGGGATGGTGACGACCCACGACATCGTCGATTTCGTCGTCCGCGACATGAACAAAGCCACCCTTGGCGAGCGCTCTGGCGACATAGAGCGCATGCTCGACCTCCCCGTCTACGACATCATGAACAGCCCCGTGCGGACGATTACGCTCGGCGCGTCGGTTCGTGACGCCGTCTCTGGAATGCTCGAAAACAACTACGCAGGCCTCGTGGTCACGCCAGAAGAGAACGACCGCCTCATCGCTGGCGTCCTAACCAAAACCGACGTGCTCCGCGCACTATCCTACACGGAGGAAGAACACTTAGACGTCCAAATCACCAACATCAACCTGCTCGAAACGCTGAGCCGCGACGAAATTCGCGAAAGCATCGAAGCCGTCATCCAGAAGTACCAGCGGATGACCGTCCATCACGCCCACGTTCGCTTCCACGAGCACAAGGAGAAACTCCGCGGCACGCCGCTCATCCAGTGCCAGATTCGGATTCGGTCAGATCGTGGGCAGGTCGCTGGCTCCGGCGAAGGCTACGGTGCAGAGAACGCCTTCTACGTCGCCCTCGACAAGCTCGAACGCAACGTCATCGAGATGAAAGACATGCGTTCTGACGAAATCTACAAAGGGCAGTTGCTGCGGAAGCTCGGCGAATTATAGCAACTTTTTCTTCGTCGGGTGCGCTTCGCGCACCGCTCCTTGAAAAACTTGCATGAAAAAGGCCGAACGCGACTCAGTCGCTTTCGGGTGCGATACTTCCGTTTTACAACTCGTCTACGCCGACAAGCCCGTCTTGGGTAATCTGGAAGCGCGCCGTTTCACCGGTCGGTTTCGCGCGGTGTTTCTCGATGGTGACTCGACGGTTGCCGCCACGGAATCGGTCAAGGCGGAGCACCGTGCCCGTCCAGTGGGCGAGCGTGTGGCCGCCGAGCGGGCGCGCCGAGTCGCCGTCCGGGTCAGTGAACACCTGATTCGTGATGACGACGGCGAGGTCGTGTTTGCGGGCGAGCGAGAGTAGGTGCGTCATCTGGCGCGCGACTTTTCTCAGCGACTCACCTTCTTCTTCGGTCGTCCGTTCTAAGCGGTAGAAGCCGGTCGCGCTGTCGAGGACAATGAGGTCTGCACGCGAGGCGAGGTCGGTCGCGTCTCTGACGGCGGCTTCCTGTTCTGCGAAATCGTGGGCTTCTGAGATGATGATGCGCGAGGCGAGGTCAGAAACGTCTTCGCCCTTGGCTTTCGCCAGTTGTTGGAATCGGTCGATGGAGAGGCCTTCCGTATCGATGTAGAGCACCGTCCGTCCGGCGGCGGCTGTTTCGACGGCCGCGGCGAGCGCGAGATTGGTCTTCCCGGCGGCCGGCGGGCCGTACAGTTGCGTGACGGTGCCGCGCTCAAAGCCGCCGCCGAGGAGAGTATCGACGGGGCCACAGCCGGTCGGAACGGGCGCGTTTGACACACCCATCCTTTCGCCGTCTTCAGCAAAAAGGGTCCGGTCTGCCGAAGGATTTAGTCACCTGCGGCGCGGAGAAGGAGGGAGTGATAGTCGTCGCCACAACTGACTTCGAAGTGTATCACGAGGCAGTCGCAGAACTGCGCGAGCGCGGGGTGCAGTTTACCACCATCGAACCCGGCGACGAGTTCCCCGAGAACACGAACGTCGTCATCACGGGCGCAGACGACGAAATCGAGACGCCCGTGACCGTCGTCCGCGCGAAACCAGACGAGTGCCGGCACGCCGTCGAAGAAGCCCTCGCCCTCATGCGAAGCGGCGGCGGACGCACGATTGTTGGGATTGACCCCGGTGAACGCCCCGGTATCGCGGTGTTGAACGGCGATATAGTCATCGCCACGTTCCACGTCCCGCTCGCCCAAGCGGCGGCGATTATTTTGGCGGAGCTCGAGGGAGCTGTAGACCCGCTCGTCAGAATCGGTGACGGCGCTCGACTGCAGGGTACACGACTCATTGACGACCTCGATGGCATTCCCATCGAACTCGTTGACGAAACCGGCACGACGCCGTATCTCGGGACGGGCGCGCGCGGGATGGGCGACGTCATCGCCGCCATCAACATCGCCCACCTCTCGGGCGAACGCATCACCGAGCGAACCATCGAGCCGACGGCTGGCGAGTTACAGGTCATCAAAACGCGGTCGCGCGAACAGTCACCCGAGAATCGCGCGATAGGCGAGGAACTCGCCCGACGGGTTGCGGCGGGCGAACTGACCATCGAAGAAGCCCTCGAAGAACACCGCCAGCAGCTGAACGACCGGGATTAAGCGTCCCTGACCGCAGCCTCTGCCCGGCGCATGATTTCACGGATTGGGAGACCCGTTTTCTCCGCAACGAGGGCCGCGTCATCGTACTCCGCGCTCACGTCGTAGAGCGTGTCGTCTGCGTCGCTTGCGAGTTTGACCGAGACTTCGTAGGAATGGCCCTCGATGTCGAGTGTGGCGGTTTCGAAGCGGCGTTTTGCCGTCCAGCGGTGGCGAGCGACCATCTCTCGGATACCGAGCGTTCCCGTCTCTTCTGCGAGTTTCTGGGCGACTCGGGCGGCTTCCTCGGCGCGAACGATGACCTTCACGAGGTGGCCGGGCCGAGCCTTCTTCATCGTGACGGGAACGATACTCACATCGCGTGCGCCGACGGCGGTGAGCGTCTCTTGGAGGCCGCCGAGCACCTCGGGCGGGGCGTCGTCGAGGTTCGTTTCGAGGACGGTGATGGCTTCGGGGACGAGGCCACCACGAGCCTCACCGACGAGCGCGCGCAGGACGTTCGGCCGCTCTGGGAACGTCCAACCGCCCGCCCCGTAACCCGACTGTTCGAGATTCATCGCAGGCAGGGAATCGATTCCGCGGGCGAAGTGGGCGAGAATCGCCGCGCCGGTCGGCGTGAGCAGTTCGGCTTCGACGGGGCCGCCCTGCAGTTCCCAGTCGGCTTGCGCGGCGATTTCGACCACAGCGGGCGTTGGAATGGGGTAGGTGCCGTGGGCCATGTCGGCTTCACCGCCGCCCACAGCGAGCGGCGTCGTCAGCACTTGGTCAGGGGCGAGGTCGGCAATGAGAAGACACGCGCCGACCACGTCCGCGATGGCGTCATCCGCGCCGACTTCGTGGAAATGGGTGTCTTCGAGCGGGGCGTCGTGGACGGTTGCCTCTGCCTCACCGAGGATGCGGAAGACGGCTTTCGCGTCCGCCTCGACGAACGCGGAGAGGTTCATGCTCTCGACAATGTCGATGACCTCGGCGTAGGTTCGGTTCGGGCCTGCGCCTTCTGCGTGCGTGTGGTCGTCGCTGTGGTCGTGAGGGTGGCTGTGTTCATGCGTGTGCCCGTGGTCGTGCGCGTGCGTGTGATCGTGGCTGTGCCCCTCGCCGTGGTCGTAGCCCTCTGCGTCCTCGTGGGCGCGGCGTGCGTCCTCGTCTGTGAGCAACACGTCCACCTTCGTCGCCGCGATACCGTTTTTATCGACGATGTGGCAGTCATAGCGGATGTCGAGTGTCTCGGTGACGGGGGCGAGGGCAGCCTCGTTTGCGCCCGCGGCGAGCAACGCTCCGAGGAGCATATCGCCGCTCGCGCCCATTCGTCCGTCGAACGCAACTGTTCGCATATGCGAGAGGACGAAGGGCACGGAGAAAAACACCCGGTCTCGGCCCGATGTCAGACGCATGTCAGACCCGTCGCGCATCCTTTCGCCATCAGGCGAAAACGTGATACGCCGTGAGTGCTGGGAGCAAAAAGCATATCGCCATCCACGACAGAGTATACGCATCTCCCTGAACGTGAAAATAATATGAATGAAGTTCAACTTGAGGTCGCGAAAGCGTACCCAAATGACTCCGGTCGGGGCATCGCCCGCCTCGACCCGGACACGCTGTTGCATCTAAAGCTCAGCCCGGGCGACATCATCCAGATTGAGGGTGGCGACGTGACGGCGGCGAAGGTGTGGCGGGCGGACCGACAGGACTGGAACACCGATACGGTTCGCATCGACGGGTTCACTCGGCAGAACGCAGACGTGGGGATTGGCGAACGGGTCACCATCCGCAAAGCCGAGGCGAAAAAAGCAGAGAAACTGGTGCTCGCCCCGCCAGAAGACGCGAGCGTGCAGTTCGGCTCTGACGCCGCTGGCATGGTCAAACGCCAGATTCTGAAGCGTCCGGTCGTCGAACGCGACATCGTGCCCGTCATGTCGAGCACGAACCACCCGTTCATGCGCTCGCCCGGTCAGGCAATCCCGCTCATCGCCGTCGAGACAGAGCCTGAGGGCGTCGTCCTCATCACCGAGGACACGGAGGTCGAACTCCGCGAGGAACCGATCAGCGGCTTCGAGAAGACGGGCGGCGGCATCACCTACGAGGACATCGGTGGCCTCCAACAGGAGATTCAACGCGTCCGCGAGATGGTCGAGCTGCCGATGAAACACCCCCAGATTTTCAAGAAACTGGGCATCGAGCCGCCCCAGGGTGTCCTCCTCCACGGCCCACCCGGCACGGGGAAAACGCTGCTCGCAAAGGCCGTCGCAAACGAGACCAGCGCCAGCTTCTTCTCTATCGCTGGTCCCGAGATTATCTCGAAGTACTACGGTGAATCCGAGCAGCAACTGCGCGAAATCTTCGAAGACGCCGCAGAGGAGTCGCCCTCTATCATCTTCATCGACGAACTCGACTCCATCGCGCCAAAGCGCGAGGACGTGACCGGCGAAGTTGAACGCCGCGTCGTCGCCCAGTTGCTCACCATGATGGACGGGCTAGAGGCGCGGGGCAACGTCATCGTCATCGCCGCGACCAACCGCGTTGACTCGGTTGACCCAGCACTCCGCCGTCCCGGTCGCTTCGACCGCGAAATCGAGATCGGCGTCCCCGACGAGGAAGGCCGCAAGGAGATTCTGCAGGTCCACACGCGCGGCATGCCGCTCGCAGACGACGTGAGTCTCGATGACCTCGCAGAGGAGACCCACGGCTTCGTCGGCGCGGACATCGAATCGCTCACGAAGGAATCCGCGATGAAAGCCCTCCGGCGTTACCTGCCGGAGATTGACTTAGACGAAGAGGATATTCCCCCGTCGCTCATCGACCGCATGATTATCAAGTGGTCTGACTTCCGCGGTGCGCTCGCAGAGGTCGACCCCTCCGCGATGCGCGAAGTCCTTGTCGAGCTACCGAAGGTCAACTGGAAGGACGTCGGCGGCTTAGAGGACGCAAAGCAGAACGTGCAGGAGTCGGTCGAGTGGCCGATGAACTCCCCTGAGAAGTTCACCCGCATGGGTATCGACCCACCGGCGGGCGTGCTCCTCTACGGGCCGCCCGGCACGGGCAAGACGCTCATCGCCAAGGCCGTCGCAAACGAGACGAACGCGAACTTCATCTCGGTGCGCGGCCCGCAACTGCTCTCGAAGTGGGTCGGTGAGTCGGAGAAGGCCATCCGGCAAACCTTCCGCAAGGCGCGGCAGGTGGCCCCGACGGTCATCTTCTTCGACGAACTCGACAGCCTCGCGCCAAGCCGTGGCCGCGACACGGGCTCGAACGTCTCAGAGCGCGTCGTGAACCAACTGCTCACGGAACTCGACGGACTTGAAGACCGCGGCAACGTCATGGTCATCGCCGCGACCAACCGCCCGGACATGATCGACCCCGCGCTCATTCGCTCTGGTCGGTTCGACCGCCTCGTGCTCATCGGCGAGCCAAGCGAGGACGGCCGCGAGGAAATCTTAGAGATTCACACGAAGAACATGCCACTCGCCGCCGACGTGAGCCTAAAAGAGATTGCAGAAATCACCGAGGGCTACGTCGGCTCCGACCTCGAATCCATCGCGCGCGAAGCCGCCATCCAAGCACTGCGCGAGGATTCGGACGCAGACGTCGTGGAGATGCGCCACTTCCGCAAGGCGATGGAGAACGTCCGCCCGACTATCACCGACGACATGATGGAGTACTTCGAGCGCATCAAAGACGAGTTCAAGGGCGGCGCAGCAGAGCCAACGGCGGGTCGTCACAGCCGTATTGGCTTCCAGTAGCATCTTTTTCCGGCAGGGGTCGCGTCGCGACCCTCGCTGGCAAAAACTTTCACCGAAGCAGATCACGAAGACATGAAAAAGGCCGATCTGACGCTTCGCGTCTCCGCTGTACAAATGCTTGCTGTTGATTTTGGTTCGATTTTTCAAAGCCGACCGGAGGCTCACTGCGAGAGGATAGACGATTATTGCCGTTGCCGTCCTACGTTCACCTAGCGTTCGACAAAACGCGAGGAGATAGAGATGGCAGACCCAATTGTATTCAGAAGCACGCACCGAATCAAGGCCGGCAAAGCCACCGAGTACAAGGAACTCGTCCAATCGGTGACGAAGCAGTTAGAACAGGAAAAGCCCGGAACCGTCGTGCACCTCTCGTACTTCAACGAAGACGAGACCGAAGTGACCACGATTCACGTGTTCCCGGATGCGGCCGCGATGGACGCCCACATGGGAGGAGTCGATAACCGCGTGAAGAAGGCCGCTGAACTCCTCGAATTCAAAACATTCGAAGTGTTCGGTGAACCAACCGAGGAGGCACTCGCCGTCCTGGAACGGACGCCCGGGGCTACGATTAGCCACGTTCCGAACTTCATTGGTGGGTATCTCAGACCCGGAGCGACTCGACCCGCAGCGTAGTCACCACCGGTGACGCGCAGGATTTCTCGAAAAGTAGTGTGACCGGATTACTCGTATCCGAGTTCCGCAGCCACGTCGCTGAACGGAACTGAACCCTCCGTCTGGATAACGTCCGGGTCGAGGGCGTCAGTAGAAAGAACGTCAGTGGACGTGAGAAACGGCCACACGCATTCTTGTTGGCCGAAGGCGTTGAGAAAGAACTCGATTTCTTCTTTGCTGATCGGTGGGCGGAACATCTCCGGATCGTCGCCGACGAAGTCGTCTTCGTAGGCTGGCACGTCGCCTTCCGCGAGGTCTCCCACCACGATACGCATTGCCATCCCGAAAAGTTCGTGTGGCGCACAGACGATGTCGTACAGTCCTTCCACGTCGAACTGGTAGAGCCAGAATCCGCCGATGTTAATAATCGGCGAGGAGAACGGTGGTACACCTTCTGGAACGCGCTGTTGGCGGCCGTGTCCATTGTGGAGCGCTGTTATCGTGTGGTCAGGCGTGGTAAAGTTGAACCGAACGATGTCTCCAGGCTCGACGTGTAGTCCGGTCGGCTCAAAGTGGAAGAACGGTGGATTCGTATCCTCCATCCCCTCTGGGAAGTCGATGTGCAAGTCTACCTCGTGGTTCGGTTGAAGCTTTCTAGGGAGACGGACGTCACACGGTGAAGAGTAGCCGTAATACGAATCGATGTACGGTGGGTCTGGTTGTTCGTGACCAGCACTTACCGTCCCACTCGCGACTGTGAGCGCAGCTCCGCCACCCAACAGTTTGAGTATCAACCGCCGGCTCACGCCGTACGTTTGCAAGACCTCTACAAGGTCTGTTTCTGAATGACTTACCTCCGAGATATTCTTTTTCTCTGTCATTTTTCAGACACCCCATAGCGATGACAGTCACTTGTGACATGCCAAGGCTACGTGTGGGTACGCCCTGTAGAGCCGTCAGTATGCTGCAGATAGACACGAATAAGCGGATATTATCCGAGAAAGACGCATGAACTGGTCTGAACCGACGCTGTGGCCGAACTGCACGGTGAATACCTCGATGTGAAGGCTCTACGAGAGAATTAATCGAACTTCACAGACACCCACTATTTGAGCGGAGACTCGAGCTCAAGCCCGATTGGGCTGCAGTCACCGAATGAATCGATCGCTATCCAGTTATCTACCGCGAGTGAGTGAAACGAACGAGTGGGGGCGCGGTCTGACCAACGGAAAGACTGCTGTTTTGATGCATCTTTTACCCGGGAGGCGAAGCCGACCGGCAGTAAAAGGTGCGCGTTCAGTAGATGAGCGTATCGTCGTTCTCGACCATGTAGAGCGTCCGGGCCGAGATGTTGACGGCGTGGTCGCCAACGCGCTCTAAGTCGCGGATGGTGAGCAGGAGACGCGAGACGTCCTGCATGAGCGTCTCGACTTCTTTCTCGCTCGTCGTGTCGTCGATTTCGGTCTCGATGAGGTCGCGCACCACGAGACTGGAGGCGCGCTCGCAGAGGGCGTCTAGGTCGTCGTCACGCTCTGAGATTTCGTAGGTCGCTTCCGCGTCATTCTCCGCGTAGGCGTCCATGGCGTCTTCGACCATGTCGAGGGTAAGCGAGCCAATCTCTTGGATGTCCACTTCGGGGAACATGTCTCGCGAGGCGGTGAGCGTGTAGTTCCCGAGGTTGGTTGCGAGGTCTGCGATGCGTTCTAAGTCGGTGATAATCTTGAACGAAGAGGCGATAAAGCGCAGGTCTGAGGCGACCGGTTGCTGGAGGGCAATCAGGTCGATACAGTCCTGTTCTAAGTCGAGATAGAGCTGGTTGACCTCGTCGTCGCCGTCGATGACTTCGTGGGCGAGGTCGTGGTCTTTCTGTTCGAGCGCGTCGAGCCCCATGCGGAGGCGTTCGAGGACGACTTCGCTCATGTAGAGGACGTCTTCGCGCAGTTCGCCTAGTTGTTCTTGAAACGTTTCCCGTGCCATGTGTATTATCCGAACTTGCCCGTGATGTAATCTTCGACCCGCTGACTCTCTGGGTTTTCGAAGATTTTGTTCGTGTCATCGAATTCGACGAGTTCGCCACCGGTCAGGAACACCGCGGTTTTGTCCGAAATCCGGGCGGCCTGCTGCATGTTGTGGGTGACGATGATGACGGTGTACTTCTCTGAGAGCTCTTCGATGAGGTCTTCGATTTGCGAGGTTGCGACGGGGTCGAGCGCGCTTGCGGGCTCGTCCATCAGGATGACCTCGGGGTCAACCGCGATGGCGCGAGCGATACACAGGCGCTGTTGTTGCCCGCCCGAGAGTTCGAGGCCGGACTCATCGAGTCGGTCTTTGACCTCCTCCCAGAGCGCGGCGGCCTTGAGGGCGTTCTCGACTTTCTCGTCCATGTTGTCGGTTTTGCCCTGAATCTTTAGGCCGTAGGCGACGTTGTCGTAGATGCTCTTTGGAAACGGGTTTGGGTGCTGGAACACCATGCCGACGCGCCGACGGAGCGCGACGGGGTCGACATCGTCGTCGTAGACGTTCTTGCCGTCGAGCAACAGCTCGCCTTCAACGCGAGCGGCGTCGATGAGGTCGTTCATCCGGTTGATACAGCGCAGGAAGGTTGACTTCCCACAGCCGGAGGGGCCAATGAGCGCTGTGACCTGCTTTTCGGGGATGGCGAGGTCGATGTTCTGGAGCGCTTGGTCGTCGTTGTAGAACACGTTCACGTCGCGTGCTTCGACGACGGCGCGGGCGTCTCCAGCCGTGGAGCCTGAGAGCCCGGCGGTGACGTCGGTCTCCAACAACATCTCGTCGTTGGTTGGGTCGTCTGTCTCTACCTCTTCGTTCGAAGTCATATTCTCTTGTGACATGGTTAGTTCTCGCTCTGATACCTGTTGCGGAGGACAATCGCGATGGAGTTCATCGTCAAGAGGACGATGAGCACCGTCACGACACCCGCCGCGAGCACACCGTGTTGGAAGTCTTGTTGTGGGTAAGACGCCCACGTGAAGATTTGCAGCGGCATCGCACTGGCCCCGTCCGACAGCGAGGTTGGAACCGAGAACGACGACGTCGGCGCGGCGATGATGATGAGCGGTGCCGTTTCACCGATAGCACGACCGATCGCGAGAATCGTCCCAGTCAGGATGCCTGGAATCGACCGCGGAAGGACGACTTCGCGGATTGTCTGCCACTTCGTCGCGCCCATCCCGTAGGATGCCTGCCGAAGCGAACTCGGCACGGCGCGAATCGCCTCTTGTGAGGAGATGATGACGATGGGGAGGATGAGCAGCGAGAGCGTCATTCCACCCACGAGGACAGACCCGATACCGAGATTCAAGAGGTTGATGAACAAACCCAGTCCGAGCAGTCCGTAGACGACTGACGGAACGCCTGCGAGGTTGGAGATGTTAATCTGGATAAACCGCGTCGTGCGGTTGTCAGGTGCGTACTCCTCTAAGTAGACCGCGGCCCCGACACCAATCGGGAAGGAGAACAGCACGATGACCACCATCAGCATCACAGAACCGACGAGTGCCGAGTAAATGCCTGCCTGCTGTGGGTCTGGGTTCGGGAGGCTAGAGAGGAACTGGAAGTCAATCCAGGCCATCGGGCCGGTGAATCCAGCCGTCCGCGCGATGAGTTCTGCGGCGAACAAGCCACCAAAGACGACGATTGGAATCACCAAGCCATCGCGTGCGCCGATGGTGTGCTCCTTGGAGAAGATGTCCTCAACGAAGAGCGCGAGAGGGACGACGACGGTCAAAAAGAGGATGACACCGATGCTCTGTTCGACGCCGGCGAAGAGCGCGACGAATGCGCTCGCGGCCGCGCCAGCGAAAACAAGGCCACCAGTGACGAGGCCGGTTCGTTGATTCTCGAATTTCCGAGCGAAATGACGGCCCGTGAGAAGTGCGCCTGCCAGCCCGAACGTGGTGAGCATAGAAAACCACTTGACGGGTTCGAACGGCGAGAACAGGAGGAAAATCTCCGGGATGCTGTGGTAGTAGCCCGGAAGGCCGACCATCACGTACCCGCCCACGAACAGCACGAACAGGAGTTTTTCGTAGATGTTTGCGGTAGGTCTGAGTTTGCGGTGCCCCCAGATGAGCGCGGCCGTGAGCGCGACCCCGACCATGTGGTAGAACCACACGTCGTCGTCGAGTACGTCGATGAAGATGACGAGGATGGCCGTCCCAAGGAGCAACCCGGCGACTGGAAGCCCGGTCGTAGCAAAGCCAAGTTTGAGGCCGCGTGGATTTTTTATCGAGAAATACCCGAATACGAGCAACGAGGGGACTACGAACACACCCGCGTACGCGAGCAACCATGAGGTGCTCGCCGAGGTTGGCTCCACGGCGTCGATGGTGACGTAGATGAGGAGCACGGTGAGAGCGACGATTCCCACGAGTGCGGATGCGAGAAGGGCGTATCTAAAGAAGATGCCCTTGGTACGGCTTACCTGCCCGAATCCGTCTTTCTGAGTGGAGGTTTGCGTTGCCATTATTCGTAGCTCTCCCGGTAGTGTTCAGCGATGAGATCGCTGATGATGTTCATCACGAGGGTGATGACGAACAGGGTGAGCCCGATTGCGAACAGACTCCGGTAGGCCCGACCCTGCGATGCAATGTCGCCCGTCCCGAGGGCAATCATAGCGGATGTCATCGTCTGGAGCGATTGCGTGTAGGTGGCTGGGAGGAAGGGGTTGACGAGGTTTGGTTTCAACCCTGCGGCGACCACCACAATCATCGTCTCACCGATTGCGCGAGACAGCGCGAGGATGAACGACGAGGCAATACCGGAGATTGCGGCAGGAACGACGATACCAGTCGAGACGTTGAATTTCGTCGCTCCAAGGCCGTATCCCGCCTGTCGAAGTGAGTCCGGGACTGCGCTCATCGCGTCTTCGCTGATGGACGAAACCATCGGGATAATCATGATTCCCACCATCAACGACGCAGAGAGGGCGTTGAACGTCCCGAGGACAGGGATGAACTGTTTGAGGAACGGGGTGATGTACACGAGCGCGAAGATACCGTAAACGACGGTTGGGATGCCTGCGAGCACTTCGAGCGCAGGTTTGAGCACGGAGCGCACGCGCGGACTCGCGTACTCACTCAGGTAGATGGCGGTTCCAAGCCCGAGAGGGAGGGCAACGAGGGCCGAACCGACCATAATCGTGAGCGTCCCCGTGATGAGAGGGAGCACGCCGAACTGTTTTGGATTAATCGTTGGCGACCACGTCGTTCCGAGGAGGAAGTCGAGCACGGGAACGGTCTGTTCTGCGGGAATGCCCAGAGTCGACCCCGTCACTCGGAAGAAACGTGCAGCATCACCGACCAGCGCGAAGATGATACCAATCGTCGTTACAATCGACACGGCCGCGCATGCGAAAAAGAACCACCGAATAAGCCGCTCTCTCGGCGAGTTCGCGACACGCACGGTCATGTCGAGTGGTTGAGAATCAGTGCTCATTTACTTGGAAGTAATTTTTTTGGTTTCGGAAAAAGCGCTTCGTTTTGCTGGGGAGACGTTATCCCTGCGCTTCTTCGATTGCGGTTTCGAGATCGGAGAGTTGTTTTTGCATGTCCTCTTCGGTGTTTGGGACGTAGCCAACCTGTTCTGCGACGAGTTCCTTGTTCGCGCTCTGTTCGACGAAAAATTTCGCGAATTCGGCGACTTCAGGCCGTGCGAGGGCGCTTTTCTTTGGGTAGGTGAACAGCGGACGGGAAAGTGGCTTGTACTCACCAGATTTCGCCGTCTCGATGGATGGTTCGACACAGCCACTGCCGTTGTCGATTTTGAGTGCTTTCACCGAGTCTGGGTTGTTGGAGTAGTACGAGAAGCCGAAGTAGCCCATCGCGTACTCGCTTCCCTGCACACCGCTCACGATGTTGCGGTCGTCTTCAGTTGGGGAATAGTTCTGTGTGTGGTTTCCCTCTTCTTCGATAATGGCCTCGGTGAAGTAGTCAAACGTCCCTGACGTGGATGCCGCACCGAAGAGTTCGAACGGTTCGTCGGGCCATTCAGAGCGAATGTCGCTCCACTTTTTGGCACCATTTGGTTCCCAGATTTTCTTGAGCTCCTCTACGGTAATGCAGTCGACCCAGTCTGCCTCGTTGTTGACGACGACGGTAAGGGCGTCCGTCGCCACGTTGAGTTCGAGCCATTCGACGCCAGCGTCCTTACAAAGCTGTTCTTCGCTCTCTTTAATTGGGCGAGAAGCGTTGTTGAACGCGGTTTTGTCCTGGCAGAAGAACTTCGAAAAGCCACCACCAGAGCCAGTCGAACTGATGTTGATGTTGACCTCTGGGTGCTCCTCGCGGAATTTCACGGCGACTGCCTCTGCGAGTGGGAAGACGGTGGATGATCCCGCAATTTCGATTGTTCCCGAGAGGTTATCTTCGCCGTCCGAGTTCGTTCCGTCGTCACCGGTGCTACTCTCTGAAACGCACCCTGCAATGCTCAGTGCGCCGACGCCTGCCGCAGCGGTGATGAATTTGCGACGCGAAACGAAGCTGGGTTTGTCTGCCATCATCTGAGCCATTCGGATTTGGGAATAAATACCCTCCTATGATTTCTATATAGTAATAATTATGGGACAAATGAACAAAGAAGAAGGTCAGGCAAATTGAACAAGGTTAGCGGAAAATACCCCCTGAAAGAGACGAATTTTGCAGTGTGTTACACAAACCCAATACAAGCCCAATAGTATACAGAGGGTGAAATTTCGCCCCCATGACGATTGAAAATATTAAATGAGTGTGGACTGTCGCCGCAATGAAAGGAGAAATTCGAGAAAATATGTAGAGAGGGATCGATTTATTTATCATAGAGGTGAAGAGGATGCATATGGAAACGCGGAAGGTTCAAATCACGGGTGGCTCAACGTTCACCGTTTCCCTCCCGAAAACCTGGGCGACGGACAACGGAATCAAAGCCGGAAGCGAGATTGCGTTTTTCAAAGAAGACGACTCGCTGGTTCTCACGCCAAACGACGAATCGACGCACGTAGAGGGCACCCTCGACATCGTCGGGCTCAAAGGTGATGAGTTGATGCGCGCCATCGTCACAATGTACGTAAGCGGCTTCGACATCATCACGCTCGAAACCTCACGCGTCACCTCAGAACAGCGCCGAGCGATTCGCAAAGCCACCCAAGGGCTCGTCGGCCTCGAAGTCATCGAAGAGACCTCAGACCGCGTTGTCTTACAGGACCTCCTCGACTCGGCTGAACTCTCCGTGTTGAACGCCATCACGCGCATGCGCCTCGTCGCGCTCTCGATGCTCAAAGACGCGGTCACCGCCCTCGCGGACAACGACGACGACCTCGCGCGCGACGTGATGGAGCGCGACGACGACGTAGACCGCCTCTGGTTTATGATCTCACGCGTGTTCCGCTCTGCGCTGCGCAACCCAACGGCCGCAACTGAAGTCGGCCTCCCGCGCGAGACGACGTTCGACTACCACTCCAGTGCGCGCCAGTTAGAACGCATCGCAGACCACGCGACGAAAATCGCGAGCATCACGCTCGAACTCGGGGCCATCCCCGACGAAGCCACAACGGCCATCGAGGAGCTCTACACCGACGCCGCGACCATCGTCGAGATGGCGATGGACGCGCTGTTAGAAGACGACCCCGAGCGCGCAACCCGGCTCGCAAACGACGCGAGCGAGAAGATTGCAGGCATCGACAAACAGACGCGGAACGTGGACAACCTCATCCGCGACCTGAACCCACACCGCGCCCAACTGCTCGGCCTCATCGTGGACTCGCTCTCACGGAGTGCTGACTACGGCGGGAACATCGCAGAGACGGCGCTCCAGAAGGCAGCCCCCCGCCCGTAGCGCCGGTTCGCCCACTCCTCCCGTGAGTTCGGCGGCGGACGAGCGGAGTTCTTAGTCGTCGTTCGCGTAGGACATGCTATGGTCGACACCGAACTCAATCGCGGCTTAGAAGGAATCGCCGTCGCGGAGACACGACTGAGTTACATCGACGGGGAGGCGGGGACGCTCATCATCGGCGGGTTTCCCGTCTCCGAACTGGCGGCCAACGCAACGTTCGAGGAGAGTGTCTTCCTCCTGTTGAACGACCGGCTGCCAACCGCAGACGAACTCGTGGCGTTTCGCACGTCACTCGCGAGCAGCCGGGAACTCACAGACGAGACGCGATCCGGGCTCAAACGCGCCGCAGCGGAGGGCGTCGACCCGATGGACGCCCTCAGGATGGGTGTCGCGGCCGCAAATCTCGGGGCGGAAACGGCGACAGCCCAACAGGCAGTCGAGCGAACCATCGCCGTGTTTCCGACAGTTGTGGCCGCTTACTGGCGCTACCGACAGGGCGACGACCCGGTCGCACCGCGAGACGACCTGCGACACGCCGCGAACTACCTCTACATGCTAACGGGGACAGAACCGAGCGACGCGGCGACCGCGGGGCTCGAAACCTACCTGAATACAGTCATCGACCACGGGTTGAACGCGTCTACGTTCACCGCCCGCGTCGTCGTCTCCACCGAGTCGGACGTCGTGTCGGCGGCGACGGCCGCGGTAGGGTCGCTCAAAGGGCCACTCCACGGCGGCGCGCCCGGTCCCGTCCTCGAAATGCTCATGGAGGTACACGAGTCGGGCGATGCGGAGGGGTACGTTCGCCGGAAACTCGCCGCGGGTGAGCGGCTGATGGGATTCGGTCACCGGGTGTATCGGGTTCGAGACCCCCGCGCTGCGGTGTTGTCTGCGGCCGCCGAACGTTTCTACGAAGCCGGTGGCGACGCCGACTTTTTCGAGACCGTGAGCGCGTTCGAAGCGACGGCGGTGGAGCTGCTCGCAGCACACAAGCCAGACCGGCGGCTCGATACGAACGTCGAGTACTACACCGCGGCCCTGCTGTTCGGCGTCGGCATTCCTCGCGATCTCTTCACGACGACGTTCGCCGTGGCGCGTGTCGGTGGATGGATGGCACACTGCCTCGAACAGGCCGCCGATAACCGAATCATCCGCCCGCGCAGTCGCTACGTCGGCGCAACCGACAGGACGTGGACCCCCATCGACGACCGATAGGTGTCCCGTTCACTCAGTCGAGAAAAAAGCGGTGGACGGCCACCGCGCGGTGAGACAGCTTATTCGACGAGAACGCCGTTGACCTGTCCGTCCTGACCGGGACGGGAGGTGACGCGGACGACGCCCTCGTTCGTGGTGAGGAGTGCGCCCTTCGTGATGATGTTCCGGCGGGCGTAGTTCGGGTTCGAGTTGTTCTCTTTTACGCCCTCAATCGTCGCCGTGACGGACGTGCCGTCGCCCTTGGCGATGGTCACGGAGTCCGTGGAGATGGCGCGGAGCTTTTTCGTGTTGCCGCGGCCTTCGACGACGCGGAACTTCGCGTCACCGACGTGCGTTTCGGTTGGTTGACGGCCGAGTTCGTGCTTCTTTTTGTTGCGAAGCGAACGGCGTCGCCCACCCGTGCGTTTGCGCATGGAGCGTCCCTGGTCTTTCATACCCCATCAAAGGCAAACGGACTACTTGAATCGCACGACTCGTACCGCTCTCCTCCCGCTCCACTCGCCACAAGCCCCAAACACGGAGACACCGGCACACTTACACCGGCACAGAAAATCAATGGAGACGATGAGTATTCGGGTCGCCGCCGCCGCACCGTTTCGCACGAAAGGCAAGCGAAAACTCGCAGAAAGCGAGTTCGTCGTTGCCCTCTCGCTCGACCGCGACTGGTTTTCTCCAGACCAAGCGAAACGACTCGTCGATATCGCCGTGAGCCAAGGTCTGCTCCGACGCGAAGACGACGCGCTGCACTGCGCGTTCGACCCCGACGACGTGACCATCCCCGACGATTTTTCGCCCGACGCAAGCCTGCTCAACGAGCGCTCGACGTTCGAGAAAATCTTAGACCGCCTCATCGCCGATGGCCACAGCAAACAGGAGGCCGTCGCGGGCGTAAACGAACTCCAACGCGGCCTCGGAGTGACCATCGAGGCGGCGGCGGTCCTCTACGCCCACCGTCGGGGGGTCGCCGTGGGCGACGAAGCCGCGGCGGCGCTGGCCGAACTCTGAAGCCATAAACCACCGCGCGCCAAAGCAGGGGTATGGTCACAAAACGCGAGACAGATGGCGTCCGCCTCGCGCAGCTGCTCGCTTCTGAACTCGATGGTTTCAAAGACGGGCCGCTTGGCCCGCTTTCCGTGACGAACGCAGTCGATGCAGACGGGTTGCGGCCGGTCGAAGCCGTCGCCCGCGCCTACGATGTTGCACACGATGGTGAGCGAATCGCTCGTGTGTTTGTTCACGCCGACCGCGCCCATGTCGAGTTCGACGTGAGCCTCGACGACGTCGCAGAAACAGCCGAGAAAACGGGCCTCCGAACCCGACCGAAGGCGAGCGACCCGCCGAAGACACTCGTGTTCATCGAGGACGGCGCGCAAGTGAAGTGGATTCTCGACGTGTTCGTCGCCGCAACGTCGAATTAGAGCGTTTTCAGCACGTCTGGGAGCCGAGCGACCAGTTCATCTCGTGTGAGCACCGCGTCTGCGAGGGGAGAGGGGTCGTCGTCGGGGCCGATGACGTGGATCGCGTGCATGTTCATGTCCGTTGCCCCCCGGATGTCGAGGTCTGCGTGGTCACCGATGTAGACCGACTCTTCTGGTACCGTATCGAGTTCTGCGAGCAGCGACCTGAAGGCGCGGTGGTCGGGTTTCCCCGCCGGGAGCGAGCCGCTGATGAGGACGGTGTCGAAGAGGTCTTGCCAGCCGAGGCGTTCGAGTTTCGCCTGCTGGGCTTCGATGGGGCCGTCGGTGAGCAAACCGACGCGATACTCGTTGCGGAGGTCGGTGACGAGTTGTGCTGCCCCCTCTAAGGCGATGAGCGAATTGTTGATGGCGTGTTGATACGCGTCAGAGAGTTCTGCAGGTGAGACGGGCGTTTCGTGGTCTTCGAGGAGGTCTTTGAAGATGGGTTCGCGCGTCTCGTTCGAGAGGTTGCGGCGGTGGGCGTCGAGGTAGGCCTGCCGGTCAAACAGTGGGGCATCGACGGCCTTTGAGGCCTCATGCAACAGCGTTTGACGGTCGCGTTCTGGGACGACGAGTGTATAGTCGAGGTCAAACCCGACCGCTCGTATCATGGTAGCTACAATGGGAGCCAGCTAATTGAATCTGCCGTGCACAGGCGCGAAATACCGACAGACGTGACGGTCTGGCGACCTGATTTTGGAGCGACCACATCCGACAGAATAGTTAGGATACCCCAGAGAGTGACAGGTATGCCAGCAGCGTTCTTCGACTGGGTTGCCCGCAATATCGAACGGAAAGAGAGCGTCGTCTGTGTCGGCCTCGACGCCGACGAAGACCGCATTCCCGCACACTTACAGGAGTACGACCTGCCGCGCTGGGCGTTCAACCGCCGCATCATCGACGCCACCCACGAACACGCCGTCGCGTACAAACCAAACGCCGCCTTCTACGAAGACCGCGACGGGTGGCTCGCGCTCAGAGAAACCATCGCGTACGCACACGGGAAAGACGTGCCCGTCATCTTAGACGCCAAACGCGGCGACATCGGCAACACGGCGCGCAAGTACGCGAAGCTCCTCGACGACGCAGACGCCATCACGGTGAATCCGTACATGGGCCGCGACACGCTCGAACCGTTCCTCTCACAGGAAGAAAAAGGCGTGTTCGTCCTCTGTCGCACATCGAATCCGGGCGGTGCAGACCTCCAAGACCTCACGCTCGAATCCGGCGAGAAGCTGTACGAACGGGTGGCCGCGCTCGCGGACCTCTGGAACGGTAACGGCAACGTCGGTCTCGTAGTGGGCGCGACGACGACCGAAGAACTCGAAACCGTCCGCGAACAGGTGCCAGACGTTCCGTTTTTGGTTCCGGGCGTCGGCGCACAGGGCGGCGACGCGGAGGCTGCAGTCGAGTTCGGCCTCGCAAACGGTGTTGGGCTCGTCAACTCCTCGCGGGGCATCATCTTCGCGGGCGAAGGCGAGCAGTTCGACAAGGCCGCAGGTGAGGCGGCAAAGCGGCTGAAAAAGCGGCTGAACCAGTACCGCGACTAGCTGCGGAAGGTATCGACGCCATCGGGGAACTCGTCGCGGTCTGGGGTCGGTGGTTTCTCTGTTGTCCCGCGAACTTCGGTGGCGCACTCCGTACAGTATCCTAACTCCTTGTCGTAGTGTGTGGCACAGACAAGCTTCCCACAGCGGTCACAGTCGTCTGTAATCTCGCGGGTCCCACAGATTTGGCAGGTGCCGGAGACGGACATGTGTCACCGTAGCACAGGAACCCACTTGAGGGTGCTGGGCGAGAAGTTTAGGGTCGTGTGGGTCAAAGCCACACGCGTGAACCAGTCGCGGCTCCTCCTCTCGCTGACCGCCGTGTTCGCGGGCATGACAGTGCTGTTTCTCGTCTTGAGTTTCGTCTTCACGCCCGCGATGCTCGTGGCGACGGCGCTGTTCGGCGCGACGACGTACGCTCTCTGGTTTCATGCGACGGGAAAGCTCCAACAGCAAGTGTATCGACAGGCACGCACCGCGCGCAGCCCACCACGGCAAGAACGCGGTGGGTTCGGCGCGGGACCGCGCCAGCAGTGGCGGGGGCCGCGCCAAGAACGACGCCAACGGCAGGTTCGGCAGCCGTCTCGGCCCAATCAGTCGGTGACGGAGGCCTACCAGATACTCGGTCTCAACCCCGGTGCGGACGCAGACGCGGTCAGGAAAGCGTATCGGAAACGTGTCAAAGAGACACATCCTGACACCGAACGCGGAAGTGAAGAAGCGTTCAAACGCGTGACGGAAGCTTATGAACGTCTCTCTAACCGGTGAAATTAAAAACAATCCGTCATTACCAATTAATATGTATAAGTTTTGGAGAATGAGTAGTTATTTAGTAACTGCAGTTGAGTGACAATTATGGCATCTCGACGAAATTTTCTGAAAGCGAGCGGGGCGACATTCGCACTTGCGTCTCTCGGTTCTCTTGCTGGTTGTACGCAACTTGAAACCATCACTGGCCCGAGCGCACCGGCGTATTCGAGCTGGCTGTACGACCCGGAAACGGTGCTCAACGTGGACAACCACCTCTTTGCATCGGTTAACATCCAGAGCTACTACGAGCACGAAGACCAACTGCCAGAAGAGCTGTTCGACTCGCTCGACCAACTCGACGAAGAGATTGATTCCGTCGAGTTAGACGAACTCCAACACATGACGATGCTCGCCTACGGTGAGACCGACTTCAGCCGTGCTGGGATGTCGTGGGTCGTCTCAGGGTCGTTCGACAGCAAGGAGATTAGCGAAGAAATCGAGAACGAACTCGAAAAGAGCCAGAGCGGCGAGGACGTGGAGAAAGGCGAGTACGAGGGGTACACGCTCTACAGCATCGAACAACCCTACGGCTACAGCATGTCGGGTGAATCTGACTCCACGATGTCCATGACCTTCGCCATCGGGGACGAAAACGCGCTACTTGGCATGGTCGTGGACGCAGACGCGAGAGCGAAAGCGGCCGTCGAACAGATGATTGAGTCTGATGCGGGCACCGTCGAACGCTACTACGACACCAACGAAAATGCGAAGACGATGATGCAGGAACTCGGGGACGCCACGGTGGCGATGGGCCTGAACCTCGAAGTCAGCATTCTGAAAGACTGGGTGCCAGACGAGGAGACCGAGATAAAAGCCGTCCTCGACGACTTGGAGGCGATGGGCATGGGCGCGACCATTAACGGAGAGACGACGGAGAACAAAATCATCCTCGTCTACGAGGACGAAGACGCCGCGAGCGCGGAGAACGTCGAAGCGCTCATCGAGCGCCTCAAAGAGGAATCCGAGGAGTTCGAAGAGAACACCACAGAGATTACCGTGAGCGCGGACGGGCGCGCCGTCGTCGTCACCTCTGAAGTCGATACCGACGAACTCTGGAATGGCTATCAAGAGAGCAACGGTGGCTTGATGGGAACCGGAAGCTCGAGCACCAGTTTCTCCAGTGACGCAAGCGCCGAAGCACCGCAGGTGTCGCTCACCTTCGAGCAGAACACCGACGGCACGGCCACCATCACTCACTCAGGCGGCGACCACGTCACCGACACGCTCTACATCGAGTACGTAGACGACGAGGGCTACGACCAGTTCGAATTCTGGGTGCCAGAAGGCGGCGCAATCACCGCGGGCGACTCCTACACGACGACGTACGCCCTGAGTGCGGACACCCGACTCTCCGTGCTCTGGACCGGGCCAAACGGCAGCAGCTTCGAGACGCTCGGCGCCTTCAGCGCGTACTAACCCGGTCACAGTTTTTCAAAGCGGAACGCAATAAGTCCCGGAGCACGGATACGACGTATGGTTCCGCCGCTCGTCCTCGACATCGACGGCACGTTGAGTCGCGCAGACCGTTCTCTCGATGAACGGGTGTTTCCCGTCATTCGCAACTGGGACGCTCCCGTCGTTATCGCCACCGGAAAGGCCCTTCCCTACCCGGTTGGTCTCTGTGATTTCATCGGCATCCCGATTCGCGTCATCGCAGAAAACGGCGGCGTCGTTACCGTAGACGACCATGTAGACTACCTCGGTGACCGTGCAGGCGCACAGGCGGTGGCGGACGAGTACGTCGAAGCGGGTTACGACCTTGGCTGGGGTGAGGCTGACTTCGTGAACCGCTGGCGCGAGACGGAAGTCGCGGTGTCGCTCGACTCTCCGAAAGAACCGCTCTACGAAATTGCCGAACGCCACGGCCTCGAAGTGGTTGACACGGGCTTTGCCTACCACGTCAAAGACACGGCCATGAGCAAGGGCAAGGCGCTCACAGTCGCCGCGAATCACCTCGATATCTCACCCGAATCGTTCGTCGCCCTCGGTGACTCAGAGAACGACGTGTCCACGTTTTCGGTCGTCGGGCGGTCGTTTGCAATGGCGAACGCGGACGAAAAAGCGAAGCAGGCGGCCGATTCCGTGACTGAGAGGTCGTACGGCGACGGCTTCTTAGAGGCGATAGACCAGATTACTGGGTAGCGGTTTGCGTGTCAATTGATAACACACCTGACAACACTTTTCTTCGGTGGTGAACTATGAAGAACCATGAGCCCCGACCGGGCTATCCTCGAGAAAGCGCTCCAACGCGGCGAACAAGAGGATGGCAACGTCGAGTTCAAAGAACGGCTCAGCAAGGACCTGCATCTGGCAGGTGGCCGGCTCGAAAGCCTCGCGGCGCAACTGCGCCACCGCGTTCTCTCCGGAGACGGCGAGGCACTGTACGTCGTTGGTGTCACCGACGACGGCGGGCTGGCGGGCCTCGAACCCGACGCATTTGCGGAATCGATGGACGTCCTCTCATTTCTCGCAGACGAAGCCAATGCCCACATCGACGCGGTACAGACGTGGGGCATAAACGACGGCATCGTCGGCGTCGCCACCATCAGAGAAGGCGGCGTCCTCGAAACCGACGACGAACACATCGTGGTTGGCACCGCGGGCCACGTAGACCACGGCAAGAGCACGCTCGTTGGCTCGCTCGTCACCGGGCAGGCAGACAACGGCGAAGGCGGGACGCGCACCTATCTCGACGTGCAACCCCACGAGGTCGAACGCGGCCTCTCGGCTGACCTTTCGTATGGGGTGTACGGCTTCACCGAGGAGGGGCCACTGCGCATGCACAACCCCTTCCGGAAAGAAGAGCGTGCCCACATCGTCGAGCAGGCAGACCGCCTCGTTTCGTTCGTCGATACCGTTGGTCACGAGCCGTGGCTACGGACGACGATTCGTGGGCTGGTTGGCCAGAAACTCGACTACGGCCTGCTCGTCGTCGCCGCAGACGACGGCCCGACCAAGACGACGAAAGAGCACCTCGGCGTGTTGCTCGCGATGGACCTGCCGACCATCGTCGCCATCACAAAAATCGATGCCGTCACCGAAGACCGCGTCGTGGCGGTCGAACACGAAATAGAGCGCATGCTTCGACTGGCCGGAAAGACGCCGCTCTCGATTGCCCGCCACGGCGTCGATGCGGCAATCGACGAGATTAGCCCGCGGGTCATCCCCATCCTCCGGACGAGTTCGGTCACGATGGAGGGCCTCGACGTGCTCGACACCTTCTTCGAACGCCTTCCGAAAACCGCCTACGGTGAAGGCGACTTCTCGATGTACGTAGACCGCTCGTACAACGTCGTCGGGGTCGGCCCCGTCGCCTCGGGCACCATCCGGTCTGGAACGGTCGATGCGGGCGACGAACTCCTACTCGGGCCGATGCAAGACGGCACCTTCCGCGAAGTCGAGGTGCGCTCTATCGAGATGCACTACCATCGCGTCGACCACGCGAAGGCGGGGCGCATCGTCGGCATCGCACTCAAAGGCGTCAAAGAAGGTGACATCCAGCGCGGGATGGTGCTCGTGCGCCGCGACGCAGAACCCACCGCCGTCCGCGAGTTCGAAGCCGACGTGATGGTTCTCAATCACCCGACTCGCATCGGTAACGGCTACGAACCGGTCATTCACTTAGAGACCATCAGTGAAACGGTGCGATTCACCCCGAACGAGGGGCAACTGCTCCCCGGCGACACCGGGCGCACCCGCGTCCGCTTCAAGTTCCGCCCCTACCACGTCGAAGTCGGCCAGCGATTCGTCTTCCGTGAGGGGCGAAGCAAGGGCGTTGGCACGGTCACCGACGTTGTCGAATAGTCACTGACTGGCGTCGAGTTCCTCTCGAAGAAGTGTCCGGTGACACCGCTTTTTTGCCGTGTTCTCGAAGCAGACGAGCGCGATGTTCTCACCCGATTCGAGCCGGGAGCGCAGCTCCTGCATCGCAGCAGATGGCTCGTCGGTCGTCAAGTACTCCCGGTAGCTTGACTCAAACCCACACGCCTCCCACGCGGCGTTGTGCGCTTCCTCGTCACAAAACCCCTGTAACTTCAACTCCTCCTGTCGTGTTTTGGTTTCAGAGAGGAGGTCTGTGGGTGGGCCGAGGGCAGCGACATTCTCATCGACTGCACCCGAGAACCACCGAGTTGGCTTGCGGACGACGCCGACGAGCGTGGTTGACGCCGGTAACTCGACGAGGTCGTGTTGGATGGCGGCGAGGTACGTATCGGAAAGCGTTCCCTCGGTAGTCATGGGGTGACTTTTCACGGTGTGAAGCGAAAGGTTTGGTGCTTATTCCGTCCGCAGATACATCCCCTTCGACGCCGGGGCCGTGTGCTCAAAGCCCCACCGCTCGTAAAAGCCGTCTACGTCGGCCATGAGATTCACATAGGCGAGCGGCGGGGCCGTCTCCTCGATGTAGTCCATGAGCGCGTCCATGATGCGCGTACCAAGGCCCTGTCCTTGAAACTCGGGGCGGACGGCCATGTCGCAGATGTGGTAGACCGAGCCATCATCACCGACGATGCGACCCATGCCAACGACTTCGTCTGTCTGGTCGTGAACCGCAAGGACGCCAAACACCGAATTCGGCAGACCCTGTTCGACGGCCTCCCGCGAGCGCGGAGCCATTCCGGCAGCCTCACGAAGGGAGAGAAACTGGGCTGCGGTCGGCACCTGGTTTTCAATAGATGTCGTCGCGGTCATCTCAGGCCGACCACGGCTTGTCGAGGAGGTCGTGGAGCGTCTCGACGGTGTAGTCTGGCTGGTGTTTATCCGGAGTTGCGCCGGTGTGGTCTGGTACCCACACCGCGCCGATACCGGCGGCTTGTGCCCCCGGTACGTCTGCTTCGAGGGAATTGCCGACGTGCACCGCTTGGTCTGGCGCAGAATCGAGTGCGTCGAGTGCGATGTGGAAGGGGTCCGGTGCGGGTTTCGCCGGGCCGTCGTAGCCGGCGTGGACGACCACGTCGAAGTGGTCGCGGATGCCGAGACTGTCGAGTTTCGGCGTTTGCATCTCGGGGCTTCCGTTGGTCACGATGCCGAGGTGATGGTCCGAAAGTGCCGCCAAGGCCTCTTTCGCACCGGGGAGGAATTTTACGTCGCCGTGGTCGCGCTCTGCAGCGAACGCTTCGGCGACTGTTCTGCCCACGGACGCGTCGTAGCCGCCGTCGGTTGCAAGCGCGGCGAAACAGTTCGCGCGCAGTTCGTCGATGGTGTCCGCATCGGTGAACTCGTGAAAGCGCGCGAAGTAGTCGCGCACGGTGAAAAACGGCTCCACGCCGGTGACTTCGAACGAGTAGTCGAGGATGTCTGTGGCGGGGCGACGGTAGGTACAGAGGGTGTCGTCAATGTCGAAAAGAATCGTATCGACAGCGGTCATTATCCGGGCAAACGCGCCCAACGGACAAAAGGCTCAGGCTCGGTAGCCGTCGTCAGTTCGGTCTGCGAGGTTCAACAGCACCGCCCACTCGAGCAGCCGATGGACGCGCTCTGTCCAGATGTCCTCCCACGTCTCGGGGTTGCGGTGGCGCTCCCAGTTCGGGACGTGGTCCTCGAAGCGCTCGAAAACCTCGGCTGACGTGAGCGGTTCGTCTGCGGCCTCGAGGAGGGTGAGGAGGTCGTCCGCGCCGAAGACGCGTTCGCGGAACGCGGCGGCGAGGTCTGCGGTATCGTACTCCTTTCGAATGCGCGAAAAGCCGGAGTCGCCCTCGGTTGCGAGGCCGAGCGCCTGCAGAAAGGTGAGCCACTCGCGGGCTTGGTCGCGGGCAGGCACGTTCGCCTTCGCCATCATCCGCGCACAGCAGTCGTCCACAGAGCCGGCGACGAGCGGGACGGCGCGGTGGGCTGTCTCGATGTACTCAAGCGACTCGGGCGGGGTGGGGACGACTTTGAACTTCACAGTTCGAAACTCTCCGCGAGCAGGTCTTCGTGGGTGTCACCGAACACGTGGGTTGGCCCGCCGACCACGTCGATGGTGACCTGTGCTGGGGCGAACAGCGTTTCTGGAATATCGTAGAACTCCCAGTCAACCGACTCGAAAATCTCGGCGAACGGCGTGCCGAAGTCGTCGGTCGCCGTCGAGACGACTTCGTCGAAGCGGTCGAACTCATCTTCGACCACGAGGTGTACCCGGCCGCCGTAGGCGAGCGCGTCGTTGGTGCGGGCGATGGCGGCTTCCTCGCTTCCCGCGACTGGCGCGACGGGCGCGCTTGCGCTCACCGAGAGCACCGAGAGTGGGTCGTAGCCGAGTTCCGAGAGTCGGAAGACGGCGAGTTCTGCGGCGCGGGCGGCGATGGTGACGCTGCCCGTGATGCTCGCCGTCGAGAAGGCGGGGAGGAAGACAGCGTTTGGCGACACGTCGGTCAGCTCTGCGACGTGTTCTGCGACGGCTTCGGTGGGAAGACTCTCCGATTCGACGGCGAGGGTGGCGAAGTCGAAGTCGTCTTTGTAGCCAACGCGGTCGAACTCAGACTCCTCTGCGACGAGCGCGCGTGCCGGGCCGCTGCCGAGGCCTTCGAAGTCATCGACAGTGAGTTCCCAGCCAGCTTTTTGCGAGCACAGCAGGGCGAATGCGGGGTGGTCGGTGGACAGTTCGACGTGGGGCATCGGCGCGCCAGCGACCTCATCTATGCGCGTCTGGATGGTGGCAAGCCCGGCTGTCTGGATTTCTGCGAGCAACAGTCCGGCCTCGATGCCGCCGAGCGCTTCGACGCCGAAGTCGAGGACGGTCGCTTCGTTGTCGAGGGCGAACGCCTCGATTGCGAGTTCGTCGGCGAAGTCGAGCGCTTCATCGACGAGTTCGAGCGTCATCCGGTTGAGACTCTCCATGCCCACGAGTTACGGGCCGCCGGATAAACCGTTTTTCAGTTCGAGACTACCGGTTGCTTCGCGCTTCGTGGCCGAGGACGCGTTCGACTGCCTCGACCTTCTCGCGGGCGGTCTGCGTTTTCGTCCGCTTGTCGTCGATTTTGAGGAACGTGCTCACGCGGTCGCCGTCTACGGCTTCGTGGGCGGCTTGCACCGCGGCGAACAGTTCGTTGATGTCGTCGGTTTCGATGACGGTTCCCATCGGGTTCGTTTCGTATTCGACGGCGAAGTCATCGAGCGCGGCGACGGCCTTTGCCACTTCACCTGCCATGCTGCCTTCGCGGACGGGTGCGACGCTGAGGAGTGCGACGACGGTCATGGCAGAGAGCGCACCCGCCAGCCGCAAAACCGTTGTCCTCGCCATCGTGTTTTTCCGGGATGGTGACGTGATAGGTGTATGAACGCGCGCCTCGACCGGCCGGTCACCGTGGCCCGCGCCGTCGTCCACGAGATTCGGACGGAGAACATCACGTTCATGGCAGGCTCGATTGCCTACCACGCCTTCGTGTCGTTGTTGCCGCTCCTCTTGCTCGTCACCGCCGTCATCTCGACGGTCGGCAACCAAACCTTACAGGAAGGATTCAGCCGCCTGATGCAGGCAGTCCTGACCGAAGATGCGGGTGACATTCTCATCACCGAACTCCAGACCGGTGGGAGTTCGACGGGCCTGTCCATCATCGGGATTGTCGTGCTCATCTGGGGGACGCTCCGCATCTTCCGCGGGCTCGACACCGCCTTTTCGGACATCTACGAAACCGAAGCCGAGAACACGTTCTTCGACTCGCTCGGCGACGGCCTCATCGTGCTCGTCGCCGTGGCCGTCGCGCTGCTCGTGGGTGGCTGGGTCGAGACGAGCCTCCCTGCGTTCGGGTCGCCCGCGGTTCGCTGGCTTGTCCAGCGTGCCATCCTCGTGGTCGGCCTCTCACTCGCTTTCTTCCCCATGTACTACATCTTCCCCGACACGGACGTGTCGGTGCGCGAAGTGCTCCCCGGCGTCGGGTTCGCCGCCGTGGGTCTCGTCATTTTTGAGTCGCTGTTTCGCCTCTACACCAGCGGCAACGAGAGCAGCGTCATCGGCGGCATCATCATCCTCCTGACGTGGCTCTACTTCAGCGGCCTCGTCATTCTCGTGGGCGCAGCTATCAACGCCGTCCTCTCGAATCGGAGCAAAGATGTGAACATCGAACCCGTCATCGGCGGCGTGCGCCCCGTCGAGAAGCAGACTGACATCGACCGCACACACCTCACCGAACGGCTCACCGAACTGGAAACCCTCCTCAAACGCGAGGACATAGACGAGTTAATCGTCACCGCAGACGGGACGAAAATCACCCTCCCACGCCCGCTCAACGTGAACGCAGACACGACGGCCTCGCCACTGCATCTCGGCGACGGCACCGTTGGCTTCGAGATTCGCTGGTCGCCGCGAGAAGACGAGTGATTCGTGACAGATAGCCAGTAGTATTTTATCTGCCTAGTCCTTGCCGACGGATATACAGAAATGATACTACAGGTAGGGGTTCCAACGACCGTAGATGGAATTATCGCCCAGTATGCAGGCCTGCTTGGCAAGATTGCAGCCTTCATCCTTGCCTTCGTCGTCGTTTACCTCATCGGGCGCGTCATCCTCGCGCCGCTCGCCAGCCGCGCCATGGACAGACGCGGGTTCGACGAAACGATTGCAAACCTCGCAGAGAAGGTGGTCGGCGTACTCACCTTCTTTTTCGCGCTCGCGGTTGCGTTCACCGTCGCGGGGTTCGGTGCGTTCCTTGCCGCCTTTGCAACCCTCGGCGGCGCACTGGCCCTCGCATTTGGCTTCGCCGCCCAAGACCTGCTCAGCAACTTCGTCGCCGGGCTGTTCATCCTCAAAGACAAGCCGTTCGAAATCGGCGACTGGATCGAGTGGGACGGCTATGCCGGGCGCGTCCAAGACATCGACCTCCGGGTCACCCGCGTCAAGACGTTCGACAACCAGCTCATCACCGTCCCGAACGCAGACCTCGCGAACAACCCGCTCATCAACCCCGTCGCCTTCGACACGCTCCGCCAGAAGTTCGTCTTCGGTATCGGCTACGACGACGACATCAATCAGGCGACGGACATCATCATCGAAGAAGCCGAGAAGAACGACGACATTCTGGACGACCCACCTACGTCGGTGCGCGTCACCGAACTCGGCGACAGCGCCGTTGGCCTCCAGTCGCGGTTCTGGATAAAGGACCCCAACCGCGCCGACTTCGTACGCACGCGGTCTGAATATGTCCAAGCCGTCAAAGAGCGCTTCGACGCAGAAGGCATCGACATGCCGTACCCGTACCGCCAACTCACCGGCGGAGTCACCGTCGATGGCGTTCCACAGGAAGTCGCGCTCGAAGCGGACGACGACTGAGGACCGGCGGTTTCACGTTATAAATATTAGTTTCGCACGCGAACAGCCACGCACGCGTGCGAGTGAATAGTGTCACACGTCCAACGAGGAGTGTGGACTGGCTCACTGCTGGGAATGGCGCGATAATCCGCATTGGCCTGTATCTGCTCATCTTCTGGCCAACCGTGGGTTACTACGTCTATACCGAGTCGACGCGTCGTGAACTGTCGAACCCGAAAGTTAGAGGAGTTGTATACGGCTTTTTCGGAATTCTCGGCGTCATCGTGTTTCTGGTGCAGTATGGGACGAAAGAGCGGGAGTGAGTGAAAGCACAGCTTTCACGAACGTCGGAGCAACTGCGTTGCTCCGGAAGTGAGCAAACACGGAGTGTTTGCGAGCCTCGATGCGACGAAGTCGCATCAGTGGTCAACAATTCCGAAGGAATTGCGAACGTCGAAGCGGTCTGCGACCGCTTCGGGATTTGAACGCCAGTCGCAAATCAGAGATTTGCTCCTTAGTTCAAAATCCCAGTGTACCGCATACACCCTCGAACCGAAGTGTGAGCGACGCAAGCGTCGCTCACGGATTTGTTCTCGGTAGAAGTGCGCTGACTGGGATTTGAACCCAGGTTGTGACCATGGCAAGGTCACGTGATACCACTACACTATCAGCGCGTGCCTGTTTCGGCGTTCGACTGCATTCGAATAGAGGTAGAGGATGGAATAAAAGAGTTGCGAATCAGGGGCGAAAATCGTGTGAGGGCGGGGCGAACCAAACTGTGCCAAAACTCACGGAAACGTGAGTGTCAGGCCCTCACACGCCCACAGACGAAGCGAGGGCTTTTTAACACCGGATACGGTACAATCGCCACAGTCTAGTGTCGAGGCGCGAATGCGGACAGTATGACTGTCAGCATCCTCGTCCCCTCGTCTCTCGTCAGAGAGGCCGAGGACAAACGCGAGGCAACTCGAAAAATCGGCTACGTCGCCCGCGCGGCTACCGTGTTCAACGTGGACCGCGTGACCATCTTCCCCGACGAAGCAGGGGAGAATCGATGGGGAGGCGACTTCGTCGAGACCGTACTTCGGTACGCTGCGACGCCCCCCTATCTCCGCAAGGAGGCGTGGGGCAAGCGCGACGAGTTGCAGTATGCGGGCATTCTCCCCCCGCTTCGCACCGCGACACAGACCGGCTCCGAATCAGACGATTCGGAGTCGATAAGACAGGGAATCGTGACCGAGGTCGGACCTGACGGGCGCGTTCGGGTCAATTGCGGCTTGCAACACCCGATCTCCCTCATCGTGCCTCCATCGATGGAGGCACCTGATGTGGGGGAGCGCGTGACCATCAGGATCTCTTCGCGACGTCCGGTCCGTGCGAAAATCGTGGACGAAACCCCTCCCGGGTTTGCCGTCTCTCGCATGGACCTCCCAGAAGCACTCGGCCGTGAGGACGCCGGACTCTGCATTGCAACCTCGCGCCACGGGGAAGAACTCTCCGTGGGGCGACTCGGAGTCCTGGCCGGACGCCTCCAAACCGATGGAGCGACCATCGTGTTCGGAGCGCCCGATAGAGGGCTTGTGGAAATCTTCGGCGTTGAGGAAGCTGAGATCGCCGCTCACCGGAGCGGGATCTGGGACACAGACGCGGACTCTCCGCGTGTCGAATCAGGCGCACCCAGCCGGTTCGACCTTTGGCTCAATGCGATCCCGAATCAAGGCAGTAAGACCGTGCGAACGGAAGAAGCTCTGTTCGCCGTGCTTGCCTGCCTGACACTCAAAGAGTGATACGATGCCACAACCAAGCAGACCACGCAAAGGTTCGCTGGGCTACGGGCCGCGAAAACGCGCGGCAAGTGAAGTCCCGCGGTTCGGCTCCTGGCCAGCAGACGACGGTCAGCCCGCACTGCAAGGCTTCGCAGGCTACAAGGCCGGCATGACCCACGTGGTGATGATTAACGACGAGGCAGAGTCGCCTCGAAATGGGATGGAAGAAACCGTCCCCGTCACCATCGTGGAAACGCCGCCAATGCGCGCCGTCGCGCTCCGTGCCTACGAACAAACGCCGTATGGAAAGCGTCCGCTGACGGAGGTCTGGACCGATGAGTTCCACCCGGAACTCTCCCGTGTCCTGGACGTCCCAGGCGAGCAAGATGAAAGCGCCAAAGAAGAGCTGCAGGAAGCCCTCGATGCCGGAAACGTCGCGGACCTGCGTGTCATCACGCACACCGTTCCGTCCGACATCAACGGCGTCCCCAAAAAGCGCCCTGACGTGATGGAATCCCGCATCGGCGGCGGTTCCATCGAAGAGCGCGCCGAGTACGGACTCGAACTCATCGCAGAAGGCGGCGTCCACGAGATGTCCGACGTCTTCCGCGCCGGTGAGTACCTCGACGTTGGCGGGATCACCAAGGGTAAAGGTACCCAAGGGCCCGTCAAGCGCTGGGGCGTCCAGAAACGCAAGGGCAAGCACGCCCGCCAGGGATGGCGGCGTCGCATTGGTAACCTCGGCCCATGGAACCCGAGCCGCGTTCGCTCGACCGTTCCACAGCAAGGCCAGATGGGCTACCACCAGCGCACCGAGCTGAACAAGCGTCTCATCGCCCTCGGCGATGGCGACGATGCCAGCGTCGATGGCGGCTTCGTCGGCTACGGCGAAGTCAACGGCCAGTACGCGCTCGTCAAAGGCTCGCTTCCGGGCCCAGACAAGCGCCTCCTGCGCTTTAGACCAGCCGTCCGACCGAACGACCAACCGCGCCTCGACCCTGAGGTGCGCTACGTCTCCACCGCATCGAACCAAGGATAATGAAGGCAACAATTCGCAGTCTGGACGGCTCTGAGGCCGGTTCGCTTGACCTTCCTGAGGTGTTCGAGACGGAGTTCCGTCCCGACCTCATCAAGCGCGCTGTCCTCGCCGCTCAGGCAAACCGGAAACAGGACTACGGTTCCGACCGATACGCCGGGCTCCGAACGCCCGCGGAATCGATGGGTAGTGGCCGTGGTATGGCTCACGTCCCACGCCAGAACGGCGTCGGGCGTCGCGTTCCACAGGCCGTCGGTGGTCGCCCAGCGCACCCACCGAAACCCGAAAAGGACCGCTCGCTCAACATCAACGACAAAGAGCGCCAACTCGCCGTCCGCAGCGCAATCGCTGCGACGGTTGACGCAGAACTCGTGGCCGAGCGCGGTCACCAGTTCGACGAGGATGTCGCGCTCCCACTCGTCGTCTCTGACGAGTTCGAAGACCTGCTCAAGACGAAGGAAGTCGTCTCACTGCTCGAGGCACTCGGCGTCGACGCCGACATCGAGCGCGCAGAGAACCGTAAGGTTCGCGCAGGCAAAGGGAAGATGCGCGGTCGCAAATACCGCCGTCCAACGTCCATCCTCTTCGTCACCGCAGGCGAGCCGTCGAAGGCCGCCCGCAACCTCGCAGGCGCAGACGTCGCAACCGCGGCGAACGTGTCCGCAGAGGACTTAGCGCCCGGCACGCAGGCCGGTCGCCTCACCATCTGGACGGAAAGCGCCATCGAGGAGGTCGCAAACCGATGAGCCTCATCAAGTACCCGTACGTGACCGAGAAGGCGATGAACGCCATGGACTTCGACAACAAGCTCCAGTTCATCGTGGACTTAGACGCGAACAAGGACGAGATCAAAGCAGAGATTTCAGAGCGCTTCGACGTGTCCGTCACCTCCGTCAACACGCAGGTGACCCCGAAGGGCACGAAGAAAGCGACGGTGTCGCTGTCTGACGACGACGACGCCCAAGAAGTCGCCTCACGAATTGGGGTGTTCTAACCATGGGACGCAGAATTCTTGGCCAACGTCGCGGTCGCGGGACGCCCACGTTCCGGGCACCATCGCACCGATACAAAGCAGAGCTCTCTCACCGTAAAACCGAGGACAAAGACGTCATCTCCGGCACGGTCGTCGACATCGAGCACGACCCAGCACGGAGCGCACCGGTCGCCGCCGTCGAATTCGAAGACGGTGACCAGCGTCTCATCCTCGTCGCAGAAGGCGTCGGTGTGGGCGACACCGTCCAAGTCGGCATCACCGCCGAAATCAAGCCCGGCAACACGCTCCCGCTCGCCGAAGTCCCTGAGGGGATTCCGGTGTGCAACGTAGAGCGCCAGCCCGGCGACGGTGGCAAGTTCGCTCGCGCCTCTGGTGTGAGCGCGCTGCTCATCACCCACAACCGCCAGAACGCAGTCGTGAAACTGCCAAGTGGCGAAATCAAGCGGCTTGACCCACAGTGTCGCGCCACGATTGGCGTGGTCGCTGGTGGTGGCCGCACCGAGAAACCGGTCGTCAAAGCCGGGAAGAAGTACCACAAGATGAAGGCACGCGGGTCGAAGTGGCCACGCGTCCGTGGTGTTGCGATGAACGCCGTCGACCACCCATTCGGTGGCGGTGGCCGCCAGCACCCAGGACGGCCAAAGTCCGTCTCGCGTAACGCACCACCGGGCCGCAAGGTCGGTGACATCGCGTCCAAACGCACTGGCAGAAAGCGAGGTTCCAAATGAGTTCTGACTACCGTACCGGCCGTGAGGGTGAGTTCACCTACCGCGGTCACACGCTCGAAGAGCTGCAGGACATGGAGCTCGACGAAGTTGCGGAACTGCTCCCCGCACGGATGCGGCGAAGTATCAAACGCGGCCTGTCCATCGAGCAGGAGAAGCTCATGGAAAAGGCAGCTAACCGAGACGCGCAAGAGTCGGCCAACAACCCGATTCGCACGCACCTGCGCAACATGCCTGTCCTCCCCGAGTTCGTCAACAAGACGTTCTCGGTCTACACGGGACAGTCGTTCGAGCGCGTGCGCATTGAGCCGGAAATGATCGGCCACTATCTGGGCGAGTTCCAGCTCACGCGCAAGTCGGTTACCCACGGACAGGCTGGTATCGGGGCAACCCGTTCCTCGAAGTTCGTGCCCCTCAAGTAAACCATGGGAATCAGCTACAGCGTGGACGCAGACCCGGACACCACGGCGAAAGCGATGCTTCGGGAGCGTCACATGAGTCACAAGCACAGCAAGGAGATTGCCCGCGAAATCAAGGGCATGACCGTCGGCGCAGCCATCGAGTACCTCGAAGAGGTCGTCGAAGGCAAGCGCTCGGTGCCGTTTAAGTCCCACAACTCGGGCGTCGGTCACCGGTCGGACATCGACGGTTGGGACGCAGGTCGCTACCCAGAGAAGGCCTCGAAGGCCTTCCTCGACCTGCTCGAAAACGTCTCCGCGAACGCAGGCAACCAGGGCTTCGACGGCGAGACGATGGAGATCATCCACATCGCCGCCCACAAGGTTGGCGAAGTGCCCGGCCGCAAACCGCGTGCCATGGGCCGCGCCACCGCGTGGAACACCCCACAGGTTGACGTCGAAATCATCGTCGAGGAGGTTGAAAACTGATGGCAGACGAACACCAATTCATCGAAGACGGTCTCCAGCGTACCGCCATCGACGAGTTCTTCGGCGAAGAGCTCGCTCGCGCAGGCTACGGCGGCATGGAAGTCGCCAAGACGCCGATGGGCACCCAGATCATCCTCAAGGCTGAGAAGCCCGGGATGGTCATCGGGAAAGGCGGGAAGAACATCCGTAAGGTCACCCGCCAGCTCGAAGACCGCTTCAACTTAGACGACCCACAGATCGACGTTCAGGAAGTCGAAGAACCAGACCTGAACGCCCAGATCGTCGCAGACCGCCTCGCCAACGCGCTCGAACGTGGTTGGTACTTCCGGAAAGCCGGTCACACGACCATCGACCGCATCATGGACGCAGGCGCACTCGGCGCAGAAATCGTCCTCTCCGGGAAGGTCACCGGCGCACGCTCGCGCGTGGAGAAGTTCAACCGTGGCTACATCAAGCACAACGGTGAACCCGCAGAAGCCATCGTCGACGAGGGTCAGGGCGTCGCCGTCATGAAACTCGGCACGATTGGCGTCACGGTGAAGATCATCCCACCAGAGGCCCGACTGCCAGACGACTTCAAAATCTACGACGACGTGGATGTCGAAGACGCACCTGAAGTCGAGTCTGACGACGACGGCGTCGAAGACCTGCTCGCAGAGTCCGAGGAGGACGAGCAAGCAGAACTCGAAGACGAAGCAGAGACGCCTGCGGAGGCCGCCGAGGTCGCCGAGGAAGAAATCGTCGAAGAGAATGTCGAAGCCGAAGAAGGCGCTGCCCCGACCTCGCCAGACGGTGAGGAGGCGGACGCCGAAGAAGAAGAGCTCGACGAACTCGACGAAGCCGTCGAAGAGGAAGCAGAAGAACTGCTCTCTGAGATGGAAGACGATGACGAAGAGGAGGACGAGGAATAATGGCGATTCTCTACACGGACGAGATTCGCGACATGACGCCCGCAGAGCGCGAGGCGGAACTCGAAGAACTCGAAACCGAACTACTGAACGACCGCGCAATCCAGGCCGCCGGTGGCGCGCCTGAGAACCCTGGTCGAACTTCAGAACTTCGCCGAACCATCGCCCGAATCAAGACGATTCAGGCGGAGGAAGGCGACGCAGACGAGGAATAAGGAATGCTGACCCCCGAGACACTCCCACGACACGAACTCATCGGCCTGCACGTGCGGGTCGCTGCTGCCCCAAACCCCGACGTAGTCGGGATAGCGGGGCGTGTGGTGGGCGAAACCACCCAGATGCTCAGCATCGACGTGGGGTCTCGGACGAAGCACGTGCCAAAGCAGGCCTCGACACTCGAGTTTGGACCCATAGATGAAGCTGCGGCCGACCGCAAGGAGGCCGGGACTGCATTCAAACCAGCAGGCGAGAATGTGGCCTACGTTACGGTGGATGGGGACCGACTGCTCTCACACCCTGCTCTTCGCACAGAAACTACAGGAGATTCCAAATGGCGTTAGGACTGAACGTACCAGAACCGGAGGCCACTTGCGCCGACGAGAACTGCCCGTTCCACGGCTCGCTTGCCGTACGCGGACAGCTGCTCGAAGGCAAAGTCGCCTCGACGGATATGGAGAAAACCGTGATCGTCGAACGAGAGTACGACGTGAAAGTACCAAAGTACGACCGGTACATGAAACGACGCTCTCGCATCCCGGCCCACGCACCAGAGTGCCTGGGTCTGGAAGTCGGTGACACGGTTCGTATAGCAGAGACACGACCGCTTTCGAAGACGAAAGCACACGTCGTGGTCGAAACAACAGGAGGCGATGCCTGATGAAAGCTCTCAAGGCAGACATCACGCAAGGACTCGAGAAGGGTTCGATTATCACGTGTGCCGACAACACCGGCGCACGCGAACTCAAAGTCATCAGCGTGTCCGGCTACTCGGGCACCATCAACCGCCACCCCAAAGCGGGGCTCGCGGACAAGGTGACCGTCTCCGTGACGAAGGGGACCCCGGAAATGCGCCGGCAGGTCCTCGAGGCCGTCATTATCCGCCAGCGGAAACCGATTCGCCGCCCAGACGGGCAGCGCGTCAAGTTCCAGGATAATGCCGCCGTCATCGTTGATGAGAACGAAGACCCACGCGGGACCGAGATTAAAGGTCCAATCGGGCGTGAGGTCGCAGAACGCTTCGGAAGCATCGCTTCCACAGCTACGATGATAGTATGAC